>NBLN01000007.1 GCA_002084425.1 Desulfobacteraceae bacterium 4572_130 | reverse complement strand
GCCTTATGGCAGTTATATGAAAGAACTTAATAACTACTTAGTATTTTTTTATGTTTTATTATAAGGTAACCTAAGAATTAAAAACCCAATCTGCCTTATGGCAGCAGTTATTCAGGTCCCACTAGGGCTGACAATTCATCTTTTACTTCATCAATTATATCATAAAGCCACATAATATCTTCAATAGAAAGACGACCTGCCTTTGTTGGATTACGATCTGTACCATCTTTTTTTTTCAAAACTCTGGGACCTATCTGAACTTTTTCCTCTGCTTTGTCATATTTATGAATTGAAATTAGAAGTCCTGTTTCCTCACATTTCCATTCTTTAAGTTTTTTATCTTTTTCTGAATTATATCCTGCCATGTCATTATACTCCGTATTATATTAAATTTATTAAATTAAAATTTTTATAACTTTGAAAAATCAGCAATACCACTAAAAAGCTCTGCAACCAAAGATAATAAAGCAAGCCTATTTGCTTTTAATGATTTATCATCCACCATTACCATTACATCATCAAAAAACTTATCAACATGGGATTTTAAAGTTAAAATTTCTTTTAATGCCTGATTATAATCACCAAGTTTTTTATATTTTTCAACTTTTACATTTATATCTTTATAAAATTTATATAGATTTTCTTCTGATTCATCTTTAAAAAGAGACTTATTTACTATAGTAATTTCAAATTTTTCTTTTTTTAAAATATTTAAAACGCGCTTAAATGTTGTTGAAATAGATTTAAAATCAGAAGATTTTTTTAAAGTATCAATAGCTATTACTCTTAAAAGAATATCTGGAATATTATCAAATGATAGTGCAGTTACAGAATTTACAGCAGTTCTGGAATATCCTTTTTCAAGTAACATATTAGCCATTCTTGCTTTTATAAATTCAAGTATATTTTGTGTGTGGATTTTTGCTTTTTCAGAATTTTGTTCATATAAACTAAGTGATTTCTCAATTAATTTTTTTAATGAAAAACTAAAATTTCCTTTCAGCATAATCTGAATAATACCAAGAGCCTGACGGCGTAAGGCATGAGGGTCTGATGTTCCAGTTGGAATTAAATTTATGGAAAAACATCCACAGATTGTATCTATTTTATCTGCAATAGCAACAATTTTTCCTGTTATTGTATCAGGTAAAAAAGCCCCGGAAGACACAGGCCAATAATGCTCCTTAATTGCCATTGCAACCTCATTATTTTCTCCTGCTTTTTCAGCATAAATACTTCCTATAACCCCTTGAAGCTTTGTAAATTCAATAACCACCTGAGTTACAAGATCAGCTTTACATATTTCAGCAGTTCTTACTACATTGTTATAAACAAGATCTTGATCTTTTAACTCTGCAACTTTAACTAAATATTTTCCAAGGGAAATTATTCTTTGTGTTTTTTCATACATAGAACCTAGACCTGCATAAAATGTAACTTTTTTTAGCTTTTCAGCAAATTCATCTAAACTTGATTCAAGATCAACTTCATAAAAAAACTTAGCATCTGCAAGTCTTGCTCTAATAACTTTTTCATGTCCTTTGGCAACAAGAGACATGTCCTTTGCCTTGGTATTATTTGCAGCAATAAAATAGGGTTTTAAGTTGCCTTTTTCATCTGTTAAAGCAAAATATTTTTGATGCTCCCTCATTGCAGTAATAAGAATTTGATCTGGAAGTTCTAAAAATTCATCATCAAATTTTCCAACAATAAGATAAGGATATTCAACAAGATTTGTAACTGTGTCAACAAGCTCTTTATCTTCTAAATAGTAACAATCATTTTGAGATGCTTTTTCTTGAATTTCTTTTTTAAGCAAAGCTTTTCTTTCATCAATATCAACTATAATTCCCAGAATCTTTAAAGCATAAACATATTCCATAGCATTATTGATTTTAAATTTTTCAAAAGACATAAATTCATGTCCAAAAACATAAAAAGATGAATTAATATCAGCAAGCTTAATATTTAAAAGTGTATTCCCTAGAATTGATACAAGAGATATGATTGGACGAGCAAAACTTATGGAAAAATCACCCCATCTCATTTTTTTAGGAAATGGAATACTAAGTATTAGATCTGGAAGAATATTTTCAAGAATAGTTGCAGATAATTCACAATATTCTTGTTTTTTTGCGCTTAAATATTTTCCTTTATCAGTTTGAGTAATTATAATTTCATCTAAATTAACCCCTGCTTTTTGTGCAAATTTTTCTGCTGCCATACTAGGCTTACCATTTTTATCAAACCCTATTTTTTCAGGAGGTCCAATAATAGTTGAAGATTGTATTTTTTGTTTATCTGAAATATTTTCAACAATTAAAGCAAGTCGTCTTGGAGTTCCAAAATATTTTGCCTTACCATATTTAATACGGTTATTTTCAAGGGCTTTTAGCAAATTTTCTTTAAAGGATTTAAGTGCTGGAATAATATACCCAGCAGGAATTTCTTCAACACCTATTTCTATTAACAGATTGTTCATTTTTTTCACCTGTTTAGCTTTTTTAGATTGATTTATAAATAATTATTTCGCACAAAAGCATTTTTTATAAAAACACTATAAAATTTGAACAAAATTGAGCATTGTGCAAAGGTATCTAAATATAAATATGCCTTAATTTTTAATTTTTAATTTTGTAAATAATTTAATTTTTTTCTTCTAAGTCTTTAATTCTTGCTTGTGCAACTTTACAATATTCTCTAGATATGTCTATTCCAATATATTTTCTGTTTAATCTTTTTGAAACAACACTAGTTGTTCCAACTCCATTAAATGGATCTAATATAATATCTTTTTTATAACTAAAAAGCTTAAGAACACGCTCAACTAATTCTTCAGGAAACATTGCTGGATGTTTATATTTTTTCATGTTTTTTTCTGGTGCAATTGACCATTTTCCTAGTACCCATTTTTTAAATTCATCAGCAGAAATATCAATGTTTTCTTTATTCCCATTTTTTTTTAAATCTCCTTTACAAAAAATTTCTATAAATTCCCAAGTATATTTTAAATATGGACTACTTGGACTTTTCCAGCTTCCCCAAGCAGTATATTTACAATTATAATTGTTTTTTTCCCATAATATTTCACCTTTCCAAATAAGTTTTTCTTTTATAAAAAAATTACTTATTAAATGATGACTTGGAATATAATCTGAAAATAAGGGCTGAATATTTATAATTATTCTTCCTCCATATTTAGTAACCCTGATACATTCCTTAAAAATTTTAAACAGCTTTGAAAAATAATCTTCCCAATAATGATCATCTTGATTTTTGTTATAATCTAATCCAAAATTATATGGAGGAGATGTAAATACTAAATCAACACAATTATCAGGAATATTATTTAATATGTTTTCACTATCACCAACAATAATTTGATTTAAATATTTTTCTGGAAATTTATTTTCTTTTTTTGTAAAAATATTTTCTTTAGCATAATAATATTGACTTCTTTTTATTTGTTTTTTCTTTCTTTGTTTTACTTTTCTTTCTTTATTATAATCAACATAGTTTCTTTTTTTTCCTTTAATTCCATAGCTTTTTATTTGTTCTATTGAATTAAGTAAATCTTGAAAAATTGTTTTACTAGTATAGGAAGAAAATCGAACATATATATCCTGCAATTTATTTATATCAAGCTCTCTTAATAATACAATCACTTGATTATGATCATGTTCTAATTGTATTTCATTTGTCTTAAATGACTCATTAAATAGTTTAATTGCAAGCAAATCTTTATTATTTAATTTATCATTATATTTTAATACTATTTGTTTATACATTAATATTATTTTGAAATTTATGTTTAAACCATAACAAATATATGAAGAGAGTTTTTTAAAATAAAGGGTTTATATAAGGATTTAATAAAGGATGCCTCATTTCTTGTCTTTGGGCAATATATGCCTTTGAACAGGTTCTTGCAATATTTCTAATTCTTCCAATATATCCTGTTCGTTCAGTAACACTTATTGCACCTCTGGCATCTAGAAGATTAAATGTATGAGAACATTTAAGGCAAAATTCATAAGCAGGTAATACAAGTTCATGTTTTATAATTCTAAGAGCTTCAGACTCATATTTATTAAAAAGATCAAAAAGCATACTAGTATCTGCAATCTTATAATTATATGTTGACTGCTCTACTTCCTGCTGATGATAAACATCTCCATATGTTATAGTATTATTCCACTTTAAATCATATACATTATCAACATTTTGAAGATACATACAAATTCGTTCAAGCCCATAAGTAAGTTCAACAGAAACAGGTTTAAGCTCAACACCCCCTGCTATTTGAAAATAAGTAAATTGTGTAACTTCCATTCCATCAAGCCAAACTTCCCAGCCAAGCCCTGATGCTCCAAGTGTTGGAGATTCCCAGTCATCTTCAACAAATCTAATATCATGTTCTAAAGGATCAATACCTAATGCTTTCATACTATCTAAATATTGCTGCTGAACATCTGATGGTGATGGTTTTAAAATCACCTGATATTGATAATAATGTTGAAGACGATTAGGATTTTTACCATACCTTCCATCAGTTGGACGGCGGGAAGGCTGAACATAGGCAACATTCCATGGTTCAGGTCCTAATGCCTTTAAAAGTGTTGTAGGATGAAAAGTACCTGCTCCTACTTCCATATCATAGGACTGTATAAGCACACATTCCCGTTCTGCCCAAAATTGCTGCAATTTTAAAATAACATCTTGAAAATTCATTTTTATTTCTCACTTATTTATAAAAAATTAATAAATTTATATTTAATTATTATACAGTCTGGTAAACATTTGATGTTTATGTTTCTATATATTTAATTTTTTTATCGTTTTCTGAGCTTGTCAAAAGGTAAAATTAAAAACCTAATATAATAGTAAATAATTTTTCTTATTTCTATATTCCAGCATAAAAACACATATAAAAACGCTGGAGCGTCTTATTTGTGCATTTCCACGCTGGAGCATGGAAATGAGGATAACTTAGTGCTTATGGAAATAAAATCTTACTTTTGATATTAATCACAAATCAATCAGCAAAAAATATTTTTGAATTATTACACAGTCTCATGTCCACGCTGGAGCGTGGACATGAGGATAAACTTATGAAAATGAAAATAAAAAAAAACTATTTAAATTTGTTTTTAAGATAACTTAATCGTAATTCTTTAGGAAATCTCTCTATTGCATATCTTAACATAGTGCGGGGTATTTTTTTATAATTTTTTTTTAAAAAATTTTCTTCAATCTTAATATCTCTTTTTCCTATTTCCCTTAACATCCACCCTGCTGCTTTATGAATTAAATCCTGTTTATCATTTAAAAAAATTTCACATATTTTTAAAGTGTCATTAAAATCATTTTGTCTAATAAAATAAAGTGTTGAAATTATAGCAATCCTTCTATCCCATAAATTTAATGATTTAGAAAGCTTATAAAGAATCTTTCTATCTTTGTTAATAAGCCATTGTCCTGGAATATGCGGAGCTGATATATCAACAAGATCCCAGTTGTTTATATATTTTTTATGCTTAATATAAAAATCAAATATTTCTTTTTTTTTAAATTCATTAGTTTCCTTTTTAGAAAATTTGTTAATAAGAATTACAAGACTTAAAAATCTTTCCTCATGAATAGAAGAACAAATCAGTTTTTTAATTAAAGAAAAACTTATGGTTTGATATTTTTTTGCTTTTTTTCGTAACACAGGAACTTTTATACCAAGGAATATATCCCCTTCTCCATATTCTCCTTTTCCTGTTTTAAAAAATTTTTGATGTATTCTAGCTTTTTCAGGATCTTGAAGACTTTTAAGATCATTTTTTATTTCATTAATGTTAAACATTTATGTTTCCTACTGCCATAAGGCAGATTTAGTTTTTAATTCCTAGTTTGTCTTATAATGAAATATAAAATAATATTAAATAATAATATAAGTTCTTTTTTATAAACTGCCTAAGGCAAAAAAGTAAAAAATATAAACAAGCAAAAAACTTTATATATAAGCTATAATCTTTTTTCAAGGTTGAAGAAATTTTACATATAGAATTTTAAAGTCTTGAAAAAACACCAGAACAAACTATATAAAGAACTTTTTTTTAGATTCTGGCAAGTCTTGAAATTTTATTCCTGATATTTTACACTCTTATTAAAAGAATAAATTTATTTTTTTGTTATTGCAATTGTATCATCAAAATATATAATTTTTACATTTGCACAATTAAATTTTCATAAAAAAATAAATTTTTTAATTTTAAAAAAAACGAACAAATATAACAATATAGCAGTTATTAAAATTGTTAATTAAAGGAGTAATAAATTAAATGTTTGGTTTAGGAGTACCTGAAATTCTTCTTATTCTAGCTATAGCTCTTATTGTAATTGGACCTAAAAAATTACCTGATCTTGCTAAAACCATGGGACGCGCAATGGGTGAATTTAAAAATGCTGCGCAAAATTTCAAAAAAAGTATAGAAACGGAAAATAGTATTAAAGAATTTAAAAATTCTGGAGATATTATAAAAAAAGATATTAAAGATACTGTAAAAGATATAAATAATAAAGCTGATGAAAAATCTGATCAACCTGAACAACCCGAAGAATCTGAAAAACCTGATGATACTTATTCTGCTAGTATGTCTGATAACACAAAACTTAAAGTTAATAATACAAAAAACAAAAAGATTAAACCTAATAAGGATAATACAGACAAATGACCAAGGAGGGAAAAGAAAAAAAAAATCTTTTTACAGAACATCTTGCTGAATTAAGAGATAGACTAATTCATTCTTTTATTGCTGTTATGATTGGATTTATTATTTCCTATTGTTTTAAGGAAAAACTTTTTGCATTTCTTATGGGACCTTTAATGACTGCAATGGGTCCAGACAATAAAATGATATTTACGGGTCTTCCAGAAGCTTTTTTTTCCTATCTTAAAGTGGCATTATTATCAGGTATTGTTCTGGCAATACCTATACTTTTTTATGAATTTTGGATGTTTGTATCTCCAGGACTTTATAAAAAAGAAAAAAAATTCCTTGTTTTTGTTGTTGTGCTTTCTATGGTATTTTTTCTTCTAGGATCAAGTTTTGGCTATTTTATTGTTTTTCCCTATGGATTTAAATTTTTCCTTGGATTTTCCACTGAAACTATACATGCTATGCCATCAATGAAAGAATATATAGGGTTTGCTTCTAAAATGCTCCTTGCATTTGGGCTGGTATTTGAACTTCCCTTGGTTATTACATTTATGGCAAAAATGGGTCTTGTTACTGTTGATTTTTTAAAAAAAAATAGAAAATATGCTATTCTTATTTTTTTTACCGGTGCTGCTTTAATAACCCCTCCAGATGTAATAACACAAACAATGATGGCAATACCTTTAATAATTCTCTATGAAATAAGTATAATAGGCGCGAAAATTTTTGGGAAAGAAAAAAAGAAAGAAGAAGAAAAGAAAGAAAAAAAAGACTCTAAGAAAAAAGACAAAAATAAAAAACCATAAAACTTAAAAAAATTTGATTAATTTTAATAAGCTTATAAAAAATCAAAATTTAAAATATAAATACTTGTTTGTTATAGAAGGGATATTCTAAAGAAAAAAGAATGGACATTTAATAAAATTATATGATAGATTTTAAAATTCGATTTTAGTTATAAAGAGCTTTGAATAATGTTAGTATTTTATTCAAATTTCATGATGAATTGGACAAAAACGATTGTTTAAACAAAAGCTAGATTAAAAATGTTTTTGTCTATTATTTAAAGGTCTCTTATAGTAAATTTTATAAAGGAGGTAATACTTTGGGTAGTGTTATAAAAAAAAGAAGAAAAAAGATGAGAAAACATAAACATAGAAAACTTCTTGCAAGAACAAGACATCAAAGACGCAAGGGTAAATAAATAAAATTATAAGTTGCTGATACAGATTTATGTCTGTATCAGCAACTTTTTTTTATTTAATACCTTTAAAATATTTCATAAAATCTGAATTTGTAGAAAGAACAAGTGTATTTGTTTGATCGAAAGTTTTTTTATAAACTTCAAGGGTTTTAAAAAAAGCATAAAAATTAGTGTCAAGATTATATGCTGCAGCATATATATGAGTTGCCTCTGCATCTGCCTTTCCCTTAATTTCCTGGGAAACTTTATAAGCCTGTGATGTAATTAACTGTAATTCTTTTTCTTTATCACCACGAATATTACTGGCTTCTCCCTTACCCTCAGCACGAAATTTTTCAGCAATCTGCTTACGCTCTGCAATCATTCTTTCATAAACTGCATTTCTTACCTTTTCAACATAGTTAATTCTCTTTATTTTTATATCAATAAGTTCAATACCAAATTTTCTTAGTTTTGGCTGAGCCTGAGCAAGCATTTCTTTAATAATCTCACTTCTGCCCATTTCAATTTTATATTGAGAATAATTTTTATCCTTTTCCTTCATAGACGAAAAAGTATCCATTGGTCTGTCAGTATTACGCACACTTTCAACAAGGCGGTAGGATGTAAAAAAATTTCGCATGGCAGGATCAATAATATCATCAAGCCGTCCTAGAGCTGAAACCATATTATTTACAGTCTGAAAATACTTGATTGGATCAACTATTTTCCATCTTGCAAAAGTATCTACCCATATATATGTCTTATCCTTTGTTGGAACCTGTCCTGGATCTCCATCCCATTCTTGAAGATTTTTAGGGAAATAACTTGCCTTTTGAATAAAGGGAATTTTAAATTTAAGCCCGGGATCTATTTTAGGCACTCCAACAACTTTTCCAAATTGAGTAATTACAACTTGTTCAGTTTCTCCAACAATATAAGCTGAAGAAAACAAAACAAAAACAAATAACGCAATTACTCCAACTATAAGTCCTTTAATTTTTATCATTTTAACACTATTTCCTTTATGGTTTATCTTTTAACAAAGTATTAGATGATTTTCCACCTATATTTAATAGAGGAAGCAGATTTTTTTGTTCTGAATCAACTATATATTTTTTACCAAGTTTTGGAAGAATTTCTTCCATTGTTTCCAGATAAAGCCTTCTTTTAGTAACATTTTTTGCTTTTTTATATTCATTATATATGGAAATAAATTTTTTGGCATCACCTTTGGCACGATTAACACGATCAATAGCATAACCTTCTGCATCTTTTATTACTCTTCTTGCTTCACCCTTGGCAGCAGGAACAGCTTTGTTATACTCTTCCTTTGCTTTATATATAAGTTGTTCCTTTTCCTGAACAGCCTCATTAACATCATTAAAAGACGGCTGAACTGGTTCAGGAACATTTGTTTTTTTCATTTCAATAGTAACAATATGCAAACCTGTTTCAGCTTTTTTCATCTCATCCTGCAAGCTTTTTTTTGCAGCAACAGCAATTTCTTCCCTTTTAGATATAACTTCATTAATACTTCTGTCTCCAACAACAGTTCGCATAGTTGCTTCTGCCATATCTCTTAAAAGAGATTTTACATCCTTGACTTTAAAAAGATAATTATAAGGATCAGATATTCTATACTGAACTATCCATGGAACAACTGCAACATTAAGATCTCCTGTAAGCATTAAAGATGCGCCAATATCTGTATTGTCATTAAAAAATCTTGTATTATTACTTCCTTTAATGGTTTCAAACCCAAATTCTTCTTTATAAACTCTTTTAATTTTTACTTTTGTTACTTTTTCAATACCTGCCGGCATTTTAAAATTAAGACCTGGGTTGCCTATTCGCTGATATTTTCCAAATCGCTGTATAACACCTACTTCATCAATATTAACTGTAAAAAAAATTGAACTTCCAAAAAAAATAACCAGTATAATAATAACTAGTATGATTCCACCTGGAAATTTAAAGTTTTTAAATTTTTCAAGGATTTCATTCATTTGTGGTGGACTTGGCATTCCTCCACCTCCACTACTAGTTTGTTTTTTTTCATACTTATTGTGTTTTTCCCTAAGTTTATCCCAATCCCAATTCATGAATAAATTCCTATAATCATTATTAAAATATTAAAAAAAAATCGTAACTATTCACCATTATAGTTTATATAAAACACTAGGCTCTTTTTAATTTTTATGTTAAATTTTTTTATAAAGGCTTGGTGAATTCTTTGTCTGCATTATGGCAGTTATTGAAAATAGTTACAAACAATCTATTATATAGAATTTAAAATACATTAATTTATATAATTTTCAAGGTAAAAACCATATTTATTTCATTTATTGACTGATTAATATTCTTAATGATAAAAAATAAAAATTATGAAAAAGAATATGATACATATTGGAGACATTTTAGGTTCTGCTCTAAAAAATTTTAGAACAAAATCAGATACTGATATGATACAGATTTGGGATTTGTGGGAATATGCATTAGAAAAAACCATTATTGAAAATGCAAAACCAGGCTCTTTTAAAGATGGAACTTTACTTGTCCATGTATCAAGTTCTGTATGGCTTCATCAATTAAGCTTTTTAAAACAGGATATGCAGGATAAGCTTAATCATGTTCTTGGCAGAGAACTTGTAAAAAATATTAAATTTAAAGTTGCAAGTTTAAATGTCTAAATTAGAAACACAAAAAAATATAAAGCAAAAAATTGTATTATTTCTTATCTATTCTTTTTAACCTATTTTTTTAATTTTTCTATATAATGAATGAGCTTATTGAAAATTATTTAAATTATCTTATTCTTGAAAAAGGTTTGGCATCAAATACTATAGAATCATATTCCAAGGACATTATAGAATATATTAATTTTCTTGAAAAAAATAATATTACAGATATTAAATTAACTGATTCAGTCATAATTTTAAGCTGGCTTATTAATTTACAAAAAAATGGTCTTTCTTCAAAATCAAGGGCAAGACATTTAATAACAATACGAGGTTTTTATAAATTTTTAATTCAAGAAAATTTAATTAACTCAAACCCTGTAAAAGATATTAATATTCCTAAAACAGGGCTTCAACTTCCAAATGTTATTAGTTTACAGGAAATTAAAGTCCTGCTTAAAACACCAGACATAACAAAACCAATGGGGATTAGGGACAGTGCCATGCTGGAAATACTTTATGGTGCAGGATTAAGAGTTTCAGAACTTGTTAATATGAAAGTCCAGGATATTAATCTTGAAGCTTGCTTTGTGAAAATATTTGGAAAAGGCTCCAAAGAACGAATCATACCAATTGGTTCCTATGCCAGACAAAAAGTTAAACAATGGCTTGGATCAGGAAGAAGTCTTATGTTAAAAAATTATCCAAGTTACTATCTTTTTGTGGCAAGAAAAGGCAAACCAATGACAAGACAGGGTTTTTGGAAAGCTTTAAAAAAATATGCAGTAAAATCTGGAATACAAAAAAAAATAACTCCCCATACTATTCGCCATTGTTTTGCCACACATCTTCTTGAAGGAGGTGCAGATTTAAGATCTGTTCAAACAATGCTTGGGCATTCAGACATATCAACTACTCAGATTTACACCCATATTTCTTCAGAATATCTTATTAATATGCATAAAAAATATCATCCAAGAGGATAATGGCATTGTAAAAATTTTCCAATAACAAAGTATAGATTTTTTTTAAACTTTAAAATATTTGCTATAATCTATTAGCAGTTAGCTTTAAAAATAAGGACAAAACTATTATGAAATCAATTAATGAACAAATATTAAGAGCAACCAAAGAAATTGTAATAAAATTTATTGAAATGGGAAGGCTTTCTCCAAGTAATATCCATGAATCCTTTAAAGATATTTATGCAACTGTTAATGAAACTGTAAAAGAAAATAATGAATCAGTTTCCAGCAAAAATTAAGCATTAAATTAAAAAGCTATAACTACTAATTAAAAAACTATAACCACTAAAAACACGAAAAAAATATAAAATATTGTTATACATTTTTTTATTTTTCATTTGATATGTTTTTTATAATTCAAATATTTTCTCAATTTTTTAAATTCAAGTTTCTTTATATAATTTTCCATATAAACATAATCAGGTTCTTTATTTTTGTTAATTGGAAGAAAAATTTTGCTTCTTTTAAGTCTTGTAAGTGTTGCACCATTCCCACCCCAATTAAACTTTTCCATTTGCCTTTCTACTAGAGGAATTAAAAATGTAGCAATATGTTGGTTTAAGTTTTGATTCTTTAATAATTGGATATTTTGACCTGTATAAAATTTATATGATTGATAAAAAACGGTTTGTGTATCTAAACCAACGGTTATAACATTTGAAGAATCTACCTTATATTTGTCAATTTGATTACAAATAAATAAATCTATACCATTATTCTTTTTAGAACGAGTTATATATGGAACTTCTCCGCCCTTATTTATTAATTTATTTTTATTAATCCCACTAGATGTAGAATATATCATAAATACTTCTGTAAAAAAGAATTCTTTCCATTCTTTTGCTGAAAGTGAAACAACATTTTTAGTTTTTTCTAATTCTGTATTTTTAAAAAGATATTCTCTGCCTTGTACAACCATATTAAACTCAAAAGAAAGATAGTCATCTATAGTTTTTTCAAAATCTTTTTCTTTTGGTATTTCATCATTAAAATAATAAAAAGAGTGTAGCCATTCATCTTCTGGTGCTATAGTAGTTTTTACCATAAATTTATTTTTAGCTGGTGCATCATGTAACCAACAATTTAATAAATGTGCTTTTCTTTCTTTTGCTCTTTCTGTTTCAACTAGACCAATATGTTTATGAACCTCAAAACCATCATTTTCAAAATTTACAAACTTACAATATTTTTTTGAGAAATGCGGCTTATGAGCAGTAAAAACAGCAATACAAGAATTTGTTCCCACTCCGTAAAAGGTTTCCTTGTTTAAAGTGATAACACCCTCTAATGTATGTTTTTCTAATATTTGCTTTTTTATTTTTTTGTCTTCTTTGCTTTTTCCAACCATTGTAGATTGTGGAACAATTACAACACATCTACCTTCATCAGCTAATCCATCTAATAAATGCTTAATAAAATTAATTTCAGATAAATGAGCAGTATCTTTACCTTTAGATTGTGAATATGGTGGGTTCATAAAACCAACTGTATAATTATTTTCTCTTATTTTTTTTGTTTCTTGCTTTAAGAAGTCATTTTTAATTAGATTACTTTTTCCATCACCTCTGAAAATCATATTTGTTGTAGCAATAGAAAACATATTTCCTCTAATTTCTATACCATGTATTCTATCTGCTTTTATATTGTATGCTTCACTTGGTTTTGCCTGTTTAAGCATTTTGTGCATAGCAGTAATTAAAAAACCGCCAGTTCCGCAACAAGGATCAAACACTGTATCACTAGGTTTTAACTCTATTAAATCACAAAACAATTCAGTGATATGGCTTGGAGTCAGCACAACTCCTAATGTTTGACCATCACCGCCACTATATCGTATAAACTCACCATAAAAACGACCTAATACATCTTCAGGTGAATTTTCAACAATAGTTGAGTAAACATTTTTTTGTAAATATTCAACAAAGTATTTTAAAGGTGTTTTTGTCAACTGTTCATTAACTTGATTTAATGAAGTATGGTCTTTTACAATATTAAACTGACTTAAAACTTGTTCTTTTTTAGTTTCAGGTTTTATCTTTACTCTTGACATATGAGTAGAAAGAGCATCGTATATTTTTTGCCCGTCAGTTTTAAGGTCATCACCTGTTAGCGAATTTATATTAAAAGAATCTTCTCTTAATGCTAATAAAATTGCAGAAACAACAAGCGGTTTTTCAGAATCTCCCAATTGTCCGTAATTCCTAAGTGCTTCATGTAATTTAGCAGATTTTTTTAATATATCTTCAAGTTCAAGTGTTTCAGAAGGTGTTTCTTCTAATACTTGTTCACGATAGTATTTATCGATATTATTTGGAGAAAAATTTTCGAGATTCTCAACAACTTGCAATAATTTATATTCTTTATTGTCAACAAATATTGGTCTGATTCTATGATGTTTTTCATCGCCAGAACAGCCAAAAGCAAACACTTTTTTAAAGGAGGTTTTTTTTATTATTTCATTTGCATAATGCAATGCTCCATTTTCCGCATAATCTATAATTGATTTTGTGTCTGATGATAATATACTTTTTTCATTATCTTGATAATTTGCCTGTTTTTCAGTATCAGCTTTATCTTCAATAACAATAATAAAATCTTTTGATTTTGCTACAAATTCTGGAAAACCTGCTTTTCCTGTTCCTTTTTTAGAAGCAGTTTTTAAAGCGTCTTGTATCTCTTTTATATGACTACCATTTGGCGTATAGTCAATTTTTGCTGAATCAAGTAATTTACCTATAAAAAAATCTGTTTTTCTTTCATTTCCCATTATTTTAATTATTCCTTATTAAAATTTTATTCTTGTTTATAGTGCTTGTGTATATTTTTTATAAATATTTGCCATTTTTAATTATTATGTTTTTTCTATAATTTAGTATTTTCTGTGGTTAAAAAAAACAGACTTTTTATAAAACCTTGATTTAACACATATACCAACAAATTAATGAGCATCTGCCCAATTTGCCCCGGATTTAATATTAACCTTTAAAGGAACTTTAAGGGTAAAAACATTTTCCATTATTTTTTTGGTAAGTTTAATAAGATCCTTTTCCTCATTTTCAGGGGTTTCAAAAATAATTTCATCATGTACTGAAATAAGCATTTTTGAATTCATATTATTTTCTCTTAATGCTTTATCCATATTAATCATTGCAAGTTTTATTAAATCTGCAGCACTTCCCTGAATAATTGTATTAACAGCTGCTCTTTGTGCAAATTTTTTTATATTTATATTGGAAGAATTAATTTCATTAAGTCTTCGTTTTCTTCCAAGAATTGTACTTACCCCCCCTGTTTTTTCTGTGTTTTCTATTGTTTTACCTATAAATTTTTTTACTCCATTATATCTTGAAAAATAGCTTGTAATATATGTTTGTGCCATTTTTCGACTAATTTCAAGCTCTTTGGAAAGCCCAAAAGCACTCATTCCATATATTATACCAAAATTAATTGCCTTTGCCTGATTGCGAAGGTCATCTGTTATAAAGCCTGGCAGCACTTGAAAAACTTCCTTGGCAGTTCTTGTATGAATATCTTCATCATTTTTAAAGGCATTAATAAGAATTTTATCTTTAGCATAATGGCTAAGTATTCTAAGTTCAATTTGTGAATAATCAGCAGATACAAGAACTGCACCTTTTTTAGGAATAAAAGCTTGTCTAATTTGTCTGCCTTTTTTACTTTTTATGGGAATATTTTGAAGATTAGGATTGGAACTTGAAAGTCTTCCTGTTGCTGTAATAGTTTGATTAAAAGAAGTATGTATTCTTTTTGTTTTAGGATTATTAAGATTTTGAAGTGCATCAGAATATGTGGATTTTAATTTTGAAAGAGATCTAAATTCTAAAATTTTTCCAGGAAGTTCATGAGTTTGAGCAAGTTTTTTTAAAACATCAATATCAGTTGAATATCCTGTTTTTTTCTTTGTTTTTTTATCTGCTGGAAGTTTTAATTTTTCAAATAAAATTTCTTCAAGCTGTTTAGGAGAATTTATATTAAATTCCTGTTTTGTTATTGAAAAAATTTCCTTTTTAATTTGCGATAATTTTTCTTTAAAATTAATTGATAATTTTTCAAGTTTTTTATTATCTATTTTTATTCCCTGCATTTCCATGTGGGCAAGAACTTTAATAAGGGGCATTTCAACATTTTTCATTAAATTTTTTAGTTTTTTTTGTGCAATGGTTTTTTCCAGAACTTTATAACTCATAAAAGTAATATCAGCATCTTCACTTGCATAATTTATAGCTTTTTCTATTTTAATATCATTAAATTTTTTTTGTTTTTTTCCTTTTCCAGCAATATCTTCATATTTAATAATTTTATAGCCAAAAAGATCCATAGCTATTGTATCAAGACTATGGGTCCGCCTGGATGGATTTAAAAGATGGGATGCTATCATGGTATCAAAGAACATTCCCTGCATTTTTATTCCATATTTAAAAAGCACAATATAATCATATTTAATATTTTGCCCTATTTTTTTTATTTTTGGATTTTCAAGTAATGGTTTTATTAATTTAATTACTTTTTTAATATCAGGCTGATTATAATTTTCTGTATTTTTATGTGCCAAAGGAATGTATAAACCTTGATTTTCCTTAAAAGAAAAAGAAATTCCAACAAGGTCTGCAAGCATGGGATATTTTGAAGTAGTTTCTGTATCAATTGCAAAGGTTTTTTTATTTTTAAGTTTTTCTACTAGATTTTTTATATGTTTAAGATCAGTTAAGCAGGAGTAATTTTTTTTTATATTTTGTTTTTGTGAAAATTCATGGAAAAGTTTTTTAAATTCTAATTCCTTAAAAATTTCTGCAAGTTTTTTCCTGTTAAAAGGTTTTAATTTAAAATCTTTAATATTTTGTTTTACATTAACATTTTTATCTATAACAACAAGATCACGACTTAGAAAAGCTTGATTTTTATTTTCAAAAAGCTTTTTATACAAACTTTTTTTGCTTTTTAATTTATCAATATTTTCATAAATTTTTTCCATTGTTTTAAATTGATTTATTAATTTTTGACTGGTTTTTGGACCAACTCCTGGAACCCCTGGAATATTATCAGCAGAATCTCCTGCAAGTCCAAGCATATCAATTATTTGTTCTGGGCTTATATTAAATTTTTCATAAATTGAATTTTTATCAATTAATTTATCCTTCATAGGATCCCAAATTACTGTATTATCAGTAACTAACTGCATAAAATCCTTATCACCTGTTACCATTACACTGAAAAAATTTTCCTTTTCTGCAATTCTTGCATAAGTGCCAATAAGATCATCAGCTTCAAACCCTTTTTTTTCAATTATTGGAATATTAAATCCTTTTATTATTTTTTTTATATAAGGAATTTGCAAAATAAGATCATCTGGCATGGGGGGACGATTTGCCTTATATTTTTCATACATTTTATGCCTAAATGTAGGTCCTTTTACATCAAAAAAAATACCTGCATACTCAGGTTGTTTTTCCTTAATTAATTTTAAAATAATTCTTGTAACTCCAAAAGTTGCATTTGTTAAAACTCCCTTGGAACTAGAAAGATTTTTTATGGCATGAAAGGCCCTATAAACATAGGCACTTCCATCAATAAGATATATGGTTTTTTTCATAAATTCTAATCCTGTATTTTATTATAAACTGCCTTAAGGCAGATTTGGTTTTTAGTTCTTAGTTTGCCTCATAAAGAAATATGAAATAATATTAAGTACTTATAAGTTCTTGTATATAAAAAATGCCTTAAGGCAGATCTGGTTTTAAATTCCTAGTTTGCCCCTTTTATTTTTTTTAAATTGTTTTTATAAAAAATGCGCTTTTTGTAAGATCAAGAAGTGATAATATGTTTTTGTTCAATGTTTTTTCTCCTTATTAAAATAGGATTATAGAAACTTAGTGATATCATACATTCATTGCCACGCTGGAGCATGGCAATGAGAAAAGGGTATTAGCATGGCAATGAGAAAAGGGTATTAGCATGGCAATGAGAAAAAATAAGAAAAGGGTATTATCATGCTGGAGCATGGTAATGAGAAAACTGCCTTAAGGCAGATCTGGTTTTAAATTCTTAATCTGCCTCTTTTATTTTTTTAAAATTGTTTTTATAAAAAATGTATTTGCGCAAAGGTTACATATAAAATTTTTCAATTAGCCTATTTTTATGCAAAAACTGAAGCTATAGCCCATATAAGAATCATAAAACTTCCAATAATACAAAATATGGAAAAAAATTTATGAACAATTTGTTCTTTCTTTTTTTCATTATATCCAAGCAACCACCCCAAAAACATTCCTGAAACAAGACCTCCACCATGTCCCCAATTATTAATATTGGGAATAATAAGACCAAATACAATCAAACAAAATATCCAGGTTGAGGTTTGTTTAAATACAGCCTTACCAAAAACTCCTCCTCTTGATTTTCCATAATAAAGAGCAGAACCAATAAGTCCGCAAATTGCTCCAGAAGCTCCAATAGTAAGTTTTACTCCTGCAAAATAAGAAAGCAAAAAACCAGATATTCCACTTATTGTATAAATAATAAACATTCGCCCACCCCCATATTCTCTTGCTATAAGGGGAGCTATCTGCAGCAAGGCTGTCATATTAAACAAAATATGTAAAATACTTCCATGAAGCCAGTTTGCAGATATTAAAGACCACCATTGATGATAATGATTTATTGGAACAGTGCCAGAACCCCCAAGCAAAATAATGCTTTCAATAGAAGGCGAAAGCATTGCAAAAGGATTTAATGTTATATTGATTTTTTTGCCTGAAATCAAAAGACTTAGAGCAAAAAAAATTATATTTACATATATTATTCCCTTTATAATTAAATTTTGACTTATTAATGAATTTATTTTTTTATTTAATTTTAATGACATATAAAATATTTTTTAACTCCATTTAACAACTGCCATAAGGCAAATCTGGTTTTTTAATTAAATGTATGGTAATTTTTTCCTTAAACAAATACAAATAATTAATAACAACAGGCAAATAAAGTGTAAATGAAAAATGATTAAAATAAATTTAAAACTTTTTGTTACTCTTCAAAAATATCTTCCAGAATTTTCTGAAAAATTTAAAATTCCAGAAAAAACCAGAATAGGTAAATTAATTAAAATTCTTGGTATTCCAAAAAATATGGTAAAAATTATATTTATTAATGGCATACAAAAAAAAACTGATTATATTTTAAAAAATAATGATAGAGTTGGTATATTTCCTCCTGTTGGAGGAGGATAATTAAAATGAAAAAAACCTACATTTAACCACGAAAAGATATAAAAAGAACAAGAACCTATAAACACGAAAATCACAAAAAATATGAAAAAATATAAAACAAAAACTAGAACCACGAAAGACACGAAAAAACACGAAAAGATATAAAAGCAAAATTTTTAATTATGCAGGATTCTTAATAATGGATAATAGATATTTAAGAAATTTTAATATTCTTAGCAACAAAGAACAAAAAATTCTTAATAATTCCAAAGTTTGTATTATTGGACTTGGCGGGCTTGGAGGAAATATTGCAGAAATGCTTGCTAGAATTGGAATTGGCAATCTTGTTCTTGTTGATGGAGATATTTTTGAAACAAGTAATCTTAATAGACAAATTTTATGCACAGAAAAACTTATTGGTACATCAAAGTCTCAAGCTTGTTATAACCGCATAAAAAAAATTAATTCATCTATTAAAATTAAAAAAATTAATGAATTTTTTACTAAAAAAAATGCTGATTTATTACTTAAAGATGTAAATCTTGTTGTTGATGCTCTTGATTCTATTGATGATAGATTTATTCTTCAAACTCAAGCTGAAAAATTTAAAATTCCTATTGTATCAGGTGCTATTGCAGGAACTTCAGGACAAGTAATTACAATTTTTCCAAAAGATAAAGGTTTTAATCTAGTATATGGAGAAAGAAAAACAAAGAAAATTCAAGGTGCTGAAAAACATATGGGCAATCTTTGTTTTACAGCTTGTTTTATTGCAAGTATTCAGGTTTCTGAAACTATAAAAGTTCTTTTAAACAAAAAAAATATTTTAAGAAATAAGCTTTTAATTGCTGATCTTATGACTAATTTTTTTGAAATTGTTAATCTTAAATAATTAATTACAAGTTCACTCCAAAGTTTCTGAGCTTTTTTAAAATAGGCTTTAGCATTATTTTTATTATTGCTCTGGTCTATAAACAAAACTCCAAGTTTAAAATAAGAAACTGCAAGACCGTTTTTAAAAGAGACATTCTCAGGATAGGCTTTATAAAGTTCATTAAATAATACAGTCTCATCTTTAAAAAACATTAATGCTTGATCCAAATTGCCAAGTTCAGTGTGCGTTTCCCCGAGTTTTGAATAGGAAATAGCAAAATCAATAATTTTTTTCTTAAAATCTGTCATTAATTGAGTTGTAAATCCAAGCAAAATTGGAATTACAGAAATCATAATTATTGGTAATTTTTTTTCATAATTTTTTTTTGTGTTATTATTTTTTTATTCTAAAGCCTAACAATAACTGCCTGCTATAAGCAAAAATATTAAGTAATTATAAATTCTTTTATAATAAAAAAATAAAAAAGGGACTTTTCTTTATTTAAAAAAAAATCCCCTTTTTTACTAATGCAAACATATTTTATATATAAATATATTTATAGGTAATTAAAAATCTTTATAATTAAAAAAAAATTTAAAATACCATTAAAATTTTCTACATTTTGCTTCCTTCTGCATGACTTTGAAGTTTAACTTCAACTTTGTCAGTAAGAGATGCATAATATTTTCTAAGGATAACAAGAACTTCCTCACGACCAAAGTGATCTACAACTTCTTCATTATTTGAAAGTGCATGGCGAAGTTTTGTACCAGAAAGAATAACTCTGTCATCTTTTCCATGGGGACATGTTCTCATAGAAGCCATACCATCACATTTGTGGCAGTAAAAGGTCCAGTCAATTTTTAAAGGCTCGCAAAGAAGTGCTTTGCCGGGTTCTGATGGCTGAGGAATTGTATCAAAAATTTCCTGTGCTTCAAAAAGTGTATAAAAATCACCAACACCTGCATGATCACGACCAATAATCATTCTGTTTACACCATAATTTTGACGGAAAGTTGCATGAAGCAGACCTTCTCTTGGACCAGCATAACGCATATCAAGTGGATATCCACCATTAACAACATGATCTGGAACAAAAAAACCTTTAATTAAAGTATCAATACAATCAATACGAACATCTGCAGGAATATCACCTGGTTTAAGATTTCCAATAAGAGAATGAATTAAAACACCATCGCAAACATCAAGAGCGATTTTGCAAAGATGTTCATGAGATCTGTGCATTGGATTTCTAAGCTGCATAGAAGCAACATTTGCCCATCCTCTTTCATCAAAAATAGCACGGGTTTCAGCAGGAGTTAAATAAACACCTTTAAATTTTTCAGGAAATTCACCTTCAGAAAGAACTTTTACAGGACCTGCAAGGCAAAATTCTTGTCTTGCCATAACCATTTGAACACCTGGATGATCTTCCATAGCAACTTTCCAAAATACATCATCAGCAGACTCTTCACCATGACCTTTATAAACTTTTTCACATTCCCATTTTTTTTCATCTTCAGTCATTTCAAATTTTTCTTCAATTTTCATGGTAGCATAAATTTCACCATTTCTTTGAAGAGTAATTTCATCACCAATATTGATTGCATCTGCATCACTTTTTGATGCATCAAGCATTACAGGAACAGGCCAAAAAGTACCATCAGCAAGAAGGAAATCTTCAGAAACGCTTTTCCAATCAGCTTTTGTCATAAAACCATTAAGAGGACTGAATCCACCAATACCAAGCATTATAAGGTCGCCTTTAACCTGAGAAGATATCTCAATTTTTTTGAGTCCTTCTGCTTTTTTAAGTTCTGATTCAAGTTCAGCGCCTTCAAGTTTACAACATACCAAACCTTTTCCACCATGAGGTGCAACTAATTTAGACATCTAATTGATTCTCCTTAATTTAGTATTAAATAATTAATAATTACTTATAAAATTCAAATTATAAAACTAGAACCATAAAAAAATATAAAACCTATTCCCTATAATATGGTTTTAAATATAAAATAATAAAATAAAAATTCCTATATTAATAAAAGAACTTATAACTGCTTAATATTCTTTTATGTTTTATTATAAGGCAAACCAAGAATTAAAAACCAGATCTGCCATAGGGCATTTAAAATGTTGTATCAATTAATCGTGATTAATATATTTGTCAAGAATAATTTTATATGAAAAAACTTATAATTACTTAATATTCTTGTGTGTTTTAAAATAATAAAAAAGGTTAAATAATAAGGTCATAAAAAAAAATATTATTTTATAGCTTAATAAACTCCTAAAAAGTCTAAATTTATGACATACATGCTATTGTGTCAAGCTACATATACAAGATAGAGTATGTTTTCAACAAAAAACATTATATATGTAGTACTTAAGATCTTAAAAAAAATATTATATTCAACTAGAAGATAAGTTTATGATGCTATTATGTTTTAATAGTTAAAATTTCTTGAATACCTGTAAGATTATCAATATAAAAATCAGCTTTTAATGAAGAATTTTTAAATGCCGCAAAAAATGTTCCTGCTCTTAAACCTGCTAATTCATCATATTTAGAATCACCAATAAAAAGTATTTCATCTGGTTTTAAATTAAATTTATTTTGAATCTTTAAAAGCTCGTCAGGATAGGGTTTTGGTTTTTTCACATTTGCTGCTGTAACAACCATATCAAAATCATTTAATAATCCATGAACATCTAAAATCGCTTTCATAGTATTAGTTCTATTTGTAGCAACAGCTGTTATGTATCCATTTTTCTTTAAGTTTAAAACAAGTTTTTTTAAATCAGGTTCAATTGTCATAAATGGAATAAAATTATTGTATTCCATTTTATTAATATATGAATAAACTTTATCAAGATCTAACATTTCAGGAAAAAGATATTTTAAAGCCTGTTCCACTGTAAACATATGCACATTTAAAAACTGCTCATCTGTAAGTAAATCCTTACCAAAATATTCAAGTAAATGATTATAGAACATTCTATTAGCCATTGATGTATCAAACATCACACCATCGCAATCAAAAACTACAGCTTTTATATTATTTATATTCATTATTAAAATTCCATTCTGCCTTATGGCAGTTTATATAAAAGAACCTATAACTAGTTAATATTTTTTTATGTTTTATTCTAGGACAAACCAAAAATTAAATCTGCTATAGGCAGAGTTATTCAGAAATATTTCCAAACACACTAATTTTTATTCTAGGTTGAATTGTACTATCAGTTTTTAATATTATTACATCAAAATATCTTCCAGGAGTTTTTCTAGTATTTGTAACTTTAACGTCCCAGCCCTTTACTTTATTTGGAAATTTTTTTAAATCAACGAGAATATTCTCTCCTTTTTTTACTTGTTTTCCAATAACTGAAAAATCATACTTTTGAACAGGAATAACAGTTGCAATAATATTAATATCATCTTTTATTGAGCCACTAAGTCTTATAATATCAGGTTTAATATTAGCAATTTTTTCTACATTTCCTGTAATATTAAATATAGTAACTTTATTATTTACATCATTAGTATGAACTTTAATTTTCTTTTTAAAAATTTTATCTCCATATCCCTTGGAATTTATCATGATTTTTATCTTTCCCTCTCCACCCGGGAGAATTGTTTTGTCAAAAGACACAGCAGTACAACCTCAGTCCGTTAAAACTTTTTCAATATTTAATAAATCATTTCCTTTATTTTGAACTGAAAAATTATGAATGATTTTTGTTCCTTCAGGTACTGTTTTAAAATTATATTCTGTTTCAGGAAAAAAAACATTAGGACCTGTATTTGCTGCCAACGCAGGAAATGTATAAAAAATTAATGAAAATAATGAAAATAATGAAAAGGCAAAATAATATTTTCTCATAATAAAGAACTCCTTTTAATGTTTTCTTTAATCAAGTATCTATATCTCAAATTTTGATTTTTTACGAATTCATCAAATATAATAAAATAAATAGTAAATTTTAGGGTGTTATTAAAAATGAATTAATTAAATCACATATTTTATTTGAAAATTTAAGCTTATTTTTATCCAGAGATATAACAGGAACAGCACCCATTAATGCATTGGTAAGAATTACATAACCAAAGGAAAAAAAAGTTTTTAAATCTATTTTTTTTTTAATTATTTTATATCCTGATTTAGAAAGAACTTTTAGTGCTGCATTTAAAGTAACCCCGTCAAGCACATGCTTAGATTCAGGAATAATTATTTCCTTTGATTTTACTGCCATAATATTGCATGTATTTGTTTCTGATACAGTCATATCAGGATTTAAAATCAATGCTTCATCTCCATTATTTTTTTTTGCATATAATGAAGCAAGATAATAATAAAAATAATTAAGGGTTTTAAAATCTGCAATTGGAGTTTGTCTTGGATAGGGATATGTTATAAGACTAATACCTTTTTTCCCAATGGTGTTAAGGCGATGGATATATGATTTTGCAAAACATGCAATATAGTAAGAATTCTTTTGTATATTTTTTGCACATATAATTTTAGATAGACCTGTTTTTTTACTTAAATTATTTTCCAAAACAAGTTTTGCAATCACATGTTCCCATGTTATATCAGGAGGTTTATTGTTAAAAAGTTTTTTAAAGCCTGTATTTAATCTATTTAAATGCTCTTTTAATCTTATTGGAATCCCTTTTTCAAGTCTAATAGTTTCAAAAAGACCTGCTCCATATTGAAAAGCAGGAGAAATTGCAGAAACATTTGCCTGATTTTCATTTATAATTTTTCCATTAATCCATGCTTTTTTTGTTTTTTGTTTTTTTGATTTAGACAAAAGAATTTCCATTAAAGTTTTGCCTTTATGCATGGTTTCTTCATACTCTTTTTCAGGGTCAGAATCATATACAATGCCTCCTCCAACTGAAAAATTTATTTTTTTATCTGCAATAATTGCTGTTCTAATAGCAATGGAAAGATCAATAGTGTTATGAAAACTTAAATATCCAATGGAACCAGTATAAACATGTCTTTTGTGAGATTCCAGCTCGTCTATTATTTCTATTGCTCGTATTTTGGGACATCCTGTAATAGATCCTCCTGGAAATGTTGCTCTAATTATATCTTTAAATGTTTTATTTTTTTCAAGTTCTGCTTCAACAACAGAAACAAGATGAAAAACATTATCATAAGGTTCAAGCATTTTATGTTTTCTAGGATTTACAAACACTGTACCTGATTTTGCAACTCTGCCAAAGTCATTTCTCATAAGATCAACAATCATGGATAATTCAGCATCATCTTTTTTACTTTGCATAAGTTTTTCTGCAAATTCTTTATCTTCTTTTTTATTTGTTCCTCTTGGTATAGTGCCTTTTATAGGTCTTGTTTCAATTTTATTTCCACATCTTTTTATAAAACGTTCTGGAGAAGTTGACACTATAAAATGATCCTTTGCATTTATATATGCAAAAAATGGAGCAGGATTTTTTTTAAAAAGTTTAATAAATAAGGAATAGGGATTTCCTGTAAATCCTGCTTCAAAACGCTGAGATAGATTTACCTGATAAACATCACCAACTTTAATATATTCAATTATTTTTTCCAGAGATTTAATATAGGAAGATTTAGAAAAATTGGATTTAAATCCATAAAATTCTTGATTAGATAAATTAATTGTAAAATCTTTTTTCTGGGATTCTTGTAAAGATATACGGTTAAAAAAAAGTTTTCGAATATTTTCAACTCTAGTTAAACCTGATTCTTGCTCTAGGGAAATTACAGGAATAGAAAGTGTTGATTGATTGGTTTTTTTATCAAAAATAAAAATAGCAGAAGGGAAAAAAAGACAAATATCAGGAAGTCCTGAATCAACACAAGTCCTTGGAAAGTTTTCAAATCTATCTTTTAAATCATAGGCAAAATAACCAAAAAGTCCAGCACTAACAGGGTCTAAATCTTTATGGTTATGTTTATTAATACTAAAATGATGTATTAGCTTATCAATAAATTCTATTGGATCCGATGAAATAATAAACTTATGATTTAAATATTTTAATTCTAGTTTTTCTTGTTTTGAGGTTAGAAAAAGCCAGGGTAAAGCAGCTAATATATGATATCTTGAAAAAGAAAGGTCTGTACCGCTTAATAAAACAACAGTACCATAATCCTTTGCAAATTTTGAAGCAATATTTTCAAAGGATTGGTCTATTTCAACTTTTTCCTGATAAATAGATTCAATAAAGGGAAGTTGATTAATAATTTTTTCCATTTATTTGCCTAAAGTAGCGAACCACTCCAAATTACAATTAACAAACTAATGACTGTAATTATTATTTTTATAATTATCGCCCCAAATCTTTCATACCAAGTTCCTTTATGGTTAAGGGAGATGGAGAATTTTTATGACCCCATCAAAAAAGGATTGGTTTTTCTTTCATGGCCTATTGAAGTTTCAGGACCATGACCTGTATAAACAATAGTATCATCATCTAAAAGAAAGAGCTTTTCTTTAATACTTGCAATAAGAGTATCATGGTCTCCAGTTGGGAAATCTGTTCTTCCAATGGAATTTGCAAAAAGAGTATCCCCAGAAAAAACAACACCATCAGTATAAAGGCATACTCCTCCCAGAGAATGACCTGGAGTATAAATAACTTTTAAAGTTATTTCTCCAAAAACAATTTCATCACCATGTATAATTTTTTGATCTGGTAAAGGAGAATTCTCAGCTGAAAGACCCCAGTTTGCAGCAGATTTGCTAAGTTGAGACAGCATGTGCTCATCTTCAGGATGAATTAAAAGTTTTGCCTTTGTAACTTCTTTTAGTCTTTTATTTGCTCCAACATGGTCAAAATGACCATGAGTATTTATAATATATTTTACTATAAGGCTTAACTTGGAAAGTTCTATAAGAATTTTATCTGCTTCATCTCCCGGGTCAATTACTACAGCTTCTTTTGTTTTATCACACCCTATAATATAGCAGTTTGCCATAATAGGACCAACTTCAAGTTTTTTGATAATCAAAATATTCTCCCTTTATTTTGTTTTTATTAAGATTAAAACATGATTAAGCACACCATTAATAAAAGGACCTGAACAGGTGTCACTATATTTTTTGCTTATTTCTAATGCTTCATTTATTGATACATTTGATGGTATATCAGAACATTTTAAAATTTCAAAAATTGCAATTCGCATAATATTTCTATCAACTATGGACATTCTTGATATTCGCCAATTTTTTGAACATTTATTTATAAAACCATCGATTTCTATAGATGATTCTAGAACACCATTAACTAGAAGATAAAAAAAAGAATATATGCTTTCTTTTTTTAAATATTCAAACTCATCTTCAAAATTTAAACAAAAAAGTTTTAAAAGCTCCTTTGGATCTTCTTTTTTGCCTGTATCACAACAAAAAAGAGCTTTAAGTGCAAGCTCCCGTGCTAATCTTCGGTCTCCCATCTAATACCTTTAAATAATTAATTTTTTATAAAAAATATAGATTATAAATAAAAAAATTTAAAAATTAATTCTTTAACCAAACAAGCATAAACAGTGTGAATATTGGTGGTATTGACTGTCAAAATTTTAGGTTCAAAATATTATAATACAACTTCACTATGAAATTTGAACAAAATAGAACATTATTCAAAGCTCTCCATAATATTTATGCCTTATTTATGTTTGTCATAAGATTTGCCATTTCAACAGCAGCAAGGGCTGAATCAAATCCTTTATTACCAGCCTTTGTTCCTGCTCTTTCAATTGCCTGCTCAATATTATCTGTTGTAAGAATTCCAAATATAACAGGAAGCCCTGAATCAAGACTTACTGCTGCAATGCCCTTTGATACTTCTGCGCAAACATAATCATAATGTGATGTTGAACCTCTGATAACTACCCCTAAACATATTATTGCATCATATTTTCCAATACCTGCCATTTTTTTTGCAATAAGAGGAATTTCAAAGGCTCCTGGAACCTTTAATATAGTTATATTCTCATCTAGAGCTCCACTTCTTTTAAGTGCATCCAAAGCTCCTGTTACTAATTTCTCAGTAATAAAATCATTAAATCTTGCTGATATAATTCCAAATTTTTTTTCCTTTGCCAAAAGAGAAGCTTCAATAACTTGCACCATAAGTTTTCCCCTTATTTATTTATCAATTTTAAAAGTATGTCCCATTTTAAGCTGTTTGCACTTAAGATATCCTTTGTTATATTTATTAGGTTTAATTTCAATGGGAATTTGCTCTACAATGCTTAGCCCATATCCTTTAAGACCAATCATCTTTGTAGGATTATTAGTAAGAAGATTCATTTTTCTCACTCCAAGATCAACTAGAATCTGTGCTCCAACACCATAATCTCGCATATCTGCTTTAAACCCAAGTTCCAGATTTGCCTGAACAGTGTCGAATCCTCTGCTTTGAAGGTCATATGCCTTAAGTTTATTTACAAGCCCTATACCTCTTCCTTCCTGTCTTAAATAAAGAACCACTCCAGAGCCTTTTTCTGCTATCATAGCTATAGCCTTATGAAGTTGATCACCACAATCACATCGCAAGGAACTAAAAATATCACCTGTCATACATTCTGAATGAACACGAACAAGAATTTCTTTTTCAGAGTCAATTTCACCTTTTACTAAGGCAATATGTGTAAGCTTATCAATATCATTTTCATAGGCTATAATTTTAAAATCACCACCATAGGCTATGGGAATTACAGCTTGAGCAACCTTTTTTACAAAGGACTCTGTTTTAAGTCTGTAGTTAACAAGATCTGCTATTGTACATATCCCAATATTATGTTTTTTACTGAACTTTTCCAAAGATGGCATTCGTGCCATAGTGCCATCATCATTCATTATTTCACATATTACAGCAGCAGGTTTAAATCCAGCAAGCCCTGCAAGATCAACTGAACCTTCTGTCTGCCCTACTCTTACTGTTACTCCTCCATTTCTGGCACGCAGGGGAAATATATGTCCTGGTCTTACAAGATCATTGGAAGTTGCTCCATCAGCTACTGCTGTTTTAATTGTAGTTGCTCTGTCTGCTGCTGATATACCAGTAGTAACTCCTTCTTTTGCTTCAATAGATACTGTAAATCCAGTTTCAAATTGAGATGTATTATTCTCAACCATCATGGGAAGACCAAGATTGTCAGCCATTTCTCCCATCATAGGCAAACAAATAAGTCCTCTGCCATATTTTGCCATGAAATTTATTGCATCAGGAGTTACAGATTCAGCAGCCATTGTTAAATCACCTTCATTTTCACGATCTTCATCATCTACTAGAATTATCATGCGGCCATCTTTTATTTCTTTAATAGCCTCTTTAATTGTAATATGTGGCATTTTCTCTATACTCCTTATAAAAATCCCTTTTGTACAAGAAATTCCATATTAATATTATTCTTATTAATATCAGTAATTTCAGAACTTTTTAATAAAAATTTTTTTACATATTTTCCAAGCATATCTGTTTCAATATTAACTTCATCACCTATATTTTTCAGCCCTATAGTTGTAATATTACCAGTATGGGGTATTATACTTACTTCAAAATCATTATCAGAACATCTATTAATTGTTAAACTAATTCCATCTACTGCAACAGAACCTTTTTGAATTAATTGCAAAGCAAGTTCAGAATCAATTTTAATTGTAATTATAACAGCATTACTCTTTTTTACTTTAGATACAATAATACCTGTACCATCTACATGACCTGATACAAGGTGACCGTCCAGGCGATCAGAAAATCTTAATGCTCTTTCAATATTTAGTTTGTCACCAATATTAAGTTTTTTAAATGTAGTTTTTAATACAGTTTCTGGGGCTGCATCTACCTCAAAAAAATTTTTATTTAACTTTACAACAGTAAGACATACACCATTTACAGCAATGGAATCTCCAATCTTTGTTTCAAAAAGATTAATATCCGTATCAATCCCAAGGATTTTTCCTTGTCCATTGGGTTGTATTTTTTTTAATGTGCCTAGACTTTCTATAATACCTGTAAACATTTTATCCTTTATATAAGAATAACTACTTAATATTTTTTCATGTTTGATTATAAGGCAAGCTAATAACCAAAAACCAAATCTGCCTTATAGCAGTTATTTTAAATAACCTTGAACAAGTACATCATTATCAAACATCTTTGTTTTAACCTGATTTAGATTATATGCGTCTTTCATTAATTTAACTCCCTTGCCTCTGACTAGGGGAATACCATCATTTCCACCAATAAGTTTTGGGGCAATAAAAAACATAACTTTATTTATAATACCTGTTAGAAGAAAAGAATTAATAATTCTTGCACCACCTTCAACTAAAAGACTCATAATTCCCATTTTTCCAAGTTTTTCCATAAGAATAGTAATATCTAGAAGCCCTTTTTTTTCAGGAACTTGAATAATCTGAACACCAGTATTTTCAAAATATATTTTTTTTCTAGGAGAGATGTTTTCAGATACTACCATAATTGTAGCATTATCTGATTTTTGTGTTAAAACTTTTGCATTTTTATCAATGCTAAGCTTTGAATTAAGAATTATTCTTTGGGGATCTTTTGTGTCACAATTATTAATTCTAGTTGTAAGGGAAGGATTGTCATTCTTTATAGTTCCTGAACCAACAAGGATTGCATCGTTTCTATGTCTTAATTTATGAACATAGGCTCTGGATTTTTTGTTGGTAATCCATTTTGAATCTCCTGTGCTTGTTGCAATTCTACCATCAAGTGTTAAAGCAGATTTAAGAATTACAAAAGGAGTTTTATTTTTCACATACCAGATAAAATCTTCAATAAGTGTTTCAGTTTCTTTTTTTAAAATTCCTGATTCTACATTAATGCCATGTTCTCTTAAATATTTAATTCCTCCTCCGCACACACTAGGATTAGGATCTTTGGCTCCTATTACAACACGTTTAATTCCTGCTTGAATAATTTTTTTTGTGCATGGAGGTGTTCTTCCAAAATGATTACAAGGTTCCAGAGTTACATATAAATCACTTCCCAGAGTTTTTTCCCCTGCATCATTAATAGCTTCAACTTCTGCATGTGCAAGACCTGCTTTTTTATGCCAACCTTTTCCTATAATTTGATTATCTTTTACAACAACAGCCCCAACTATAGGATTAGGTGAAGTATAACCCTTAGCTTTTTTTGCAAGACAAATAGCTGTCTCCATATATTTAGAATCATTCACCAGTTTTTTCCGAATCATCCTTAATATCATTATTGATTTTACTTGAAGAGCTAAGATTATCAAATTCTTTTATAAAATCATTAACATCTTTAAATTCTCTATAAACTGAAGCAAATCTTACATAAGCTACATCATCAAGACCATGAAGATACTGCATAATTTTCTCACCAACAAAACTAGACGAAATCTCTTTGTCATTGCTATTTTTTAAATCACGCTCAATGGAATCAACAATATCTTCAAGTTCATCTATACTTATTGCACGCTTTTCACATGCTTTTTTTAACCCTAATAAAATTTTTTCCCTGGAAAAATCTTCCCTGCGAGAATCTTTTTTTACAATTATTATAGGAGTATATTCAACTCTTTCATGGGTTGTAAAACGCCATAAACATTTCTGGCATTCACGGCGTCTGCGAATAGCTGATTCAGTATTGTTAAGCCGTGAATTTGTTACTCTATTGTTTAAACTTCCACAACTAGGACATTTCATAATTATCTTCTTTTGATGACATCAATAATTTATTCATTTACTTTAGCAAAGTATTTTTTTAAATTTTATAAAAAATACTATAAATAATAATCAGCCTTTATTTTTTTAAAAGACTTGCCTGTATATGAAATTATTTAATCATCTTTTAAAGGTATAAGTTTAATTTTGGCATCATTAAACATCTTTTTTGCCATGAGATCATTATACTCATCATCAAAATAGATTTTTTTAATGCCTGCATTAATAATTATTTTTGCACATATTGAGCATGGCTGGTTTGTACAATAAAGAATAGAATCTTTTATTGATATTCCATAATATGCAGCTTGAATTATGGCATTTTGTTCACCATGAACTCCGCGACATAATTCATGCCTTTCCCCGGAAGGAACATTAAGTTGCTTTCTTAAACAACCTATTGTGATACAATGATCCATACCTGATGGTGCACCATTATACCCGCTAGATAAAATCCTTTTGTTTTTTACCAAAACAGCACCAACCTTACGCCTTATACAGGTGGAACGAGTTCCAACAAGTTTAGCAATATCCATAAAATATTTATGCCAGGAAGGTCTTAATAAAGGATAATCATTCATAAGTATAATAATTTATTTTTTATAAAGAGGAAATCTTTCACACAAATCCATTACTTTTTTATGCACAGAATTAATATTTAAAGGGTTATCTATAACATCATATATAAATTCAGAAATTTGAATCATTTCTTCTTCTCCCATGCCCCGAGATGTAAGAAGTTGTGTGCCAACGCGTATTCCACTAGTAATATCTGGTCCCTTTTTTTCATTGGGTATTGTATTTTTATTAACTGTTATACCTGCTTTCTCAAGTATTTCTTCAGCATGTTTACCTGAAATAGATTGATTTGAAAGATCAATAACAATAAGGTGATTATCAGTTCCTCCAGAAACAATTCTAAATCCTTTTTTTATAAGATTTTCTGCCAATACATAGGCATTTTTAACAACTTGCTTTTGGTAAAGTACAAAAGAGCTGGATAAAGCTTGTTTAAATCCTAGGGCTTTGGCTGCAATAATATGCATTAAAGGACCGCCCTGCATTCCTGGAAATACCTGCTTTGCAATTTTTTTACTATGTTCTAAAGTAGAAATAATAAATCCACCCCTTGCACTCCGAAGTGTTTTATGTGTAGTAGATGTTACAAAATCTGCAAATGGAACAGGAGAAGGATGAACTTTAGCTGCAACAAGTCCTGCTATATGTGCCATGTCCACCATAAATAAAGCCCCTGTTTTTTTAGCAATCTTTGAAAAACCTTTAAAATCAATAATTCTAGAATATGCACTTGCACCTGCTACAATAATCTTTGGTTTATGTTTTTTTGCAAGATCTGCCACTTCATTAAGATCTATCATTTCTGTTCTAGGAGAAAGACCATAATGAACAAAATTATATAATTTTCCAGAAAAACTTGCATTACTTCCATGGGTAAGATGACCTCCATGGGAAAGAGACATTGCAAGAACAGTATCTCCTGGTTTTAAACAGGCAAAATATACAGCCATATTAGCACTTGAACCTGAATGAGGCTGAACATTTACATATTCTGCATTAAAAAGTTTTCTTGCTCTTTTCATAGCAAGTTCTTCAACTTCATCAACATGAATGCAACCGCCATAATACCTTTTAGATGGATATCCCTCAGCATATTTATTTGTTAAAACAGAACCTTGTACAGCCATAATAGCAGAACTTGCATTATTTTCAGAAGCTATTAATTCAAGTCCATTTTCTTGTCTTTGTTCTTCGTCTTTTATAATTCTTGCAACTTTAGGATCAATTTTTTCAACACATGCTATATCCAAATCATATCTCCTTATCAATTTTTGATAAACTGATACCTTTGCATAATTAAATTTTTATAAAAAAAATAGATTTTTTAATTAAAAGATTCAGTATTAGTTTTAATATTTTAATAACTGCCATAAGGCAGATTTAATTTTTATTTCTTTGTTATTTTATATAAACTGCCATAAGGCAGATTTGGTTTTTAATTTTTGGTTTGCCCTAGAATAAAACATAAAAGAATATTAAGTAGTTATAAGTTATTTTATATAAATGCCCATAAATAAAATATAGTATCCTCTTAAAAATTAAAGATATTTTTTATTTTCTATATTTTGTGTTTTTCCTATCCTTGACTGAAAACCTTTATTGAATCATCAATTTTCATAATTCTTTTTAAATGTCTCCCCCCATCAAAAGGAGTTTCAAGCCATACTTTTATAAGTTCAAAAGCAAGAATATCACCCACAACACGACCACCAAGTACTAGAATATTAGAATCATTATGCTTTCGACTCATTTTAACTGAAAAAATATCACTGCAAAGTGCTGCCCTAACACCAGAAAAACGATTAGCAGTTATTGACATACCAATACCTGTACCACATAAAAGAATACCCATTGGATATTCTTTCTTTGAAACTGCTTGAGCTACTTTTTTACCAAAATCAACATAGTTTATAGATTCTTTAGTAAAAGTGCCTATATCGTTTATTTTATAGTTAAGCTCTAAAACAAATTTTTTCACCTTTTCTTTAAGGTCAAAGGCTGCATGATCACTTCCAATAACAATTTTTCTTTCTTTATCTTTATTCATGATTTATTTTTAATATACTCAATAGCATCTTTTACAGTTAATATTTTTTCAGCATCATCATCATCTATTTCAATATCAAAATCTTCCTCCATTGACATTATAAGTTCCATTAAAGCAAGGGAATCTGCTCCAAGGTCATCTACAAGAGAAGCTTCAGGTATAATATCCTCAATATCAACATCAGGAAGTTTGTCTTTAATTATCTTTTTTACTTTTGTCTCAATACTCATTGGGTTTCAGCCTTTTTTCCTATTTATCCTCTTTATCATTTTTTTCTATAATCTTTCTTCCACGGTATGTTCCACATTCAGGACATGCAGCATGGGGAAGTTTTACCTCATGGCATTCAGAACAAACAGTAATAGTTGGTGCTTTTGTTTTTTGATGTGTACGTCTTTTTCTACCCCTAGTTTTTGATACTTTTTGTTTTGGTACTGCCATTTTTTCTCCTATGAAATATTGTGAGACCTTTGTACAAACACATTTTTTATAAAAAAACTTTAAAAATAAAATATTTTTTTCTAATTTTTAATCCAAAAATTATGCAAAGGTCATCTCATTAGATATGTTGAAAAATAATTATTACATTTATAAATCTTAATATTAAGAAAATCCCCAGGTTATTTTCTATGATGAAAATTTCAAAATAGAACTAATCTTTTTTATATTGTACTTATTAATGAAACAAACTAAATCCAACATAAATTTAAATATTTATTTAAATGATAAATCCCTAGTTATTTAATATCTTTATTTCTAATACTTTATTTAAAAAAAATAACCGAAAAAATTTAAATTATATATTAAAAATTGTCAAGAAATTACACCATCACCAGATATTCAAACTATGACATCTTTGCCTTTTTTGATAATATGAGCAATCTCAACCATACTTTTAGCAGTAAGCCCAGCAGTCTTTATTCCATGTTTATCTTTAAGTATTTGATGTTTGTCTTTGGAATCAAAATCTCCAGTTCCTGAAAAACTTGAAACACCAGCTCCTCCAAAGGTTGATATTGAACCTGGAACAGCAATGAGCATCTGATATGTTAAAAATGCCCAATGAATACTGCTTATTGTTGTTTCAATCCCTGAATTTCTGTACCAGCTTACTGCAATTGCTGCACCTGTTTTATGTTTCATACCTCCTGCATAATATCTGCCATAGTGAATACAGCGAATTCGGTCAAGAACAGAAGCTAAATGACCAGAAAGCCTCCCTAAATAAACAGGAGAGGCAACCATTAAAGCATGAGCATTAACTACTTTTGGATAAAGTTCTTCCATATCATCTTTTAATATACAATATTCATTTTTACTTTGTTTATCCATACACCAATTACAATGACAGCAATCTTGAATTTTTTTATTATAAAGATCAAATATTTCTATTTGAACTCCATCTTGTTTAATAGCCTTAAAAGCTTCTTTTAATATTATTTTTGTGTTGGAGTTCTTAATTGGACTTCCACAAATCCCTAATATATTAATCATATTATCTCCAAATTTTTCATTAAATAATGATATAAATTATTATTCAAAAATTTTACTCAAGATAAAAATTTTTTAAAATATTGTCATTAATAACTTAACTGTCCTCAATATCTCTTTGTAATTTAATAATTTTGTCATATATTACTTTTTTTGATAAATGATATTTTGTTGAAAAATCTCTTGAAAGCACAGATGTTTTAACATTAGTATTTTTCAATGCCTTAAAAATTTTTTTATCGAGATCCTGGTCTGAAATTACAGCCCTAGAAGAATTATAACCTTGAACAAATAATGTACATTCTCCTTTTACAGATTTTCGTAAATTTAATATATTAATAATATCAGAAAGATTATAATTGATATATTCTTCATGCATCTTGGTTATTTCTCTTGCCAACACAGCAGGTCGATTATCCATAACAGCAAGAATATCCATTAAAAAAGAAACAATTCTTTTGGGTGATTCATAAAAAATTAATGTAGATTTTTGATATTTAAGCTGTTCAAGCTCTTTTAACCTTTTTGTTTTTTTCCTAGAAACAAACCCCAAAAAAAGAAAAGAATTTGTTGTAAACCCAGAAACACTTAATCCTGCAATGGCAGCACAAGCACCTGGAATTGGAATGACTTGGATATCTTGTTTTCTAGCTTCTTTAACAAGCTTATATCCAGGATCAGAAATTAATGGGGTACCAGCATTTGATACAAGAGAAATATCATATCCATTTTTTAAGTGTTTAATAAATTCTGGAATTTTTGCAACCTCATTATGGTCATAACATGAAACACAATTAGTTTTAATTCCATAATAGGAAAATAATTTTCTAGTATGCCTTGTATCTTCAGCAGCAACAATATCAACTTTTTTTAAAATTTTTACAGCCCTAAATGTAATATCTTCAAGATTACCAATAGGTGTAGCAACAACATAAAGAATTCCTGAAATATTATTATTTTTTACCATATGTATAGTTAAAATGCATTTTTAATATGTTCTATCTCAAATTTACCATTGTTTTCATACATTGACACAACATCAAATCTTATTCTAATGTTATCAATTTTTTTATTTTTTAGGTAATATGTAGCACCAAGTTTTATTTTTTTCTGTTTTAAAAAATTTACAGCTTCCTTTGGTTTTCCTTTTCTTAGAGTTTTTCTTGCTTTTACCTCAACAAAAACTAAAAAATCATGATATTGAGCAATTATATCTATTTCAGCAATTTTTGTTGTGTAATTTTTTTCAAGAATTATAAACCCAGCTTTTCTAAGAAACTTGCAAGCAGTATTCTCAGCTTTCTTACCAAATATCTGCCATGGTCCAACCATATTAATTTATTTTACACCTTTAAAACTTTTTCTATGTTCTATACATGCACCAAACCTGATAATAGCTTCTTTATGAGCTTTAGTAGGATAGCCCTTGTGCTTATTAAAACCATACTCAGGAAATTTTAAATGCATTTTTTCCATTATTGAATCTCTTGTTACCTTGGCAATAATAGAAGCAGCAGCAATAGATACACTTTTTGAATCACCTTTTATTATTGCCTGCTGGGGCAAATGTGAATCAATTAAAAATTTTCCATCAATTAAAAGAAAATCAGGAGAATAATTAAGCCCTAGGACAGCTCTTTTCATAGATTTTAAAGAAGCTTGAAGGATATTAATTTTATCTATTTCACCATGATCTGCAATGCCTATTGATACACCAAAGGCATTATCCATGATTATAGAAAATAATTTTTTACGTTTTAATGGAGTGAGTTTTTTAGAATCTGTAATACCATAACAGGAAAAATCAGAAAGCAGAATTACTGCGGCAGAAATAACAGGGCCAGCAAGGGCTCCCCTGCCAGCCTCATCTATACCTGCTATATATGTATAACCTTTTTTTCTAGCCTTAAGTTCAAAGAACCACATAAAAATTTCAAAATTAAAAAGTGCGTTTTTCTTTAATTCTTGAAGCCTTTCCACGCAAATTTCTCAAATAATAAATTTTTGATCTACGTACACGACCTATAGATATCACTTCAATTTTGTCTATAATAGGCGAATGCAAAGGAAATATTCTTTCAACACCAATACCATCTGAAATTTTTCGTACTGTAAAACGAGCACTAACAAGTCCCTTTGTCTTTTTAATAACAACACCTGTAAAAATCTGAATACGCTCTTTTTTACCCTCTTTAATCTTTACATGCACATTAACTGTATCTCCTGCTTTAAAATCAGGTAAATCAAGGCGTATTTGCTCTCTTTCTATTCGTTGAATTTGTTCCATTATATTTTTTTCTCCCCCCTTAATATACTCAGGGATTAACATAGTAAACACATAAACTAATTTTTTCTAAATCCATTTAAACAGATTCTATCTAGAATTATTGATACTGCTGATCTTACTGAAAGATGATTATAACTATCTATACCATTAATTGGTTCTAATATAAAATCACACTCTTTTATAAAATCAAAAGAAAGCCCCCATGCTGTACCAAAGACCATAATATATGCAATTTTATTATCAAGCTTTTCAGCAAATTTTTTTGTTGAAATACAATTATCATGATAAACAGCAGTAGTTGCAACACTAATTAGTAATTTCCCCCATTGTTTTTGAATATCCTTTTTAACATCTTTAAATGAAGATACAACTTTTATCAATTTTATTGCTTGCTTTCTAAATGGATTAAGTTTTGCCCCACAACACCCTTTGTCCAATGAAAAATTATCTCTTTTGCTAATTTTTTTTGATCTTGAAAAGGTGTTACAACATAAAATTTTCTTACTCCAAATGTCTTTGCAACTCTTGCAATATCATGTAAATCAATTGTTGTTAAAGCTGATGCAATTGTATCACCCTTTTTATTTATAACAGGGTAATGCATAAGAGCCAGATAAAGATTATTTTTTAATAAGCTCTTCAAGTTCCCGACACCATTTTTTTAAAATTTGCTTTTCATGTTCTTTAAGCTTTTTTTGAGTAAAAAGATCAGGCCGCTTAAGAAAAGTTCTTTTTAAAGAGGATGTAATCCGCCATTTTTCTATTTTTTTATGATTCCCTGATAACAATACATCTGGAATATCCATGTCTTTAAATCTAGAAGGTCTTGTATAATGTGCATATTCAAGCCTGCCATTTTGAAAAGAATCTATATCAACAGATTCTTTTCCGCCAAGAACATCAGGAAGAAGTCTTGTAACAGAATCAATAATCACCATAGCTGCAAGCTCACCACCTGTCATAACATAATCACCTATGGATATTTCTTCATCAACAAGGCTATAATTAATACGTTCATCAATTCCTTCATACCTGCCACAAATAAAAACAAGGCTCTTTTTTTTTTTAGCAAAATCCCATGCTTTTTTTTGATCAAAAGGTCTACCTTGTGGAGTCATAAGTATTACTCTAGAATCAGGTCTATCCTTTCTAGCATATTTAACAGCAGCATAAAGAGGTTCAGGTTTAATTACCATACCGCAACCACCACCATATGGTTTATCATCAACTGTTTTATGATGATTAAAAGCAAAATCTCTAATATTAATAGATATACAAGATATTATTTTTTTTTTAACTGCTCTACTAATCATTCCATTCATAAAAAAGGAATTAACAAAGTCAGGAAAAAGAGTTAAAACTGTAAATTTCATTGTTTTTTGTATCAAAGCCCTTGTGGAAGCTTAATCTTCATCTCATTATTATCTATATCTACTTTACAAATAACAGATGCAATACATGGAACCAATCTCTCTTCTTTATTATTATTTTTTACAATAAAAACATCATTGCTTCCAGTGGCAATTACAGAATCAATCTTACCTAGATAACCAAGTTTTAAATCTAATACTTTAAGACCAATAAGATCTTCCCAAAACCAAGTATTTTCTTCATTAATTTCAGGAAGATCATTTCTATTAATCAAAATTTCTTTACCAATAAAGGTTTTACCAATACTTCTATCAACACCTTTTAAAAGAAGAGCTATTCCTTTTTTATAGGGAAATGAGTTTAAAATCTCATACCATTTATCACTAGAGTCTTTAACATCTTTAACAAATACTTTAAGACCATCTGCAAAAGTTGAAATTGATTCTGCAAAGGAATTTACTTTTAAATATCCTTTAAGTCCATGAACTCCAGTTATCCTGCCAATAGTAAAAAAATTTTTTTTCATCAAATAAACTATTCTATAATTTCCAGAACTGTACGTTTATTCATTTTTGCAGATGCTGCACTTAATATTGTTCTAATTGCACGAGCAGATCTTCCCTGCTTTCCAATTACCTTCCCCAGGTCCTCTTTTGCTACCATTAATTCAAGAACAGAAGTTTGATTTCCAACTACTTCTGTAACTTCTACTGCATCAGGATTATCAACCAGTGCCTTTGCAATATATATAACTAAATCTTTCATAAGTCAGTCTCCTTTAAAATAATTGTTGAGAATATGGGGCTCTATACAAATCTATTCAGGATTAATACTAAATCCTTGTTTTTTTAAAATACTGTTTACTGTTGTTGAAGGAATTGCACCTTTAGTAATCCAATATTTAATTCTATCCTCTTTTAAAACAACAGCTGCCGGATCTAACATAGGATCATAGGTCCCAAGAGTTTCAAGGAATTTACCATCCCTTGGCGCTCTAATATCAGCAGCCACAATTCTATAAAAAGGTTTTTTTTTGGTTCCACGTCTTGTTAATCTAATTCGTACGGACATTTCTCTTTTTTCTCCTTAAAATGGAAGCATACTTTTTAATGAACGCATACCACCCTTATTAATTTTTTTAACCATTTTTAATGTATGTGTATAACTTTTAAGCAGTTTATTTACATTTTGAACACTAACACCACTTCCCTTTGCAATCCTTTTTTTTCTACTGGCATTAATTATTTTATGAAATCTACGCTCCTGCCCAGTCATGGAGTTTATAATAGCTTCTATCCTTACAAACTCCTTATCATCAAAATTAAGTTTATTAAGTTGTTTTTTGTTAATTCCAGGCAACATGCTAAGAAGATCTTTTATTGATCCCATTTTTTTAACAGAAGCTATTTGATTTTTAAAATCTTCAAGGGTAAATTGATTTTTTCTAAGCTTTTTCTCAAGTTCTTTGGCTTGTTTTTGATCCAAAGCATCCTGGGCTTTTTCAATAAAAGAAAGAGTGTCTCCCATTCCCAAAATTCTTGAAGCCATTCTATCTGGATGAAAAGGTTCAAAAGCAGTTGCTTTTTCACCAACACCTATAAATTTAAGAGGTTTTCCTGTTACTGCTTTAATAGAAAGAGCAGCTCCTCCCCTTGCATCACCATCCATTTTAGTTAATATAACACCAGTAAAATCAATTGTTTTATCAAAGGATTTGGCAATATTTACTGCATCCTGACCAGTCATTGCATCAGCTACAAAAAGTATTTCTGAAGGGTTAATTCCTTGTTTAAGCTGTAAAAGTTCCCCCATTAATTCTTCATTAATATGAAGTCGTCCTGCTGTATCAATAATTAAAGTATCATAACCTTGCTCTATAGCTAATTTTTCTGCTTTTTGACAAATATATAAGGGCTTCATATCAATAGTTGATGAAAAAACAGGAATATCAAGATTTGCACCAACTTTTTTAAGCTGGTCTATGGCTGCTGGTCTATATACATCAACAGGTACTAGATAAGGTTTTTTACCTTTTTTCCTTAAATAAAATGCTATTTTACCAGCTGTTGTAGTTTTTCCTGAACCTTGTAATCCAATAAGCATTATAGAGCTTTGTAATTTCCCATGAACATTGAAATCCATATGGGCTGAACCCATCATGCTGGTAAATTCTTCTTTAACAATTTTAATAACTTGTTGAGCAGGAGAAAGGCTATCCATAACTTCTTGCCCAATAGATCTATCTTTTATGTCTGAAATAACTTTTTTTACAACCTTGTAATTCACATCAGCTTCAAGAAGAGCCATGCGAACCTGCTTTAACCCTTTTTCAATATTTTTCTCACTAAGAACCCCATGACCTTTAAGTTTTTTAAATGCACTATTAAGTTTTTCAGTTAAATTTTCAAACATATAAAAACAATTAAATTTTCTTAAAATGTTAAACTCTAATACCAAGCCCAAAATTTTAAAAATTAATATTAATACTAGGATATGTCAAGAAAAATAAACATAGGCATGCACAGAGGAGATTCCATATAACTTTTTCAGTAACTTCTTATAAAATATGAATAAATAAAAAGAACCAAAAAGCTTTTAAAAATTAAAAATAATAATTCAATTTTAAAAAAAATTATAATTATTAGGTTAAATATTTTGCATGGTGGATATTATTGCATTAAACTCAACTTAGACAACTTTATATGGTTTTTATTATAACTCTTGTACTTCTGAACAATTCATACTTTATTATTTAAACTTCAATAACGCATGCCATTGAAACACCGCCCCCACCGCATAAAGTTGCCATACCTAGAGATTTCCCTCTTTTTTTCATGGCATAAATAAGAGTTGTAACAATTCTTGCACCAGTTGACCCAACAGGATGACCAAGCCCTATACCTGAACCATTTACATTGGTTATATTTCTATTTAGTCCCAGTTCTTTTTCACATCCAATATATTGTGCTGCAAAAGCTTCATTAAGTTCTATTAATTCAAAATCATTAAGATTATATTTACTTGAACCAATAAGATTATTTATAGCTGGAACAGGAGAAAGTCCCATAACAGATGGATGACATGCACCTCTTGATACTGCCTTTATTTTTGCAAGAGGCTCAAGTCCTAATTCTTTTGCTTTTTCAGAAGACATGATTATCATACCAGTTGATCCATCATTTATTCCACTTGAATTTCCTGCTGTTACAGTTCCTATTTTTGGTATAAAAGCAGGTGGAAGACTTGCAAGTTTTTCCATTGTTATACCTTTTCTAAAATGCTCATCTTTTTTAAAAATAATAGGATCTTTTTTTTTCTGAGGAATAGTAATAGGAACTATTTCTTGTTCAAACGAGCCATCATTTGTTGCTCTTTCAGCTTCATTATGACTTTTTAAGGCAACTTCATCCATTTCCTGTCTTGTTATATCAAGATGTTGAGCTATGAATTCAGCAGTATGTCCCATAATATATGGTTTACCAACAAACATACTTAAAGGAGGTTTTGTTTCATCAACAGGCCCATTTTCAGGATGGGGGATAATGTGGGAACCACAATGAAGTGCATGAATCATATTATCAACAAAAACATGATCCTGAAGTCTGCATCCCCATCTTGCATTGGGAACACTATATGCCACACTTGACATATGCTCAGTTCCACCTGCAAGAATAATATCCGCCATTCCTGCTTGGATCATTGCCATGCCTGAAATCATAGCTTCCATTCCAGATATGCAGACTCTATTAACTGTTGCTGCTGTTACAGTATCAGGAATTCCTGCAAGAAGTGCTGCAACTCTTGTTGTATTAAGAGTATCTGGTGATTCTACACAGCAACCATATCTAACATCATCTATCATACCAGGCTCAATATTTGCTCTTTTAATTGCTTCTTCCATTGTTATACTTGCAAGACTTGCCCCATTCATCTTAATTAAAGAGCCTCCAAAAGCACCAATTGCTGTTCTGCATGCTGAAACTATTACTACTTCTTTCATTGTAATCTCCTAATTAATGATTTTTTTTGATTTTTAATGGGATTAAACCCTTAGCATCTATTTTGTTTTAATATTTTTTCAAGACTTGAACATACTCAATTATGAATCCTAATATCAGTTACTCACGGGAAAAAAGAACTTAAATAAATACTAATATATTTAAAATGAATTTTCAGAGATATTTACTGCTGCATTATTTTGTTTAATAATAGCATCGAATTTTCCAATAGTTACAGGTAAAATAGTATTAATAAAAAAATCTGCTGCCATTATTTTCCCATTGTAAAATGCCCCATTTTTATTTTTTCTTAAAATTTCATTTTTTTCATTTTCTGTTTTTCCTTCTAGAATTTTTTTAAGTTTAGAATCTGCAATTAATGCCTGCCATAAAAGCATCCATGCTATAACTACATCTCCTGTTGCCTTAAGCAAAGGATGAGCATTTGCAAATGCAGATTCAAACTTAGTTGTCTTAATTGTTTCAAGCGTTTTTTTACATGCTTGTTCAAGTTTAACAACTGCTTTTTTAAGGTCTTTGCCAAAATTTTCAAGTGTTTTATTTTTTTCTGCATTAGATGCTGTTTTTAGAATTTCATGTATAAGTGCCCTAAGTGCTGCCCCTTTTTTAAAGGTTAGTTTTCTACCAAGAAAATCAATTGCCTGTATTCCATTAGCACCTTCATATATGGATGTTATTTTACAATCTCGCACAAGCTGTTCAATAGGATATTCCCTTGTATATCCATATCCTCCAAAAATCTGCATTGCTTCTACACATACATCAAAACCTTTTTCACTGGAATATGCTTTTACAATGGGAGTTAGTATTTCTATCAAATCAGCATAATGCTCTTTTTCATCATCAGATTTTAAAATATCAACTTTATCAAAACAAAGGGCAGTAAAATATATTAAACTTCGTATCCCTTCCACATAGGATTTCATTTTAATAAGCATTCTTTTTACATCTGGATGTTTAATTATTGGAATTTGGGAAATATTTTTATCAGCACTTTTGCCAAGGCTACGCCCTTGAAGTCTTTGTTTTGCATAATCTAAGGCATAAAGATAGGCACATGAAGCATTAGTCAAAGCCTGAGTTCCTACTTCAAGGCGTACTCTATTCATCATGTGAAACATAATTTCCATGCCTTGATTTTCCCTTCCTAAAAGCAATCCTTTGCATTCTCCCTTTTCTCCTAAGGATAAACTGCATGTTGGACTTCCATGAATACCCATTTTTTCTTCAACACCAGTACAAACTATATTATTAGTTTCTCCCAGACTACCATCTTTATTCACCCATATTTTAGGAACAATAAAAATTGATATACCTTTAGTTCCTAAAGGAGCATTTTTAACTCTTGCAAGAACAGGATGAATAATATTATCTGTAAGATCCTGTTCTCCATTTGTGATAAATATTTTGCTACCTGTTATTTTATATGTTCCATCATTATTTTTTTCAGCAGTTGTTGTAATTGCACCAAGATCAGACCCAGCCTGGGGCTCAGTAAGAAGCATAGTACTTCCCCATTCACAAGTGTACATTTTTTTAAGAAAAAGTTGTTTTTGTTTGTCAGTACCAAAAAGATCCACCATTTTTCCAGCACCAACTCCTAGAATAGCATAGGTCATTAAAGTATAATTTGCACCTATCATATATTCCAAAGCTGCCTGGGCAACTGTATGAGGAAGTCCCTGACCTCCAAAATCAGGATTTTCTGTAAGAGCACCCCACTCTCCTTGTATCAATAATTTATGGGCTCGCTTAAAGCATTCTGGAGCTTTTACAGCATTATTTTTAAATTCTACTCCTTGTCTATCACATTGTGTAAATGTAGGAAGAATTTCTTTTATGGAAAAATTTCTTGCTTCCTTTATAACCATATCAAACATTTTTTTATTAAAATCATTATATTTTTCTGATTTTAAAAGTTCTTCAGCATTAAGTTGCTCATAAAGGATAAAATCAATATCTCTTTGATCAGATATTATTTGAGCCATAATTATTTCTCCTGTTTTTTTTAATATTTTTTTGTAATATATTTGTAACTAATAAACTCCTAAAAAATCGAAATTAAAAATATACATAGCATTCTAACAACAGCTTCATATACAAAATGTAGTATTTTTTCAATGACAAAAGCATATATGTAGTGTTTTGAAATCTTGAGAAAATACTACATTAGAACAGATTAAAATTTTTTATAATACTATTAATTATTCCAGATTAATAAAAATGATACCACAAAAATATTTGACTGAAATAAAAGATTAGAATATACATTTTTTTATGAAAAAATTTAATATTTTCCCCTTAAAATCTGTATTTTATTTATATATTGGAATATTTATTATTTTTGTAAATATAATATGGGCATATCCTCCATATAATGAGCATGATGATAATTCTGTAAAACAAGTTATATCCCATCTTAAAGCAACTGAAATTTATCCAGGTTCCATTGAATTTATTTCATGGTCTCCTGTAGTAATAATTACAACAGGTAATTATAAGGTAACAGTTACTTTTAAGTCCTTAAATAGATTTAAAAGAATAGTAAAAAAAAAACAAATTATAATAATGGATGAAACTGGAAAAGTTCTTAATGTTTTTAATTGCAGATGATAGTGGTCCAAGAAAACTCTTTAAGACCTTTACACAAACGTATTTTTTGTTAAAATAGTTTTTTAAAAAAAATATCTTTTTCTAATTTTAATTTAAAAAAATGTTTGTAAATGCCTATAAATAGGGCTTGCTCTCTTTATTTAGTTTGCCAGGGAATTTTATTTAATGATTTTTAAAAGCCTTTTACAATGTATTAATTTTCTTGAAAAAAATGGAGAACTTGTAAGAATAAAAGATCAAGTTGATCCTGATCAGGAAATGGCAGAAATTTCCAGAAAAGTATTTCAAGCAAATGGACCTGCAATTTTCTTTGAAAATGTAAAAAATAGCCCCTTTCCTAGTGTATCAAACATTTTTGGAACTTATGAACGAGCATTAAAAATTCTAGAGCCTGATCTTGAAAAAGTAAAAATACTTATAAAATTAAAAATTAATCCAAAAAATATTTTAAAATCTCCAGGAAAAGGATTTAAAGCTTTATTATCAAGTTTAAATGCCATTCCATTAAAGAAAAAAAATGGACCTGTTTTATATAAAAAAGGAAATATAAAAGACCTTCCAATGATTCGCTGTTGGCCTGAAGATGGAGGAGCTTTTATTCTTTTACCTCAGGTATTTTCTCAGGATCCTGATAAATCTGGAATTTTAAATTCAAATATGGGAATGTACAGAATACAAATATCAGGAAATGATTATATTCCAAATAAAGAAATAGGACTTCATTATCAAATTCATCGTGGAATTGGAAATCACCATAAAAACGCAATAAATAAAAACAAGCCATTAAAAGTAAGCATTTTTATAGGAGGACCTCCAGCGCATACACTGGCAGCAATTATGCCCCTGCCCCATAATATGCCTGAGGTATGTTTTGCAGGAGCCCTTGCAGGACAAAATTTTAAATATTGTATAAAAAACAACTATATAATATCAAGTGATGCTGATTTTTGTATAACAGGTGAAGTTGTTCTTAATAAAACAAAAAAAGAAGGACCCTTTGGAGATCACCTGGGATATTATTCACTTAAACATGATTTTCCCTATCTTAAAGTTGATTCAATATGGCATAAAAAAAATCCCATATATCCCTTTACAGTTGTTGGACGCCCTCCCCAGGAAGATTCCATTTTTGCAAAGCTTATACATGATATAACACAAGATGCTATTAGTTCTACTATTTCAGGGGTAGTAACTGCCATACATGCTGTTGATGCTTCAGGAACCCACCCTCTTCTTCTTGCAAAGGCAAAGGAAAGATATGTTCCCTATGAAACAAAAAAACCAAGAGAAATTTTAACTAGTGCCAATGCAATTCTTGGTTTTGAACAACTTTCTCTTGCAAAATATCTTCTTATTTGTGCTGAAGAAGATAATTCTAACCTTGATATTTATAATGAAAAAGAATTTTTTATTCATGTTCTGGAACGCATTGATTTTTCAAGGGATCTTCATTTTCAAACCTCTACCACAATAGATACCCTTGATTATTCATCAAAAAAACTAAACCAAGGCTCTAAAGTTATAATGGCTGTTGCAGGTCCTAAAAAAAGAGAATTATCCAGAGAATTTTTAACAGAAATTGTTATTCCAAGTCCCTTTACAAATCCTAAAATTGCAGCTCCTGGAATACTTATAATACAAGGGCCAAAATTTGAAAATTATAAAAAAGCAGATATTGAAATAAATAGACTGTCAAAAAATTTAAAGCATTCAAAAAAAATAAATAAATTTCCTTTATTAGTTATTACAGATGATTCTCATGGCACAAGTGATAATTTTTCAACATTTTTATGGACAACATTTTCAAAGTCTAATCCTTCCCATGATATTTATGGAATAGGAAGTTTTATAAAACATAAACATTGGGGCTGTACAGGTTCTTTAATTATTGATGCAAGAACAAAATCTTTTCATGCACCTTTACTTAAACCTGATAAAAATATTGTAAAAAAAGTTGAAAGCTTTGGAAAACACGGCGGACCTCTTTATGGAATAATATAAGAAAAGTTTAAAAGAGAAAAAATGAAACACTCAAAAGAATTAATACATGAACTTAAACACCATGCACCATTTACAGCAATGGCAACGGTTTTTGCAGTATTAGCTGTAGTAATTATTAAATTTATATTAAATACAACAATTGAGAAACATGGTTTTCATATTCTTCATCCAATCCATGTGATTGCATCTTCTTTAACTTCTTCTGGAATTTATTATAAATATAAAAAAAGCATTATTCAGGCATTATTAATTGGAATATTTGCTGCTATTTTAATTGGTTCAATTTCAGATATAATTTTTCCCTATCTTGGTGCATCTGCATTTAATATACACCTTGATTTTCATTTACCAATTATTAAAAAACCATTTACTATTTTAAGTTCAGCATTTATTGGCTCAATTATTGGTATTATAATAAAGGCAACAAAAATTCCTCATTTTATGCATGTAGGAATTTCTGTATTTGCAAGTCTTTTTTATATACTAGCTTTTTCTAAATTAATTACATTCTCTATTTTTATTATTGCAATTGTAATTGTTTTTTTTTCAGTTTTAATTCCCTGTTGTATTTCCGATATTTTAATACCGTTTTTTTTTATTGGCAAAGATATTAAACAATGTGATTGTCCTTAAAAAATATCACACCGCAAAAAAAAGCCCTTGTACAAAAAATTAATTGTACAAGGGCTTTTATGTTTCTAATTTAATATATTATAAAATGGAAACAGATGAAAAATTTACATCATTCCGCCGCCCATTCCTGGCATTCCACCACCTGGCATTCCACCACCTGGCATTCCCATTCCACCGCCGCCTTCATTCTTTTCTGGCTTATCAGCAATCATTGCTTCTGTAGTAAGCATTATTGAAGCAACACTTGCTGCATTTTGAAGGGCAAAGCGAACAACTTTTTTAGGATCAATAACACCTGCTTGAATAAGATCTTCATAAGTATCAGTTCTTGCATTATAGCCAAAGGAACCTTTACCCTCTTTTACTTTATTAATTACAACAGATCCTTCAACACCTGCATTATTTGCAATCTGGCGTAAAGGCTCTTCTATGGCACGCTTAATAACTTCAACTCCAAGTTTTTCTTCAGGATCATTTGTAATATCATTAAGAACAGAACTTGCACGAACAAGAGCAACACCGCCACCTGCAACAATACCTTCTTGAACTGCAGCTCTTGTTGCATTAAGAGCATCTTCAACTCTGGCTTTTTTCTCTTTCATTTCAGTTTCTGTAGCAGCACCAACACTTATTACTGCAACTCCGCCAATAAGTTTTGCAAGACGTTCCTGGAGTTTTTCCTTATCATAATCAGAACTAGATTCTTCAATTTGAGCACGAATCATCTTAACTCTGTCTTCAAGGTCCTTTCTTTCTCCTGCACCATCAATAATTGTAGTATTTTCTTTATCAATAACAATAGACTTTGCAGAGCCAAGATCATTAACACCTACACTTTCAAGTTTAAGTCCAATATCTTCAGAAACAACCTGACCACCTGTAAGAATTGCAATATCTTCAAGCATTGCCTTTCTTCTATCACCAAATCCAGGAGCCTTAACAGCAGCAACATTAAGTGTTCCACGAATTTTATTAACAACAAGTGTTGCAAGGGCTTCGCCTTCAATATCTTCTGCTATAATAACAAGGGCTTTACCCATCTTAGCAATTTCTTCAAGAACAGGAAGTATATCTTTCATATTGCTTATTTTTTTATCACAAATAAGAATAAAAGGTTCATCAAGCTCAGTTGTCATTTTTTCTGTATTTGTTGCAAAATAAGGAGAAAGATACCCACGATCAAACTGCATACCCTCAACAACATCAAGAGTTGTATCCATTGATTTTGCCTCTTCAACTGTGATAACTCCTTCCTTTCCAACTTTACTCATAGCATCTGCAATAATATTACCAACTGTTTCATCACTATTTGCAGATATAGTACCAATTTGAGCAATTTCATTTTGATCTTTAGTTGGTTTGCTCATTTTCACAAGTTCATCAACAATCTTTAATGCAGCAGCATCTATACCTCTTTTTATAGACATTGGGTTATGACCTGCAACAACAAGTTTTTGTCCCTCTTCATAAATAGATCTTGCAAGAACTGTTGCTGTAGTTGTGCCATCACCTGCCATATCACTTGTTTTGCTGGCAACTTCTTTTACCATCTGAGCACCCATATTCTCAAACTTATCTTCAAGATCTATTTCTTTTGCAACAGTTACTCCATCTTTTGTAACATTCGGAGCTCCCCATGATTTTTCAATAACAACATTTCTTCCTTTGGGTCCAAGTGTTACTACAACTGCATCTGCAAGTATTTTTACACCCTCAAGCATTGCTTCACGGGCTTTTGCAGAATATCTAATTTCTTTAGCCATTCTTTTATATCTCCATTATTTTTGTATTAATTGTTTTTATTCTTTTTATTCAATAACTCCAAGAACATCATCTTGACGCATAATCAAATAATCTTTTCCATCAATTTTTATATCTGTCCCACCATATTTACTAAATAAAATTTTATCTCCCACTTTAAGATCAATTGGAAGGACTTTACCATCATCTGTAAGCTTTCCATTGCCAATTGCAACAACTTTACCTTCAGCTGGTTTTTCTTTTGCTGTATCAGGAATAATAATACCACCTTTGGTTTTTTCATCCTCTTTAACACGCTCAACCAGAATTCTATCTTGTAACGGTCTTAAGCTCATGATCTTTGATTCTCCTTAAACTTATAATTAAAATTTAAATATTAGGAATCAATTTAAAAAAAATTCATTCCTTACATTGTGAGGCAGTAATTTTAAAATCAAAATTTTTTGTAATAGCTAGTCTTTTTTACAATCTGCCTTTGGTTTTATATTTTTTTTTGTACAAGAACTTTTGGGTTTTATTGGATTTTCTATTTTTGATGTTTTTTTCCCTTTGGATAATTTTTTTCCTCCAGCAGCATAATCAGTTACATACCATCCTGAACCTTTTAACTGAAATGAACTCTGGGAAATAAGCTTATTAAGACGTCCTTTACAATATTTACATTTATTAAGAGGAGATTCCGATATTTTCTGAAATATTTCTTCAACTTGTCCACAATCTATACATTCATATTCATAAATAGGCATTTTTCTTCTCCATATTTTTATGTATTGTAAAAACAATGATAAAATAGTCAGTCTTTAATTCTTGTCAAGGATAAGACTTAAAAAATTAAAGGAGTTTTTTAAAGTCTTGGTCTAATCTCCATTTTTTATAATATTGAAGAACATCATCTTTTCCTATAATAGAAACTTTTTCTATTATTTTACATGTTATATCATGAACTATTCGTTCTTCATTTATCATATGTTTAGTTTCAACAGAATTTTCATAAATCTGCTCAAATTTACTAAATCGTACAATATGAACAAGCTCATGAATTAAAATATATAAAAGAAAGGAAGGAAGAAAAAGTTCCTTTTTTTTTTCAAGTAACCTTAAAATAGCATTATCCTGGAGACATATGGTATAATAATTATAGGAAGAAGAACTAAAATGAACATTTTTTCTTGCCTCATAGCCTATTACCTGGGCAAATGGTCCTTCAATTATTTCATCTCTAGTTAAATTTTCCAGAGTTTTTACATCATAACGATTTCCAAGCCATTGATTAGATGACATCTTAAAATAATTATTAACAAGCTCTTCAGCAAGTAATACAGCATTTTCAACATCTTTAAGTTGTGAAGTATTGAAAACCTGTATTTTTTGCATTTAAACTACTCCTTTAAACTACTCCTTTATTGTTTTTTTCTGGAAAAATCCCGCGTTTTGATTTTTAGAATTAGAAATGTTTTTAATTATTTTGCAGGCTGGGAACTTAAGGGAATAATTTTTATATCACCATCATTTTTTTTTATTGAATTATTAAAATTATTTCCATGCTCCCATAAGATGAAGATGAAGATGAAAAATCACCTGACCTCCTCCTTTTTCAACATTAAAAAGAAGTTTATAACCAGATTGATTAATTCCTTTTTCCCCTGCCATTTTTTTTGCAACCATAAACAGATGAGATATAATATCTTTATCTGAATCAGTTAAATCATTAATACTTCTAATATGTTTTTTCGGAACAATAAGTAAATGAACAGGGGCATGAGGTTTAATATCATTAAATACTACACAAAATTCATCTTCGTAAAGAAATTCAGATGGGATTTCTTTATTTATAATTTTACAAAAAAGACAATCTTTTGACATGGAAAAACTCCTTTTGTTAATTATAATAGCATAATTAATTAAGAACTTTTGTTCTAGCAACTACCCTAAGGCAGATTGAATTTTACTTCTTGATTTGCCTCACAACGAAATATAAAAGAATATTAAGTAGTTATAAGTTGTTTCATATAAAATTATATAGGTGAGAAAATAAAAATAAACTATAGGTTTTTAATCAGTATGTTTATATAACATACTTTAACTTAATTATTATAAACAAGAATCAGCAATAAAACAATTGAAAGTTATTTTAAATCAGGGAGCAACCTATGTAAAAAATCATATAAATATCTCTATACTACTGTATGAGAAGTGGAACTTTAGTCTATAAATTATAGAATTTTGTTTTGTTTTTCAACTGTCATGAGGCAGATCTGATTTTTAGTTCTTAGTTTGTCTCACAATGAAACATAAAAAAATATTAAGTGATTGTAAGTTCTTTTATAGAAAAACAATAGAAGAAAAAGCGAAATATAGATCTTACCTCTAATCAAAGCACGAATTTATAACACATTGGTTTTACTAATTATTATTTAATTTTATTTATAATTTAATAAGAGGGAATATAGATTGGTTACTCCTGTTAAAACATCAAATTGTTCTTGACATAATTATAAAAAAAATATATATTTTATTGCTTGTATGGATTTGATCTCTTATTATCAAAATATAAATAAATGGTTATAGATTTAAAATCTATATTAAATTATAAACTACAACCTATAAAAAATACTAGATGACACGAAAAACATAAATCCTTTTTCGTGTTTTTTGTGGTTAAAATATAAAATAGATAAAAAACAGATTCAGGAGTATGTTAAATTGAAAAAATACACACACAGTGCAAAAAGATTAGACAACAAAGAAAAATGGTGTGTTTTTGATGCCAAAGATCAAGTCCTGGGGCGTATAGCATCAAAGATTGCTGCAAGAATTCGTGGTAAACATAATCCTTATTTTACTCCACATATAGATACTGGTGATTGGGTTATTGTTATTAATGCTGATAAAATTCGTCTTACAGGAAGAAAATGGTCGCAAAAAACATATTACCATCATACAGGATATACTGGAAACTTAAAATCCATAACTGCTAAAGAACTTTTAAAGAAAAAACCCACTGAGCTTATTAAAAAAGCTGTAAAAGGTATGCTTCCCAAAAATAGACTGGGCCGAACATTAAACAAAAAATTACATATTTATGTTGGGGACCAACATCCTCATGTTGCGCAAAAACCTGAATTAGTAAAAATATAGGACTAGTAATAATTTATGGAAAATGAAAATATTTATTACGCTACTGGTAAAAGAAAAACTTCCATAGCAAAAACATGGCTTAAATTAGGTAGTGGTAAAATTACTATAAACAACAAACCCCTAGATGATTATTTTGTAAATGAAAATGCAAAAAATTTACTTTCTACCCCACTTACAATCACAGAAAAGAAAGAAATCTTTGATATTAAAATAAATGTCCTAGGCGGAGGTATAATGGGACAAGCAGGAGCCATAAAGCATGGAATTACAAAAGCACTTGTTCTTTGTGATCCTGATCTAAGAAGTGTTTTAAAAAAAGCAGGTTGCCTTACCAGAGACTCAAGAATTAAAGAGCGTAAAAAATATGGTCAAAAAGGTGCAAGAGCGCGTTTTCAATTCTCAAAAAGATAAAATTAAAACTCTATATAATTTTTTGATAAAATATTTTAAAAATTTTTATAGTACTATAAACTTTTAGATAAAAATATAAAAGGAATAGACATTTATTTATGTTTATTCCTTTTTTTTAATTTATGAAAACTTTTCTTTTTTATGATATTGAAACAACCGGTCTTAGTAGTACATTTGACCAAATTCTTACATTTGCCGCCATTAGAACAGATTATAATTTTTCTGAAATTCATCGTAAATATATTACCATAAATCTCCGCAATGATATTATCCCCTCTTCTGGAGCTTTTATTACACACAGGCTTTCACCCCAGGAGTTATCCTCAGGAATATGTGAATATAAAGCTGCTCAAAAAATCTATGAGATTATGAATGAACCGGAAACTATAAATCTAGGATATAATAATCTTGAATTTGATGATGAATTTCTAAGATTTACTTTTTATAGAAATCTTCTAGATTCCTATACACATCAATATGCAAACAAATGCTCCCGCATGGATCTTCTTCCCATTGCAACTCTTTATAAAATATTTAAACCTGAAATTATTAAATGGCCTGAAATTAATGGAAAGCCAACTATGAAACTTGAGTATATTAATAAAGAAAATTCTCTTGTTTCATCAGGCAGAGCCCATCATGCAATGACTGATGTTGAAGCTACTTTGGAACTTGCCAAAAAATTATCCAGAGAAAAAAAAATGTGGGATTATTCCCTTGATTTTTTTAATAAAAAAAAAGATTTACAAAGAATAAAGAAAATTGAAAAGAATTTTAAAACAGATTATCTAGATTATAGAATTTGTATTATGATCTCCACAGCTTTTGGTGCAGAAAATATGTACATAGCTCCTGTAATGAATATTGGAAATTCCAGAAAGTATTCAAACCAGAGTTTATGGTTAAAATTAGATAGCAAAAATCTTATACCCTTAAAATCTGATTATAAAAAAGATGAGCTGTTTGTTATACGAAAACGATATGGAGAAACAAAAATTGTTCTTCCTCCCTTGGAAAGATTCTGGAAATTACTTTCAAAAGAACAAATAAAAATATATCAAGAAAATATTGATGGTATAACAAAAAGATCTGATATTTTTGAAGAAATTATTCATTATCACCAAGCCTATGAATATCCTTTTGTTCCTGACCTTGATCCAGATGCCAGCCTTTATCAAACAGGTTTTTTTTTAAATCAGGAAAAAAAAGATATTGCTTTATTTAATGATGCAGAAATTGAAAATAAAATCTTTTTAAGCACAACCATTAAATCATCAAGATTAAAAAGTCTTTTTAAACGAATTATTTTTAGAAATTTTTCTGATATTATTCCAAACTCTTTATTAGAAGAAGAATATAATAACCATATTAAAAAAATCATATCTTCTAATCCTGAAAATTCCATTAAAGGATATAAAAATGATTTAAAATTTACATCAAAGGATGGATTAGAAGAATTATATAAAAATAAAAAAGAAATAGAACTTGATGCAGAGCAACATAAAATTCTTAACTGGATTGAATCCCATATTAAAAACCTTATTGGAATTTGTTAAATAATTACTTGATATTAATTTTCATTTAATTAAACAAAATAAATAAAAGAGCCTATTACAAAATAATCTGTGATAGGCTCTTTTATTTTAATTTAAATTAGCTTCTTTATTAAAAAAGATATTTATTGTTCTTATTTTTTAAGGTGCTTTTCTATAAAAAATTTTTCAAGGATTAATTCAAAAATTAATGTTACACTTTGTGGAGAAAAAGTATGATATCTTAAGCTATAAACTAAATCATTAAGAAATTTTTTGCTCAATTTAGGTATACTTCTTTTTACTCCTTGTGAAATTAAAACAAGTCCAAACAAAATAGCAAAGATCTCATTTAGATCAGTTATATAATTATTATTTCTTTTTGCTCTAACATAAAAAGGCTTAAGTTTTCTAATCCAAAAGCTGTAATATCCAGCAACTTTTGATAAATTTGGATTTTTAAAAACTTTTAAATATTGTTCCGCTTTTAATACTGATTCTTCAAAAATTTCTATTCTAATAAAAAAAGATAAGTCTTTATTACTTACTTGAAAAAAAGTTCTTTCAATTCCATGAATCACTTGTTCAGCACAATATTTAGCATCTTCCATAGTAAAATTGGACATTATTGACCTCTATTTTCCTTCTTTTAAACATAAAGTCATGGTCTCTTTTTGAAGTAAATCAGCAATAACATCTTGGTTTGCATTAAAAAGACGATCAGCAGCTTCTTTAATATCTTTTTTAATAATAACAGCATTGTTATTATTACTATATGGATAAAGAATTTTGTCTTTTTGCTCTTTTGTTAAAGAGCTTCCCTTCCAATATTTACTCATATAATTCTCCATAATATATATATTTTAAGTAGTTAATAAATTGTTAGAGAATACAAAACAATAAACCATAGCATATAGTATATACTTATATGCAATATTGTTATTTTTATCATTTATTATTTAATAAAAACAAACTACCTATAATATAATAATCTCATAATTTTGACTGGTAATAGATTTTAAATTTAAATTATAAATATTCGCACATCTGAATTATTTCCAGATGCGCAAATATTAGTTTAAATCATTTTGTTTCTATTATCCCCACCATCCCCAGCCAAAACTTGCAATAAAAAGAATGGAAAAGACAAGTATAAGTATCAAATATTTATCTTCTTGTGCCATAATATATTGTCTCCTTATTTTAATGTTAAAAAAAACAATGTTATTCTGTTACATTCATTGTTTCTGTATCGGCACGCCTGATTTGTTCTTCACTAGTAGTTGACATTTCAGCTTTAAAGCAAAGAGCATACATCATAAAAATTGCATATACCCACCATGCTAACTGCCATGACCATACATGAGGAAAACTTGCAAATGAAAATGCTTTACAGGCTAATAATGCACCAGGTCCAATAGCAAAAAAGAACCATACAGGCACAAGAACCTTACAAATACCTCTCCATTTTACACCACTTTCTGTTGGAGCATCAACATCATCAAGCCAGCTCCGAACTTCAGTTTGTCGTTTTACAGTTTCTTCATCATCTTTTAAGCCAAGTCCTCTGCAAAGATAAGCAACAATAAGACCTAATCCAGTTCCCCATGCTGCAGGATGAATAGTTAAAATTTTATATTGATAAGTAACAATTACAACAATAATACCCACTATCATACCAAGTATTGCACCAATTCTTGGAAATTTCCAACCCCAGAGTACACCAAGCTGAAGAATATACATTAAAGCACCAAATGAAGTTGCAAAAGCACCTAGAATAACAAGCATTGCTTTTGAATTAAGTCCAACAAATAATGCTAGCAAAGTGATTACAGTTGCAAAAACTCTGTTCATCCATATCTGCTCGCTTTCACCTGCTTGTTTATTTCTAATATATCTCCAATATACATCACGTAATAAAATTGAACCACCTGTTCCAACATAAGGAGCAGCAGTAGAATGAATTGCTGAAATAGCGCCCATAAAAACTAGACCCAGCATAACAGGCGGCAAAAATGTACTCATTAATTGAGGTACAACTGCACTTGAGCCAATGCCTACAAATCCTTCAAATTGTTGAAGCTCAAGAATTTTAGCTCCTAATCCCTGAAATGCTGCAAAAAAGAAAAGAGACAAACCTACTACAAATACGGTCATAAATGATTGCTGCCAAGCAAGTGGTTTTGGGGATTTGATTCCAAAATTCCACATAGTAAAAGCAGGAGATGACTGAATTCCCATAAGAGCAAACATATAAGTTAAAAGATAAATTGCTGTCCACTTTCTAGTAAGTTCAAAATGAATTAATCCTGGAATTTCAAGAAATTTTGATTCAAGTCCATTAACTTGAGCAACAAAAGCTGTCCAGCCGCCAAAATGTGCAAGAACATATGCACCAAGAATAATAATACCTAGTATCATTAAAATAAACTGAATAACACCAACCCATGTACTTGCTTTCATTCCTCCTGCAACAATGTAAAACCATACAATAGCAGCCATAAAAAAAGCACCCATAGTAAATGGTACCCCACATACAACCTTAAAAAGAGCTGCTGCTGCCATAAGCTGCAATGCTGAATAAAAAACAGAATATAAAACAGCAGTTAAAACAGTAAGCCAGCGTAATGCTTCACTATTATAATAATAAGCATACATATCACCTGGAGTAATAAAACCGTAGCGTTTTCCCATGAGCCAGTTTCGTTTAGAAAAGAAAGCTCCTGTTAATGGAATAGCAACAACATAAAAGGAACAAAATGCATAAACAAGCCCAGCTGCCCAAATTGCACCGGGATGACCAATAAAAGTCCACCCACTAAAAGAAGCAGCGGTTGCAGCCATGAGAAAAGCTATGAATGGTATTGATCTTCCAGCAATTGTAAATCCAGCAGATGTTTTTTCTGTGAAAAAACCTTTAAGTCCCCAGTAAATACAATATATAATATATAAACCAAGAAAAATATAAACCCACGTTGTATTACCCATAAAAAATCCTCCAATCTTTATATTATCTAAAGAGGTTGAGACCGAGAATTTACGGTCTAAAAACTAAAAAATTAGGTAAATAATAATAAAATTTAAAAAAAACCTTTTTTATTAACCTCCTTTTAAAGTTAAAAAGTTTAAATAAAAATGATGGCATTGACCTTAATATATAGAAACTTAAACAATGCCATTTTTATTTATTAAATTATTAAGAATACTCTAGGCTTTTTCTCCATATCCAATTTTACCAAGAGCATCTGTAATTTCACCAAGAATACTAGAATCATCAATGGTAGCAGGAACTTTATAGTCTTTTTTCTCTGCAATCTTCTGCATTGTTCCTCTAAGAATTTTTCCTGATCTTGTTTTAGGAAGTCTTTTTACAACAGTTGCTGTTTTAAATGCTGCAACAGGACCAATTTTATCTCTTACCATTTGAATAGTTTCTTTAACAATTTCATTATGATCCCTTGTAACACCTGCATTAAGTACAAGAAATCCTAAAGGAATTTGTCCTTTTAACTGATTTTCAACTCCCATAACAGCACATTCTGCAACATCAGGATGATTTGCAAGAACTTCTTCCATTGCTCCTGTGGAAAGTCTATGCCCAGCAACATTAATAATATCATCTGTTCTAGTCATTACATAAACATATCCTTCTTCATCAATATATCCTGCATCTGCTGTTTTATAATATCCTGGAAATTCTTTAAGATAAGCTTCAATGTATCTTTCATCATTCTGCCAAAGAGTTGGAAGGGCTCCAGGAGGCAGGGGAAGTTTTATTACAATAGCTCCAATTTCACCAGCTTTAACAGGTTTTGTTTCAGCATCAACAACATGAATATTCCATCCCGGTGCAGCTTTTGTGGGAGAACCAGGTTTTACTTGAAAATGGTGAAGTCCCATGCAGTTTGCTGCAATTGCCCAACCTGTTTCTGTTTGCCACCAATGATCAATAACAGGAACTCCTATATTTTTTTCAGCCCAAAAAAGAGTATCAGGATCAAGACGCTCTCCTGCAAGAAAAAGAGTCTTAAAACATGAAATATCATAATCCTTCATAAGTTCTGCCTTGGGATCATCTCTTTTAATAGCTCTAAATGCTGTTGGAGCTGTGAAAAGAGCTTTTACTTTATGTTCCGAGATTATACGCCAGAACACTCCCGCATCTGGAGTACCTACGGGTTTTCCTTCAAAAAGAATGGTTGTACACCCTTGGAAAAGGGGAGCATATACAATATAGGAATGGCCTACTACCCAGCCAATATCTGATGCAGCCCAATAAACATCACCTTGTTCCATATTATAAACAGCCTTCATACTCCATTTTAAAGCAACAAGATGTCCTCCATTATCTCTTACAACTCCCTTAGGATCACCTGTTGTACCTGAAGTATAAAGTATATAAAGAGGATCTGTTGCCTTAACAGGAACACAATCATGGGGCGTTGCACTTGCCATCATTTGTTCCCAATCAAAATCTCTGCCTTCTATCATACTGGCTTGTTCTTGAGGACGTTGAAAAATTATACATGATTCAGGTTTTACTTCTGCAAGTTCAATAGCTTTATCAAGAAGTGGTTTATAGGCTATAACTTTTTTAATTTCAATACCACAGGAAGCAGATACAATTACCTTTGGTTTTGCATCATTTAAACGCGTTGCAAGTTCGTTTGCTGCAAAACCCCCAAACACAACAGAATGAACAGCACCAAGGCGCGCACAAGCAAGCATTGCAATAGCAGCTTCTGCAATCATTGGCATATATATTATTACTCTATCCCCTTTTTTAACATTTCGTGATGCAAGAACACCTGCAAACTTTGCAACTTCATCTCTTAATTCAAAAAAAGAATATTTTTTCTTAGTATTTGTTACAGGACTGTCATAAATAAGTGCAGTATTATCACCAATACCATTATCAATATGTAAATCCAATGCATTATAACATGTGTTCATCTCTCCGCCTATAAACCACCGATAAAATGGTTTATTAGAATCATCAAGGACTTTATCCCATTTTTTATACCAATGGCAGGATTCAGCTATGTTTCCCCAAAATGCATTAGGATCATTAATTGATTGCTCATAAGCTTTGTCATATAAATTTGTCATAAACCTATCCCTTTTTATAAAAAATTTAAAATTTACGGTATTGTAAAAATTTTCATTTTACTTTTTCCAATATTTTTTTCAAAATTTGAAAATATATGGGGTCTGGCTCAATACCATTTTTTTTATTAAAATAAAGTTTTTATAAAACCATGAAAATTTAATAAAAACAATATTAATGAACTTTTTAAATGTTTAAATTTAAAATATAGATGCTATTATGTCAAGCTTCACATACAAAATATAGTATTCTTTAAAAATTTGAACCCACATGTAGTATGTTGAAGTCTTAAAAAAAATACTACATCAAAGTAATGATAAGTTTACGACATCATCATTGTTTATTGTCCTATTTCTTTATTTTTTATTATGTATTCTGAACCATATTTTTTATTGTTTCAACTATTTCAGGATTTGCAAGAGTCATAACATCTCCAACATCTTGCGAATTAGAAATTGATCCAAGAACTCTCCTCATAATCTTTCCAGAACGAGTTTTTGGCATATCAGGAACAAGCCATATCTTTCTTGGTTTTGCAATCTTACCAATCTGGCTGCATATAGTATCTGATACTTTTTGCACAATTTCATCACTTGATTCTATGCCGGGTTTTAAAGCCACATAAAGGTCAGGCTCTGTACCTTTAATATCATGTGCAACTGATACAACTGCAGCTTCTGCAATTTCTTCTACAACAAGTGCAGCAGATTCAATCTCCTTTGTGCCAAGTCTATGACCAGAAACATTTATAACATCATCAATTCTACCAAGAATTCTGTAATAACCATCTTCTGACCTAGTAGCTGCATCCCCAGCAAGATAGGGCCAATCTCTCCAGTCTTTACTATTTGGATCTTTACAGTATCTTGCATAATATGACTCAACATATCTATCTCTATCACCCCAAATAGTCTGAAAACCCCCAGGCCATGGATTTTGAATACATATATTTCCTGCAATTCCAGATTGAGTAATTTCATTGCCATCATCATCATAAATAATTGGATGAATACCAGGAACACCAGGGCCCGCACTGCCTGGTTTCATTGGTTCTATTCCAGGCACGGTACTACATAGAAAACCTCCTGTTTCTGTTTGCCACCATGTATCAACAATAGTTGCCTTTCCTTTCCCAACAACAGATTCATACCATTTCCATACTTCAGGCTCAATTGGTTCGCCAACTGTTGTCATATGTTTAAAATGGTAGTTATATTTTGCAGGTTCATCAGGACCGATTTTTCTTAGAGCACGAATAGCTGTAGGAGCTGTATGAAATATATTTACATCAAGATCTTGGGCTATTCTCCAGGACCTTCCAGCATCAGGATAAGTTGGTACACCTTCGTAAATCACAGTTGAAGCACATAAAGCCAAGGGACCATAAACAATAAATGAATGACCTGTAATCCATCCTATATCAGCCATACACCAATAAACATCCTCCGGATGAATATCTTGAATATATTTAGACATTCCTGCTACATATGCCAGATAACCTCCTGTGCTGTGCTGGCATCCCTTGGGTTTTCCTGTTGTTCCACTTGTGTACATCAGGAAAAGAGGGTCTTCAGCAAGCATATGTTCAGGTTCAATACGTTCACCATAATAATTTTTAATAACATCATTTACAAAAAAATCTCTATTTTCAACCATAGGAGTTTCAGAAGAATATTTTCCAGGATAGCGCTGCCATACAAGTACTTTATCAACAATCTGTCCCTCATTTTTTGATATTTGAACAGCTTCATCAGCATTTTGTTTATGGTTCAGTAACTTACCACTTCTATAATATGCATCCATACTAATTAAAACCCTGCTATTGGAATCTATAATTCTGTCAGCACAGGCACTGGCAGAAAATCCTCCAAACACAACTGAATGAATTACGCCAAGCCTTGCACATGCCAACATAGTAATGGGAAGTTCAGCAGACATGGGCATATGAATTGTTACTCTATCTCCTTTTTTTAATCCTGCAAAATCCCTAAGAAGTGCAGCAAATTCATTTACTCTTACATATAATTCTTGATAAGTTATATGATCAACTCTTTCCTCTTCAAGCTCAGGCACAAAATGAATGGCAGTTTTATTTTTGTTTTTATTAAGATGCCTATCTATGCAGTTAAAACTTGCATTTAATTTCCCACCTTTAAACCACTTCCAACATGGTGGATCACTTGTATCTAAAACTTCATCCCAATACTTATACCAAGTAAGCAGTTCAGCAAACTCAGTATAATAATCTGGAAAATTATCAAGACTAAATCTTTTACGAATGGATGGATCAGTTAAGTTTGCCTGACCAGTAAATTGGGATGAAGGATAATAGTAATCCTCTTCCTGCCAATGCACAGCAATCTGTGCTTCTGTAGTTTTTTTTACATCCTTAGTACTCATTGAATATCTCCTGTAGTTTAAAATTAAGCAAAACTAACTTTTATAAACACAAAAAACAAATAGTATTAATGGAATGTATATGCTGTATAACGAATTTTGTTTAATAGTAAATGACTATAAAAAAAGAATTTTGTTTAGTCAAATCTATTTTTTGTTTTTTAAAAAAAACAAAAAATAGATTGCATATTTTTGTTTTTTTACTGTAATGAATATTAAAAATCAAAATATTAGGGTTGATGAACTTATAAAAAATTGATTTAATATATAATAACAGCTACGAGGCAGATCTGGTTTTTAATTCCTGGTAAATTCTTTCATATAAAAATGAAAATTCATATACTATTAAAGTAAATAAATAATTTTCATGACAACACTATTAATAAAACTTTTAAATACTTTAATCATTAAAAAAATAGGAGATTATAAATATGAAAAATCCTGTTAATAATTACTGGAATATTAAACTTGAACAAATTAAAGAAAAACTTGAAAAAAATAATTTTGAAGTTTTTATTGCATCCAATGCAAAAGCTGGCAAAGACATTGCATTAAACGACATTATCCCCAGTTTAAATATTAAAAGTGTGTCCTGGGGTGGATCAATGAGTTTTGTATCTACTGGACTTTTTCATGCACTTAAAGATGATAATAATTTAAAAGTTTTAAATACTTTTAACCAAAATCTTTCTTTTGAGGAACAAATGGAACTTCGCAGACAATCTTTGCTGGTGGATCTTTTTATTACAGGTACAAATGCAATAACAGAGGATGGACAACTTGTAAATCTTGATATGATAGGAAACAGAATTAATGGTATTGCCTTTGGTCCTAAAAATGTAATTATTATTGCAGGAAGAAACAAAATATGTGGTGATATAGAAGATGCAATGTTTAGAATAAAAAATTATGCTGCTCCTGTAAATACAATGAATCTAGATAAAAAAACCCCATGTAAAGAAACAGGGATTTGCCATGACTGCAAAAGTCCTGATCGTATATGTAATACATGGTCAATAACAGAAAAATGCTTTCCCAAGAAACGAGTTAAAATCATCTTAATTAATGAAGAGCTTGGTTTTTAGATATGCAAAAAATTACAGTATTTCAAGAAAATGGTTCAGGAAACAGCAAAATAGCTGGGATAAAAAGATTTGGTAATAATAATTTTTCCATTGAGATTATTGATATTAATTTACCCTTACCTTTTATTATAGATGATGCAAGCAAATATCTACCTTTAAATTTAAATACTGATCTTGTGCTTGATTTTTTAAAACATCCTGACCTTTCAACAGATCTTGCTCTTTTATGCCAGAAAAAAAAAATACCTATAATTGCTTCAGGTAAAAAAATAACACTAGGAGAAGCTTTTACACCTTTAACATGATGTATGCTTTCAAGACAGGTCTGTCTTGGAAAATATGGAGAATTATTTGGTGCCCCGAAAATAAGTCTTAAAATACATGATAATAATATTAAAAAAATTGAAGTGATAAGAGGGGCGCCTTGTGGAGCAACATGGGATGCTGCAAAAAAAATTAAAGGATTAAATCTTGATAAAGCTAGAATAAGATTTGGTCTTGAAGTACAATTTTTCTGCACAGCAAATCCTGCAAATTGGGATCCAATTACAGAAAAAAGTCCTGTTCATATGGCAGCAAATATTCATGAAAAAGCATTTAAAAAAAGTTTGAAATCTGCTTTAAAATATTAGGTAAAATTTATGTTTAACCAGTTAAAAAATTTCAAAACATTTCCCAAAAGTGTTAAAAACTCAATTATTCTTGTGTTTTTTCAATGGATTTTTTTATGTATATTATTTTATGTTTTATTTGCCAGTACTGAATTTCCTCTTAGACAAATAGGTGCAGGAGGTCTATGTTGCCTTTGCGTTATTACATTTAAAAGCTGGGCAAGAATACTTTGCATACTATCTAATATTATGATTATCATAATAGCACTAACTCTATTTTTAACATTTTTTATGGCAGGAGAAATGACTTTTGCTATTTATTCAGGTTCCATAGTAATTATATTTGCATGTTCCACTTATTTCCTATTTTTAAAAGAAACAGCTGTTTTTTTTAAGAACTTTAGTGAAAATAATAAAAATGAATAAAATTGATATTAATAAACTTATAATAGGTATAAAAAGTGCCGGAGAAATGGCAACTGGTGTTGCATTTCGTCTTTATAAATCAAATATTAAAAAAATTTTTATGATGGAAATTGAAAATCCTCTGGCAGTTAGAAGAAAAGTATCATTTTCTGAGGCAATACATAATGATAAAACAATTGTTGAAAATATAAAAGCAGTTAAAGTATCCCATATAAATGAAATCAATCATGCTTGGAATGAAAAGAATATTCCTATAATTGTTGATCCTCATTGGAAATCCATTAAAAAAATACAACCCCATGTAGTGATTGATGCAATTATTGCCAAACAAAATCTTGGTACAACTCTTAATGAAGCTTCACTAGTTATTGGACTTGGTCCAGGTTTTACAGCTCAACAAGATGTACATATGATAATTGAAACAAATAGGGGACATAATCTTGGACAAATAATATTATCAGGATCTGCCCAACCAAATACTTCTATACCTGGCACTATTAATGGTTTTAACAAACAAAGAGTTTTAAGAGCTCCATGTGCAGGTTATTTTAATTCAAAACTAAAAATCGGCACAATTGTTAAAATAGGTCAAGCTATTGGTAATGTTAATGAAAAAAATGTAAATACGAAAATTAATGGCATTTTAAGGGGAATGATAAAAATTGGAACTTATGTTAAAAAAGGAATGAAAATTGGGGATGTAGATCCAAGAAAAGAAATCAGTTATTGTAATACAATTTCAGACAAATCGCGAGCTGTTGCAGGTGGTGTGTTAGAAGCAATTTTAAGAAAATATAATAATTAATAATGCTGTAAAAACTATTTATGTACTTTAATTCTATTAGTTTTTTTAAAAAATAGAACCGCGAAAAACAGTAAAAAACACAAAAAAATAAGGTCTAAAGGTTACATATTTCGATAATAGAATTGCAATAATAAATAATAAAGGTAAGAGCATTTAGTTTTATAATTTTGTATTTCCTTATTTATTCTTATTCCTATTTCTTACTTTTAAAATCCTAAATTCCTATGAATTCACTTATTGAAATATTAAAACTTAAAAAACATGGTGTAATAAGTCTAATAGGAGCAGGTGGTAAAACAACACTTATGTTTAGACTTGCAAGAGAATTAGGTTGTTTAAATAAAAAAATATTAACAACTACAACTACTAAAATCTTTAAACCCATGCCTCATCAGTCCCCAAAAACTATTATTTCAAATTCCCTGGAAGAAATTATAAATAAATCAAAAAATATTTTAAAAAAAATACCCTGTTTTACCCTGGGAGCAAAACATCTTCCCCTTGGCAAACTTAAAGGATTACATCCCAATTTAATAAATCAATTATGGAAATCTTCTATTTTTGATTGGATAATTATAGAAGCAGATGGAGCTTCTCAAAAATCATTAAAGGCATGTAACTCAAAGGAACCTGTTGTTCCAAGTGTTACAACACATTTAATTTCAATGACAGGGCTTGATATTATGGGGAAAAAACTTAATGAAAAATCAGTATTAAGATCAAATTTATTTTCATCAATTTCTGGTTTGCCAATTAATGCAGATATTACAAGCCATTCCATTGCAAAGGTACTTATCCATGACATAAAAAAAATAAAATGTCTCAAAAACAATTTAATTAAACATATTTTTCTAAATAAAGCTGACCATAACAATCAAAAATTTGCTCAACAAATTGTTAAAATCCTTAAAAAGGATAACAACATAAATATTATTGACCAAATTCTTATTGGATCACTTAAAAACAAAAATCCTGTAAAACAATTTTATGATATTAATAAAGGATAAAAACATATGAACAATTTTTTCTATAAACTATATAAATTTTTAGAACAAGGTAAACCAATTGTTCTTATTAAAATCATTAAACAGTCTGGTTCAACCCCACGCAAACCTGGAACATCATGTTTTGTCTGTGAAAATGGAACAGTAATAGGAACAATAGGCGGAGGTTTGCTGGAACACAAAATTATATTACGGGCAAAACAATTATTTAAGGAAAAAACTTCATGTGTTTATAATTTTCAATTAACAAATGATATTTCAGCTAGGGATGGAATGATATGTGGTGGTAATGTAACATGTTATCTTGAACCTATTTTTCCTGAAAGCAAAGAAACTATAAGCATATTTAAAGAAATTTCCAAGCTCATTAAAAATGGTAAATCAGGAACTTTATTTACTTTAATTTCAGAAAAGCCCGGCATAAATACACCTAGTAAAATACTTATGCAAGAAAGCAATTATATTAAAGGCAGAATTTCAGGATTTGATTTTAAAAAAATTATACAGAAGCATGGTAATATACCTGGACTTATAAAATATCATAAAGATAATTTTTCTATTTTTATTGAACCAATTATCCCGGAACCGGAATTGTTGCTTTTTGGAGCAGGTCATATATCTACATTTATTGCAAAACTTGCAAGAACTCTGAATTTTAAAATTACTGTTATTGATGATCGAAAAGAATTTGCAAACAAGGAAAAATTTCCTGATGCAGATAATATTTATGTATTGCCTTTTAAAAACGCATTTAAACAAATTAAAATTACACAAACATCATATATTATAATTGTTACAAGAGGGCATGCCTTTGATAAAATCATTCTAGAATCAGCACTTAATACAGACCCTGCTTACATTGGAATGATTGGAAGTACTAGAAAAATTAAAACTATTTATAATGCTTTAATAGACCAGGGAATCACCAAAGAAAAATTAGAAAAAGTTCATGCACCAATAGGATTAAAAATCAATGCTGAAACACCCCAGGAAATTGCCATGAGCATTATTGCTGAATTAATTAAAATAAAAAATTCACAATGATTTATAAAGATATCAAAATAGCAGGAATAATTCTAGCTGCAGGCAAATCTTTCCGTTTGGGCAAATCAAAACAAATTCTGGCTTTTAAAAAAAAAACAATTTTACATGAAATTATAAAAAATGCCTGTAATTCATTATTATATGAAATAATTGTTGTGCTTGGTCACAATGCAAATAAAATCAAAAAAAAAGTAGATCTTTCTAATGTGAAAGTTACCTTAAATATAGATTATGAAAAAGGACAAAGCAGTTCCATCCAAAAAGGATTAAAATTAATTTCAGATAATTGTGCTGCAGGAATGTTTCTGCTTGGAGATCAGCCACTTGTAAGCACAAAAATCATAAACATTTTAATTAAGGAATTTTGTAATACAAAGGCATATATAACAATTCCTACATGTAATGGGAAAAGAGGAAATCCAGTAATAATTCATAGAAAATTATTTTATAAACTTAAATCCTTAAAATATGATACTGGACCACGAATTCTTTTTAATGAATTTAAAAAAAAAATAAAAGAAGTTGAAACTAATGATTATGGTATCAATTTTGATGTGGATACACAAAAAGATTATGAAAAACTGAAAGCTTTGCACAATGAATAGATTAAGGATTTTCATAACACTGTTTAAATAGCTATGGGAACAAATATTAATATTTAATAATTGTCCCCATAATTATTTATTATCTTATTTTAAAAAAAAATTTATATTTTAAAATAAATTTTTTTATCCTTATAATATGAAAAAAGTTATAACTACTTAATATTCTTTCATATTTTGTTATATGGCAAACCAAAAATTAGAAATTAGATCTGCCTAGTGGCACTTATTTAGGAATATTTCCCAAAATACCTTCAACATAATAATTCATGCCAAGAAGATCCTTATCTGTTAAATGACTACCAGATTTAACAATAATTTTTCCCTTTTGATTTTTTATAGGACCTTGAAAGGGATGAAATGAACCATCAACAATCATTTTTTCAGTTTTTTGTACCATTTTCACAACATCACTTGGAACAGCTTTTGTATTAATTGGAGCAAGTTCTATCATTCCATCTTTAATTCCGCCCCATATTTCCTTTGATTTCCATTTGTTATTTAAGACATCATCTGTAATTTGTGTATAGAATTTATCCCAAACATGAGTTGTTGCTGTAAGATGAGCTTTGGGACCATATTTTGACATATCTGAGTGATATGCAATTGCATATACACCTTTTTCTTCTGCTGTAATTGTAGGTGCTGTTGAATCTGTATGGTGAGTTAAAACATCAACCCCTTGATCAATTAAAGCTTCAGATGCTTCACGCTCTTTTCCTGGATCAAACCATGAGTTAATCCAAATTACTTTAACCTTTATTTTAGGATTTACGCTTTTTGCTCCAAGAGTAAACGCATTAATTCCTCTTATAACTTCAGGAATAGGAAAAGCTGCAACATAACCTAAAGAATTAGATTTAGTCATTTTACCTGCAATAATACCTGTAAGATAACGACCTTCATAAAAACGGCACAAATAAGTTCCAACATTTTTAGCTACTTTATAACCTGTTGAATGTTCAAACTTTTTATCTGGAAAAAGCTTTGCAACTTTTAAAGTTGGATTCATATATCCAAAAGAAGTTGTAAAAATAAGATCATGTCCACTTTTTGCTAAATCACGAATAACTCGTTCTGCTTCAGCACCTTCAGGCACATTTTCAACAAATTTAGTTTCTACTTTATCTCCAAAAGTTTTATCAACTGCAATACGCCCAAGATCATGTTGAAATGTCCATCCAGCATCTCCAATGGGACTTACATAAACAAATCCTACTTTTAATTTTTCTTTGCTGGCTTTTTCTTTACTAGACACAGGAAAAGCAAAACCTGTAACAATAAAAACACATGCTAGAATACATAATCCAAATTTAAAAAACTTATTTTGTTCCATAAAAAATTCTCCTAATTAATTGTTATAAACTTATAAAAAGCTCAAATTAAAAAAATAGATTTAAAATATTTTTATCTATAATCATATTTTTTAAAAAAACTAGCTATTCAAAAATAGCTATATATAAAGTATAGTGTTTTTTCAAATATATAGCTATAGTAAATATTTTAAAATCTTGAAAAAATACTATAAAAAAATAGAGAGAGTTTTTTTAGACGCCATTATTAATTAGTTGCAGGATGATATGTTGTTCCTAAAGAAGCTGGAGAGTTAAGCCTTATAGTATTTTTATTCCTTGATATTATAACAAGAACAATAATTGTTGCAAGATATGGTAACATACAAAGAAACTGAGATGATATTTCAATGCCAAAACCTTGAATATGAAACTGAATAATTGTAACACCTCCAAAAAGATAGGCTCCAGCTATTACTCGTAAAGGTCTCCATGTTGCAAAAACTACAAGGGCAATGGAAATCCATCCTCTACCTGCTACCATTCCTTCCACCCACATTGGCGTATATAGCACTGCAAGATAAACTCCGCCTATTCCAGCCATTGCACCGCCAAAAATAACAGCCAGATAACGAATACCAATTACAGAAAATCCAAGAGCATGACCAGATTTAGGGTTCTCACCTATTGCGCGTAAAATAAGTCCTGCCCGACTTTTATAAAGAAAAAATATAATACCTGTTAAAAGTACCAAAGATAAATAAATTAAAATATCATAGGAAAAAAAAATACGCCCTATAAAAGGAATATCACTTAAAAAAGGAATATTTAATGGAGGTATTCCCTTTAATGCCACGCTAGTATAATCAATACCAATAAAAGCACTTATACCTATGCCAAAAATTGTAAGGGCAAGTCCGCTTGCCACTTGATTTGCCATAAGAGTAAGTACAAGAAATGCAAAAATTAATGACATAAGTATGCCTGCTGCCATTCCACATAGAACAGCAAAAACTAAACTTCCTGTTTTTGCCATTGCAATAAAACCAGAAATTGCACCAACAAGCATCATTCCTTCAACACCAAGATTAAGAACTCCTGATTTTTCAGTTATAAGTTCTCCAAGTGCAGCATAAACAAGTGGAGTTCCAGCAGCAATAGTTGCAACAAAAATATTTAATAATATATCAATATTCATATTTTTACCTTTGATGATATTGTGAATTTACCATCTACTTTACTATAATTTTTTTTAAGACTTTAGAATACTTACTTTAAGGTGTCAGCATTCAGCCATTAGCTTTATTAAAACAAGAATAAAAAAATGATATGTTTTATTTTTATAGCTTTGATTTTACTTTAAAACGAAAATTAATTAAAAAATCAGCAGCAAGAAGATAAAAAAGAAGCATGCCCTGAAATATTCCTGTAACAGCAGATGGAAGATCAAGATTCATTTGAACTGATTCACCTCCCAAATAAAGAAGTGCTACTAAAAGACTTGATAAAAATATTCCACCGGGATGAAGCCGTCCAACAAATGCCACAATAATTGCTGCAAATCCATAACCTGGTGATACTGATGGAAGAAGCTGTCCTATTGGTCCTGATATTTCAGACACCCCAGCAAGCCCTGCTGCCAAACCTCCTGCGAGCAAGCCAAACCAAACCATTTTTTTATATTTAAATCCTGCATAAGATGCAGCATTATATGCAAGTCCTGAAACCTGCAATTGAAATCCAATAAAACTTTTTAAAAGAAAAATCCACCCAATAAATATTGCAAGAAAAGAAATAATAATTCCTGCATGAAGACGCGTACCTTCTATTAATATAGGAAGTAATGCTGACTCAGAAAAAAGTATTGATTGAGGAAAACCATAACCATTGGGGTCCTTCCAATATCCATGAGTTAATAAACTTAAAATAAGAATTCCCACATAATTTAACATTAAACTTACAAGAATTTCATTAGCATTAAATTCTGTTTTTAAAAATGCAGGAATACATGCCCATAGCATTCCACCAAAAGCTCCTGCAATAAACATAAAAGGAATAATAAAAACACTTGTACTGTTGCTAAAATAAATAGCAATTCCACCTGCAAAAACAGCTCCCATGGCAAGCTGTCCTTCAGCACCAATATTCCAGATATTTGCCCTGAATCCAACAGTAAGTCCAACCCCAATAAGCATAAGGGGCGAGGCTTTAATAATAAGTTCTCCCAACCCATAAAAATCATTTACAGGTTCTATAAAAAATGCATGAAAAGCAGATACAGGATTTTTCCCAAGAATTAAAAAAATAATTAAACCAGTAATAAGCATCATAACAACTGCAATTAAAGGTGATAGATATTTCATTTTCTTTGATGGATCAGGTCTTGGTTCTATTTTAAATAACATAAATTATTACCCTATTTAGCTAGGTTTTCTTTCATTAATTCAGCAGGACCGCCTGGAAACATACCACTCATCCATTCTCCTATTTCATTTTTTGTTGTTTCCTTAACATTTAAAGAAGGAGAAATATGTCCTTTAGCAATAACTATTAAACGATCGCAAACTTCAAAAAGCTCATCTAATTCTTCTGAAACAAGTAAAACACCAGTACCTTGATTTCTTAAGTCAATTATGGACTGCCTGATTACATTGGCAGCACCAATATCTACTCCCCAAGTAGGCTGTACCACAATAAAAAGTTTAGGATTTTGTAAGATTTCTCTGCCTGTAATAAATTTTTGAACATTTCCACCAGAAAGACTTGTAATTTGATCATTATAAGACCCACATTTTACATCAAAGGAAGAAATACATTTTTGAGCAAGTTCAAATGTTTTTTTAAAACAAATCATTCCAAGTTTTACTAAATTTTGTCTATGCCCAGTTAAAAAATAATTATACATTAAATTCATTCCAGGAACTGCACCTGTGCCTAATCTATCTTCAGGAACAAAACCAAGCCCAATATTTCGTCTTTGATCTGGAGCAAAATTACCTGCTGGTTTTTCACAAATAATTATATCTTCTGGTTTTTCTGATAAAGATTCTCCAACAATTGAATTAATAAGTTCATGTTGTCCATTGCCTGAAATTCCTGCAATTCCAAGTATTTCCCTTGAATGAACATTAAAACTTATATTATTTAAACTAGTTCCAAATTGATTGTCTTTGGATTTAGATAAATTAGAAATTTCCAATAATTTTTTAGGTTGAATTTTTTTTCTATTTTCTGAACAAACAGGAAGTTCCTTTCCTATCATCATTTTTGCAAGGCTTGAAGGTGTTTCATCAGCTGGAGTTGCATATCCTATAACTTTGCCATTTCTTATAATTGTTGCTTTATCGCATAATTCCAAAATTTCATTAAGTTTATGACTAATATAAAGAATACTACATCCTTCTTTAGAAAGTTTTCGTAATGTAACAAACATTTTTTCTATTGCCTGAGGAGTTAAAACAGAAGTTGGTTCATCCATAATAAGAAGTTTTGGATTTTGAATAAGACATCTTACTATTTCAACTCTTTGCCTTAATCCAACAGGCAAAGAATGTACAAGTCTTTCAGGTTCAACTGCAAGACCATATTTTTCTGATACTTCAATAATTTTTTTTGAAAGCTTTTCTGTTTTATTTTGATTTTCCATTGCAAGAGCTATATTTTCTGCAACAGTTAAAGTTTCAAAAAGAGAAAAATGCTGAAAAACCATGCCAATACCAAGTTTTCGTGCATAAGCAGGATTAATAATATTACGCGACTTCCCATGCCAGAGAACCTGCCCCTTATCAGGTTTTACAACCCCATAAATAATTTTCATAAGCGTGCTTTTTCCAGCACCATTTTCCCCAAGCACAGCATGTATTTCCCCGGGAGCAACTTTTAGATTAATTGAATCATTTGCAATTACTGAAGGATATATTTTAGTTATATTGCAGAGTTCAAGACGCGGAGTTGTTTCTTGATTTTCGCTATTATCTTTTTGTTTTGATTTAATATTTTTTATTTTTTTCATGTATTGATTTAAAGTCCATCTATAGTTTTAAAAATAGAATTATAAATATTTTTCCAATACTAAATTAATATGTTTGATGCTCTAGAAAATTTAATTTTATTGTTAATTAAATTGTTCAAAACAATTATCAATTTCAAGGTATTCAAAATAAATTAATAAATATTTATATTCGCTGTTTTTATATTAAAATATATTCATTACTCCTTACTTACAATATAGATATCTATTTTAGTTGGTTTTACTATTTATATTTCCTCTCCCTTTGAGAAACTTTCCCTATTATTTTTATTTCAATTCTTATTCCTTATTAAGAATAAAAACTTAATTTTTCTTCAGCTATCTGTTTAAATTTTTTCTCCAATTGTTTTTTAAATTCTTTACCTACTTCATCAAAAGCCTGTAATAATTCAGGGAAAGTATTTTTCCCTCCAATAAAATCCCAATATTCATTACCAATCAAAAAATCATTTGGCGTATCCATCATTCCAACTTCTGTAAATCGTTGATATGATTTTGGATGATAAGGATTATATGGAAATGCCAGATAAACTTTGACAGACATCCTTCTTCTGGCAACCCATTCTAACAATTTGGTTTTACTTTTCTCAAAAACATCTATATTAGGCTTGACTGTTTTAATTTCAAAGTAATATTCCTGTCCATCTCTTTTCATATAAAAATCAGCGATATTACCAGATTTTTGAAATTCTCCATTTTCTGGCGAAGCTTGCAATACATCTTTAATTTCTTCTTCTATATTGGAAGTTCTTTTCCCGTTTCTAAGCTCCGCGATTATACTGGATATAACACTTTTTTGCTCCTTAGATAAAGCCCCTCCAACTCCATAGTTTCTAAAAGATTCTTCAGCAGTTTCAGACGCAAGAATCACTGAAACATCTTCATAGATACTCATTCCAAGAGTAGTAGCCATAGAATGAATAAATGAATAGGCTGCAATTTTTTCATTATCCTGTATCAGTCTTGCCAAAAATGGCATTGATGTAGTTTCTCTGCCATATGAGCTTAATTTATTTTCGATCTTTTTTGATAAAAGTTCTTTTATCTTTTGTGCCTGTTTTTTTGACAATGCCATTATTTTTCCTTCATATGAAATATTATTTCCGCATAAGCGGAGCGATCTTTTTCAACACGGTTCAAAACAGGTCTCTTATATCTATTAACAATTTTCATATTGGAATTTTCAGCAATTTGGGGATAAAGGCCATATTTATCATTGGCTACTAAAAACACATTATAATTTTGTTTCAAAAATTGTTTACAATTATTTAAAACATCTGATACCCCTTTAACATAGGACTTTCTAGCCTCTAAACCCTGACCTTTGTATAATGGTCCGATCTCCAACTCGTCTTTTCTTTCAAAATCCATCAAATCATAAGCATAGGCATGTTGTTCATGATAATTTATTAATCCAACATATGGGGGACTTGAAAAGATTCCAGCTATCTTGTTGTTTTTTATTAACTTGCTAAATTTTGGATGTTTCTTCTTTAATTTTTGAACAATATTGATTGATCTGCTGTCACCTACTATACAATTTTGTAAAGTATTTGTTCTAAGGTGATTAAATTGAGAAATCCTCTTAACAGTATCTTTAGCATACCTTTGCCACCAGCTTAATATGGAAAATAATGGTTTACAGATTTTACCATGTTTTTTACAATAATAGGTCGATATTACAGGTTCTTTCAATGTAGATAGATCAGCATGCGTGGTAGCACGACACGAACGTACTGCACGGCTCAAGACTAAAGCAAGAAGTTTTTTAGTTGCAGGATTTTTAATATTTTTTATCTGTTCAAACACAAAATCAATTTCATCTCTAACAACTTGCAGGAACCATTTGTCCAAAAATGAATCAGTTCTCTTCTGTTTTAATAAAATTTTGTATTCATTTATAAGGTTAGAATAGATTTTTAAGAACTCATCAGACTTCTGTTTACCATATGCCTTTTCATCAATCTCTTTTTGCCTGACCTTATATTTAAAGTCTGGTGAGGGGAAAAATTTACCATTAAAAATTTTCAACTCCTCTAATAATTTATATTCAAATTTTACATTGTTTTTGTCTTTTTGAAATTCTTTCAGGCTTTTTGTAATGCTGTTTGCAGTATTTGTTACATTATCAAGGTCATACATCCCAATTTTTATATTGCTTATAAATGCATTAAAAGCAGACACATCAATGCCAATTGAATGTAAATTTAATTCACTTGCCTGCACAAGCGTTGTCCCACTACCACAAAATGGGTCTAAAATTATATCACCATGTTTAAAAAAGGATTGAGTTTTAAATGTGTCAATGTGCTGATCTAAAAAATACTCAACAAGTTGTGGAATAAATTTCCCTTTATAAGAATGCAATCTATGAACATGTTTTGTTGTTTGTGATTCTTTACATTCAGAAAATGATAATGCCCAGTTTAAATCGCTTCCTAACTTTTTTTTCCACAGTTTTTCTCTTGTTTTATGCCATGAGGTATAATATTTTTTTAAATCATGCCTGTTGATAAAAGTGTTCCCACTGCGAGGTTTTTTAGGAATTCTTCCATATTGAATTAAGTATGATATATTGGATGGAGTAACATCCTTGCCTATATATGTCGAAGCCCAAAGACTAGCTTCTTTGATTGTCATAAAATCCTGCATTCTTAATTTTCCCATTAATTTCTAAGACTTTTTTTAACAGCTTTTAAAATATTTTGATAACCAGTACATCTGCATAAATTACCAGCATGATTTTTTTTAATTTCATCTATTGTTACATTTTTTTGTTTATTTTTTTTAACAAAGGAAGTTGTTGCCATTATAAACCCTGGCGTGCAAAACCCACATTGTATAGCACCTTCATTTACATATGCTTGTTGTACCTTGGAAAGTTTTCCCTGTTTTGCTTGTCCTTCCAGAGTTTTAATTTTTTTACCATCTGCCCATAGCCCAAGAAAAATACAGGAATCAATTAAAACATCATCAACTAAAACAGAACATGCACCACACTCACCTACTTTGCACCCTTGTTTTACACTTTTAATTCCAGCATATTCCCGCAAAATTTCAAATAAAGATTTTCTAACATCAATATTAAATTTTCTTTTTTTTCCATTTAATATAAAAGAAATTTCTTGAAACATTATATTTTTTCTCCCACACTTATTAAAATCTTTTTTGTAACTCTTTTGGAAAGCTCTTTTATAATATTCATTCTAAATTCTTTTGAAGCCCGCCATGAAGTTCTTGGATTTACTTCCTTTTCAACCATATTTGATATTTTATTTAATAACTCATTTGATATTTTTTGATTAATAACTGCTTTTTCAGTTTTAAGGCAGCGCATAGGAACAGGTGCTGCAACTCCATAGGCTATTCTATAATCCTGAAAAACACCATGATTTATTTTCAGAGAAACTGCACATCCAATAGTTGCTATATCCATAGAATTTCGCATGGCATATTTATAATAATGCCCAAAATATCCCTTATAATTATTTGGTGTAATTTTAAATCCAATTAAAATTTCTGTTTCTTTTAAATCAACCTTTCCATGTCCAAGGTAAAAATCAGAAATTGGGATTTCCCTTTTTCCATTAATTCCCTTTAAAATCAAAACAGCATTTAAAGCAAAAAGACTTGAAGCACTATCTGCACTTGTAACTCCATTGCAGATATTACCGCCTATTGTTGCAATATTTCTAATTTGAGGCCCTCCAACACTTGAAGCAGCTTTGATAAGCATTGGAATATGTTTTTTTATAATGTCAGATTCAATAATATTTAAAAAAGTTGTACCTGATCCTATTAAAATATTTTTATTATCATCAATTTTAATAAATTTTAATTCCTTAATATCATGGATATCAATTAAGGTTAAATTTTCAAATTTTCCCTTTTTAAGATTAATAAGTATATCTGTTCCCCCGGCAATTAATCTGGCATCAGAATTTTCACTAATATATTTTATTGTTTCATCAATTGTTTCAGGTTTTATATATTTTTCAAAATCAAACATTTTTATCCTTTATATTAATTACAAAAGCCCATTTTCCCTAAACAAATCAAATAATTTATTAGGAGACATAGGAAGAGAATTTATTTTTAAGCCTGTTGCATCAAGAAAGGCATTTCTAATGGCAGGTGAAGGTGTAATAGTAGGAGGCTCACCAAGGGCTTTATTGCCATAACCTGAAGTTGGCTCAAAGGTCTCAACAAAATGACAATCTATTTTGGGAACATCTGTAAATGTTGGCATTTTATAATCAAGAAGATTGTTATTATGAATATAACCTGTTTTAGAATTTATTATAACTTCCTCAGACAATGCAGCCCCAATTCCCATAGAAACACCACCATGAACCTGTGCCTCTGCTTGAACAGGATTTAAAATCACTCCAGAATCATGGAGATTAATTATTTTATTAATTTTAATTTTGCATAAAGGAATATCAACTGTAATATCAACAAAAGTACATCCAAAGACACTTGGATTTGCTGTTGTTTTCTTGGAAACTTCAGCACTTAATTGATGACCTCTTTCTTTATGATAAAAACTATCAAGAGCTAATTCCTTTATTGATAAAACAAATTTATTATTTTCCTTTAAAACAATATTATTTTTAATAATATCCATTTCTTTGCTGTTATTATCAGTCATTAAAAAAGCATGATTTAAAATTCTTTGTTTTAATAACTTAGCTGCCTTTAAAACAGCATTACTTATTACATAGGCCTGTCTTGAAGCATAAGCTCCTGGGTCAAAAGGTGAAATATCTGTATCCTGAGTTTGAACAACAAAAATATTTTTAAAAGATAATCCTAAAGTTTCAGAAACCATTTGAGCTACAACAGTATCAGAACCCTGGCCTATTTCCGTTGCACCAACTTGAACATGAACTGTTCCATCCTGATTCATTACAAGTCTTATTCCTGCAATTTCAACACAAATAGGATATACTCCAGAAGCATAGCTAAAACATGCAACCCCAAGTCCTTTTCTAATATTTCCTGTTTTAAATTTTTTATATTCTTTCTTTTTTTTATCCCAGGAAATTAAATCTCTTCCCTTAATTAAGCATTCACTAAGACCACAGCTTAAAACTTCTTTGTCTGCTAATTTATCTATATCACCTTTTTTAATAATATTTTTAAGCCTGAATTCAATAGGATCAATACCAGCAATTAAAGCTGCATCGTCAATATTGCTTTCCAAGGCATATAAAATTTGTGGTGACCCATAAGCTCTCATTGCACCTGCAACAGGAATATTTGCATATATAGTTTTTGCATTATATTTTAAAGTTGCCCTTGGGTAAAGACAACTTTGTTTACTGCCCCCGGCTGATGCAACAGAATGTCCATGAGATGCATAAGCACCTGTTACAGAAACAGCATCTGTTTTTATTGCTGTAATTGTGCCATCTTTCATAAATCCAGTTTTAACTTTAATGTGAAAAGGATGTCGATTTCTGGTTCCTATCATACATTCTTCCCTTGATAAATTTATCTGAACTCCCCTGCCATCAAGTTTTTGAGTTAAAAAAGCAACCATTGGTTCAAGAATAACATCCTGTTTATTACCAAACCCACCACCTATAAATGGTTTAATAACTCGTATTTGACTTAAAGGTATATCAAGAGCCTGCCCAATTATTCTTCTTGCAATATGAGGAATCTGTGTTGATGATACAATAATAATTCTATTAAGATCATCCATATAAGCATAGGAAATATGATTTTCTATATGACAATGATGAACCATAGGTGTCATATATTTTCCCTTTGTTACATAATCTGAATTTTTTAAAGCCTCATCTATTTTACCGCCACATTCATAAGAATGCTTTAAAGCATTATTTGCAATAATTTCATTTTCTGCCACAACTACTGCAATTTCATCACCCATAAATCTTATATTTTGAGTTAAAAGAAGTTTGTCTTCAATATCCTTATAAGCAGGATCAAGAGAAAATGGATGTCCTGCTGTAGCAAATTTTATATTAGGAACATCTTTATAGGTAAAAACAGCTTCCACACCTTCAAGATTTTCTGCTTTTTCTATATCTATTTTTTTAACATACCCATGACTTATAGTACTTCTAAAATATTTTGCTACAAGCATATCTGGTCTATAAAAATCTTCTGTATATTCTGCCCTGCCTGTAACTTTTGCAAATGCATCAACACGATTTACAGATTTTCCTACTGTCATATTTCTATACCTTTACCTTTTTAAAGGGATTAATATCTTTAAGTGAAATATAAAGAAAAATAAGCTCTAGTGCATCTTTAATATCAATTTGCTGATCTTTTTTTTCCTTAAAATTTACATTTAAAACTTTAAAACTTTTTTTATCTATTTCAGCTGTTAATTTTTTTGTTTTAAATAAATATGTTTTAGAATGATTTTTTAATGAAATTGCAGTTGAATTATGTTTTTTTAAGATTAAATCATTTTTTAAAAAATAACCTAAATTCTCTTTATCAAAACTTTCTCTGGTAAGATAAAATTTAGGTTTATTAATATATGGTGAATCACAGGAGGGACAAAAAGTTGTGCAATTTCCACATTCATTACAAAAATCACCTAGATTAAATACTTGATAAGACTGAGAAATACTAAATTCTCCATTTTCCTGAACAAATTCCTTACCATTTTTATAAACAGCTTTATAGGTTTTTGCCTTAAAAGGTTTTGCTTTATATAAAATATTTGCTCGATTAGGACAAACTGTTGTACAAATGCCGCATAAAGTATCACATAACAAACATCTTAAAGATTCTTTTATAACCTGCTCTTTTCTAATAGTTTTTTCCAGAATATCATTATTAAAATGATTTTGTGAAACTTTTTTTGTTTTTTTTATCTCAAGTTCCTTAATATTTATTTGAGAATTATAATTTTCATAAAATTTATTTTTTTCAGAAAAACAGGTTTCCAAAGAACAATCTTTTAAAATTGCCTTAACTGCTTTTCTGGCATCAGCAATTGCTTTAATAATTGTTGATGCTCCCCGTATTACATCACCGCCTGCATAAACTTTTTCAAATTTAGTTTTACATGTTTTAGGATCAACTTTAATTACAGAATTTGATTTATCTTTTAATTCTGAATCTGAAAAAAATGGAACAGCAATTTTTTGACCAATTGCAGATATAATTGTATCTGCTTTTATTTCAAAAGCAGAATTTTCAATAATAACAGGGCTTGGTCTTAGACTTTTATCAAGTTTGCCATACTTTGTTTTATAACATTTTATTGCAATAACTTTATTATTTTTTGCGATAATACTTTCCGGGACTGTCATCTCTTGAATTTTTATGCATTCTTTTAAAGCATCATTTATTTCTTCAATATCACCAGGCATTTCATTAATGCCCCTTCTATAAAGAATAATTACTTTTTTGTTTTTCCCTTTTAGCCCATTTAAGCGTTTTGCTGTTCTTGCAGTATCCATGGCAGAATTACCACCACCAATAACTATAACATTTTTCCCAACATCAATTGATTTACCATGTTTAACAGCTTTTAAAAATTCAAGGTGATCATAAACACCTTTTGCCTTAGAACCAGGCACATCAAGTTTTACTGCATCAACTGCTCCGGTTGCAATATACACATAATTATAATTTTTTCTTATTTTATTATATTCATGCTTATCAATATAACTATTATATTTAACATTAACTCCAAAAGATATTATTCTGTTAATATCTGCTTTTATACTTTTGTTATCAAGCCTGAACTCTGGAATACAATGAGATGGCATTCCTCCTGGAAAATCATTTGCCTCAAAAACATCAACTGAAAAACCATTTATTATTAAAAAATATGCTGCTGAAAAACCAGAAGGTCCTCCTCCAATTACAGCAACCTTAAATCCATTTTTTTTCAAAGGTTTTAAAGCAAAATCCTTTGTACCTTGATTTTCTGCAATAAACCTTTTTATTTCCTTTATTTGAACAGGATTATCATAATTTATTCGAGTGCATTTTTGAGTACATTTATGATCACATACCATTCCTTGAACACTTGGAAAGGGATTTGTCTGCATAATTATATTAAAGGCATGTTCAAACATATTTTTTGAAGCATAATAAACATAGGCAGGAACATCCTGATTTGCAGGACATGTATCTTTACAAGGTGCATGAATACAATCAAAAAGGTGAAGTTTTCTTTTAGTTTTAATATTTGAGCCAATAAAACTTTTTTTATTATACTTTTTATCTTTTATTATATTTTCTGCATATACAGTTAAATTTAAAAAACTGGATTGGTTTTTTTTATCATTTATTATATCTGCAATACTTTCTGGTATAGTGCTGGTATTTGATATAATCTGATAATTTGCCTTTGTTTTTATAAAATCAGAAATAGATTCAATTTTATTATTTTTAAAAGCATTTTTTATTTCTTCTATATATTGAAAAAGTCTTGCATAGCCCCCGGGCTTTAAAATATCTGAACATACTGTAACAGGAGAAAACCCACAAAAAATAATATCTGCAACATTAAAACAATCTGCTCCTGCACAAAATGATATATCAAGATTATTTTTAAAATCTTTTTGTAATTGCAATCCAAGATTAATGCTTATTGCATGAAGAGCCCTGCCGCTCATATAAATAAATTCTTCTTTTTCAGGAAGTAATTTTTTTCTATTTTCAACTTCCAAGGTATTTGTAAGTTTTAAATTAAACTCAACTTTTGCTTTCTCAGCTTTTTTTAAAAGATTATTAATTATTATTTTTGCATCATTATATTTTAAATCATGTTCAAATGCAGAATCAGGAACTGTTATATTAAATTCAAGTTTATTATTTAAGATATCCCTTGTTTTATCAGAACCTAATAAAGTTGGATTAAGCTTAAGAGTTGTATTTAATTTTTTTTCTTCTATAAAATATTGAGTGATTTTCTCTATTTCATCAAAGGGGCAGCCATGCATTGTAGAAATTGTAATATTATCTGTTATTTGTGAAGGTATTTTAAGGTTATCAGCACATTTAAAATATTTTTTTGCAATTAAAAGTTTTTCCTGAATAAATTCTTGTGAATTAGTCATTTTATCCAGAAAATTTTGTACCCCAGAACTTAATATGCCTTCCATATTATAGCCAACACTCATATTAAATATAAATCCTGATTCATTTTCAAACTCTGGAGAATTTTCCTTATCAATACCAAGTTCTTTTTTTAAAATATGAATTACAACAAAGGCATTTAAATATTCATTAAAAGATTGTTCAAGTTTAAGCTCCTGGGACCACTCACAATTATATCCTTCATCTTCCATATCTATACATGGTTTTGTAACATCTAAATCATCCATTACTTGAATTGTTTTAAGCTCAATATATCTTGCACCTGTAAGCCATGCTGAAATTATATTTTGCGAAAGCTGGGTATGAGGTCCTGCTGCAACCCCAATGGGAGTTTCCAGAATTTTTCCATAACGCTTTATTTTAAAAGGATCAATTTTTGACGGCTTAAAAAACAATTCTTTATTAATACCAAAAATTTTTCCTGTTTTTTTTTCCTGTTTTATCCAATATAAAAGTCTTTCAAAAGACAAACATGTAAATTTATCTGTCATAAAATCTCCAAATTATGAAAATATATAAAAAAAATATCAATGTTTCTCAAAAAAAATCAAAATTAATACTAATTTTTTTAATCAAAAAACTTGTTTTTTTATAAAAATTTAATTGTACAAAGGTCTTGCAATAGTTATTCTTTAACATACCCTAACATTGCAAAAATTATATTTATGCAAATGCTTTAGCAATTTTTTTCCCATACTTAACACATTTTTCTATACTTTCATTATCTGGATTCCATGTTACTTTAAGAACTTCATCAACCATTTCAAATCCAGATTCTTTTAAACTATTAGAAATAATTTTAGCTGACTCACCACTCCATCCATAAGATCCAAATGAAGCAGCTTTTTTCCCCTTAAATTTTAACCCTTTGATTAATTCAAGAATAGCAGCTATAGATGTTAAAATGCCTCTGTTAATTGTTGGAGAACCTATAATAACACCTTTAGATTTAAAAATTTCTGTAATTACATCATTTTTATCTCTTTTTTCAAGATGGTAAAGTTTAACATTAACTTCTTTGTCTGATTCTTTAATTCCTTTTGCAATATATTCAGCCATTTTGCGGGTGCTGTTCCACATGGTATCATAAATAATTGTAATTTGATTTTCCTGATAATTATCAGCCCATTTTAAATATTGTTTAATAATTTGCTCAGGATGATCTCTCCAAATCATACCGTGGGACGGACAAATCATATCAAGAGGAAGATTAAATGACAGTATTTCATTTATTTTTTTAATTACCATAGAACTAAATGGAGTTAGTATATTTGCATAGTACTTAATGCACTCTGTAAATAGTTCTCCTTGATGAACTAAATCCGCAAACATGAACTCAGATGCATAATGATGACCAAAAGCATCATTGCTAAATAATATCTCATCTCCTGTTAAATAACAAAGCATACTGTCAGGCCAATGAAGCATAGGCATCTCTACAAAAATTAATTCCTTATTTCCCAGACTTAATTTGTCTCCAGTTTTAACAACTTTAAAATTCCAGTCTTGATGATATTGACCTTTTAATGATTTAATTCCATTTTTTGTACAATAAATTGGAGTTTCAGGTATATGTTGCATAAGTTCGGGAAGAGCTCCGCTGTGGTCAGTTTCAGCATGATTTGCTATTATATAATCAATTTTATTAAGGTCAATTTCATTGGCAAGGTTTTTAACAAACTCCTTTGAATAAGGACCCCATACTGTATCAATTAAAACTACTTTTTCTTCTTTGATTAAATATGAATTATAAGTTGAACCGCAATGTGTTGAGTACTCATATCCATGAAATCTTTGAAGCTCCCAGTCAATCTTGCCAACCCAAGTTACATTATTTTTAATGTTAAAACTCATTATAATCCTCCCTATGCCTATTCTTGCTTTTCAAACTCATCTTTTCCCACACCACATGTTGGACATTCCCAATCATCAGGCAAATCTTCAAATTTAGTTCCAGCATCTATTCCTCCCTCTAAATCGCCTTTTTCAGGATCATAAACATAACCACATGTATTACAAACATATTTATTCATTTTTGTATCTCCTTTTGTTTTAATACTGGTTTTTTCTTTATCCTTAATATAATGAGGTGTTGTTTTTGGTGATTTTCCACCTTTAACATTATGATAATAAGCATAGGTCATTGGAGTCTCATCAGACAAAATATCACTATTTATAACTTTACCAACAAACATGGTATGGGTACCCATATCCATTTGATTAATAAGTTCAAGCTCTAGAAATGCCACAACAGAATCAAGCACTATTGGAACACCATTTTCTCCAATTTTATAATTAATCCCTTTAAATTTATCTATACCCCGCCCAGATTTATACCCAAAATTTCCTATAAGATTCATACTAGCACTTTCTGATAAAATTGAAATTGTAAAAACTTTACTTTTTTCAATAAACTCATAAGTAAGATTTTTATTATTTACACATACACAAACTGTAATTGGATCAGAAGTTGTTTGAAGTACAGCATTAGCAACCTGCCCATTAATTTTATCTTTATTTTTTGATGTTAATATATACATTCCATAACTGATTTTATGTAAAGCATTTTTGTTCATGGAATTTTTCCTTTTTCAGTTAAAAATTTACATAGTCAATTGCTTTTTTATTTTTTCAGAGCATTGTCTACAATCAAGGACTCTCCAGACAACTATATTATCATCATTATCAATTTTATAATATATAGCAAAGGGGAATCGACTTGATAACAATCTATGATAACCAAAAAACTGTGGATGAATTCCACCGTATAAAATCAAAGAGTCTATATCTGAAAATAAAGAATTAAAAAAATATTCTCCAAGATGGTCTGCTTGGTTTTCATAGAATGCTCTGGCTTTAAGCAAATCATTATAGGCAGAAGTTAGTAATTGAATTTTCATTTAAATTCATTTCTTAATAATTGTTTGGCTTTTTTCCAATCAATTATTTTTTCTTTTCCTTTACCCAGCCTTTTTTCTGTATCAGCTAAAGCTTTTCTATGCCAATCAGGAGAATCAAACTCTTTTTCTTCTAAAGTTAGTTCTTCCCATAAAAATTCCATTACTTTTACTTTTTCAAGTCTTGGAAGGCTATGAATACTTTGCAATAAATCCATTTGTATCCTTTTTTATCCTATCAATTTTGATAGATTAGTAAATTTTTATGATGGAAACAAAAAAATATTAGCTCTAAACATTGATTAGCTTTTTTTCATTAATTTTCTTTTTATCCATGCAGGATCTCTATGCATAGGTAAAATCGCAATAATATATGCTATATGATCTGCTAATTCATAATAAATGGCATAGGGAAATCTTTTAGCAAGCATTCGATAAAGACCATAATTTTTGCTATGAATACCCGCATAAATAATCAAAGATTCAATATCAGCTATCAAACTATCCCAAAAATAATCACCAATTCCAACTTCTTTTTGGTTGTAAAATTTTTTTCCATTATTAAGGTCGTCAGCAACACTTTTTAATAAAATAACATTTTTTATTCTCATTATTTGCGACTTGCTCTGAGCTTTTCAATGGAGATAAATTCTGCTTTACCGCTTTCAATCATTTTTTTCCTATCTTCAAGAACATCTATATGCCATTTAGGCGAATCTACCTCTGATTTTTCATAAAGAAGAGAATCCCAAAGAGCCTCCATAGCCTGAATACGCTCGACTGTGCTCATATTTGTTATTTCAATACTTCTCATTATTCACTCCTTTAATAACTCACAATTAAATCCTAGGTTTTGCTTTATTTACAAGCTCTATAAGTTTTTCACTGGGATTTTTAAATTTGCTTAGAAAAATCATTGCTGCAATTATATATGGTTTATATCCTGCTTCAATATATTGAGGAATTCTGTATTTTTCAAAAACTTCTGCTTGAACTTCACCCTTACTGCAGCTTACCCCGGTAATATCTGCTGGCAGACAATGCATATAAAGAGCATTGCCATTTTTTGTAGTATTCATAAGTTCTTTTGTACATTCCCATGAAACAAACTTTTTATTATTTTCCAGACATTTTTTTTCAAGATTTTTAAGACCTTTATCATCATTTGCTTTTAAAAGTTTTGTTCTTTGTTCCATTACAGAATAAGGAGCCCAGCTTTTGGGATAAACAATATCAGCATCCTTAAAAGCTTTATCCATGGAATTTACAATTTCAAATTTTCCATTGCTGTTTTTAGAATTATTTTCTGCAACTTTAATAACTTTATCCATAAGATTATAGCCCTTGGGATAGGCAAGTTTTACATTCATTCCAAATCTTGTCATAAGACCTATAATACCCTGAGGCACTGAAAGTGGTTTTCCATAGGAAGGAGAATATGCCCATGTCATTGCAATTTTTTTATTTTTTAAATTTTTAATGCCCTTAAACCAATTGATTAGATGAAGTGCATCAGACATTGCCTGGGTTGGATGGTCAATATCACATTGTAAATTAACAAGAGTTGGACGCTGGGGAAGAACCTTTTCTTGGTAACCCTGATTAACAGATTGTGCAACTTCCCTCATATATTTATTTCCTGCACCAAGATACATATCATCTCTTATTCCTATTACATCGGAAAGAAAAGATACCATATTGGAAGTTTCCCTTACTGTTTCACCATGGGCAATTTGTGATTTGCCTTCATCTAAATCCTGAACTGTAAGACCTAAAAGATTACATGCAGAGGAAAAACTAAAACGAGTTCTTGTTGAATTATCTCTAAAAAGTGAAACTGCAAGTCCAGAATCAAAAACCTTTGGAGAAATATTTTCCTTTCTCATTAATTGTAAAATTTCTGCTGTTTCAAATACTGCCATAATTTCATCATGGGTTTTATCCCATGTTAAAAGAAAATCATTTAAAAACATATTATCTGTATTTTTTAATGATAAAGATTTAATTTTTTTAATAAGTTCTGTTTTATTCATAATTATAATTTTTTATTTCCCTGTCTTTGTTTTAAAGCTAATAGCTAATAAGTAATTCCTAATAGCTCTTATAGTAAGTATTTTCTAAAATCTTGAAAAAATTTATAGGAAAGTACATGAAAAATTTTCATAACGCAATTATAATTTTTTCCAAAGTTTGTGAGCCATTTCCTTTGAAAAAGATAATATATCTTGTTCATTATAAGTTAAAAGTTTTTTGTCCTCTATAATAAGTTTGCCTGAAGATATAACACTTGCTACATGTGATGATTCAATGCCAAAAACAAAATGTCCAAGAAAATTATCCTGATTTATTTCAGTTGGAGTATTATAATCTAAAATAACAAGATTATTATCACCATCACCATTATATTGATTTTTACTTAAGAATTTATGAATATTTCTAAATCTTGCATAAATTTCAGGATAACTTATTTTTTCTGTTCCCTGACCAACAAAAAATGCAGCTTTTGCGCTTCTTAACATATCGCAATGCATGCCATCAGTTCCAAGCATAATATTTGAACCATATTTTGAATAATCTGTAACACCTACATTATTGTTTAAATTGCTTTCAATATTTTCAGCAATCCAAACATTTGAATTTTTTAAAATATTTTTTTCATCATTATTAAGATGAATACAATGACTTAAAATTGTTTTTGAAAAATCAAGCATTCCAGAATCTTTAAACCGCTGAATAACTCTTTTATTATAATTTTTTAAACATTTGTTTTGATCAGCTATACCTTCAGCAACATGGACATGAATACCTGTATTATATTTTTTTGCTAATGTTACAGCTTTTTTAAGAAGAGAATCTTGTACTGTAAATGATGCATGAAGCCCAACATGCCCTTGATTACCTGCTTTAAGATAATTTTCAGTTTCCACTAGTCCTTTATCTCTTGCTGTTTTGCCATCTCTATCTGAAAGTTCATAGCAAAGAAGAGATGAAATACCAACAGCTTCAAATGCTTCTTTAATAAGAAAAAGAGAATTATCAATACTAAAAGGAGAAGAATGATGATCAATAACAAAGGTTACACCATTTCTAGCACAAAAAAGTGCTGAACAAAGTGCGCTTGCTTTAATCATATCAGAATCAAGATTTTTATCTAAATTCCACCAAACATATTTTAAAATTTCAAGAAAATTTTCAGGAGTTTTAATTGGAGCAGGCATACCCCTTGCCAAAGCAGAATAAATGTGATGATGACCACAACCAAATGATTTTGTTACTAATTTTTCTTTGGCATCTATTATCTTTATATTGTTATCAATTCTATTTTTAACATCAGGAATACTATCTATAAATTTTATTTTTCCATTTAAACCTTGTTCAACTTTTATATTTGTTTTTTTAAATTCTAAATTTTCCCAATCAATAAATGTTGCGTTTTTTATATAAAGAACCATTTATTTTATCTTATCCCTTTTAAAATCTTGAAAAAATATTATATTAAAGTAAATAAAAAAATAGCATTGTTAATTTAATATGGTTTTCAAACTATAACCGTTTGTTTTTATTTGATAATAAGAGTTTGAATATATACAAGATTAACAATGCCAAAAAATTTTAGTCATTATTTTTTTATCTTATTTTCCGTCCCACAGGTAATTTGTACCGCCTTATTCCATCAAACTGATATAATGCATTTACTGCTGCAGGAGCAGTTGGAACAAGCCCTATTTCTCCTATACCCTTTGCTCCAAAGGGTCCTAAAGGGTCTTTTATTTCAACTGGTTTTACAACTATTTCAGGCATTGATTTTATTTTTGGAATCTTAAGTTTTGCCATTCTTGCAGATACAAGTTCTGCTTTATCAAGTTTTAATTCTTCAGTAAAAGCATAACCAAGCCCCATCATAACCCCGCCTTCTATTTGACCTTCAAAAAGTTTTGGGTTTATTACTCTGCCTCCATCATGGGCTGCAACAACTTTTTCAACACCACCATTATCATTAAGAATTACAACTTGTGCTGCATAACCATAGGAAAAATGAGTTATAGGATTTTTAACATTCTTTTTTTCTGGGTTTATTGTCCAATCACAAAGCCACTCACCTTTAAATTTTTTATTAACAAGCTCTTTTAAACTTTTATTAACAAGCTCTTTTTTTAATTTTTCTGCTGCATTAATAATAGCATTTCCCAAAAGAAAAGTACCTCTACTTGCTGTTGTTGCTCCTCCAACAACTTCAGAATCAGTACTTGATATAACTTTAATTTCAACATCTTTTTTAAATTTTATAAGATCAAAAAGAATTTGTTTGGCAATAGTATCAATGCCCTGCCCCATTTCTGTCCACCCGTGGTGCAATATAATTTTTTTATGGGAAACTATTTCAATTTTAACTTCGCTTTTATCAATCAATCCATTTCCAAATCCAACATTTTTTATTGCAATAGCAAGACCTGCATATTTTGCATTATAATAATCATCTTTAATACTTAAAAGAGTTTGTCTTAACCCTACACCATCTCCTAAAACCTGACCTGTAGCTGTTAATGAACCTTTTTTTAAAGCATTATCATATCTAAACTGCCAAAAATCAAAATTTCCTTTTTCACAAAGCTCATCTATTAAACATTCAACTGCAAAAGTAACTTGATTTACACCAAATCCTCTCATTGCCCCGGCTGGAAGATTATTTGTATATACAGCCCGTGAAACAACATCAACCACAGGTACATGATATCCTCCTGCTGCATGTCCTGCTGCACGCTCTAAGACTGAACTACCAAGAGATGCATAAGCACCAGTATCTCCAGTAATATCAGCAGATAAAGCCCTTAACATACCTTTTTCATTACACCCTATTTTATATTTCATAACAAAAGGATGTCGTTTTACATGCATTCTAATTGACTCTTCCCTTGAAAGACTTACTTTCACAGGTTTTTTAAGGTGATGGGAAAAAACAGCAGCATGTCCCTGAACTGTTAAATCTTCCTTACCTCCAAAAGCACCACCACAGGGAACAAGAGTTACCACAACTTGTTTTTTAGGAATTCCAAGAATATTTGAAATCTCACGACGGTCATCATAAATTCCCTGACTTTGAGTATAAACTTGTATTTTATTATTTTTTATTGGCCTTGCTATTGATGTTTCAGATTCAATAAATCCATGTTCAACTAATTGTGTTTTATAGGTTGCTGAAACAGTATAGGCACATGATTCAAATGCCTTATCAATATCTCCACCTCTTTTAAACTGAGTATTTGATAATAAATTTCCTTTTTCATGTATCTTTATTTTATTTATAAGTGCCTTAACAGGATCAGTAACAGGCTCTAGAATTTTATAGTCAACTTTAATTAATTTAACTGCATCTCTGGCAATTTGCTCATTTTCTGCAACAACTCCTGCAAGAACATCTCCAATATATCTTGTAGTTTCTCCTTTAATAACCATTAAAGGCCAGTCTTGAATAATATGCCCAGTTATTCTTTTACATGGTATATCTTTTCCTGTGAAAACTTTTACTACACCAGGAAAACTTTCAGCTTTTTCTATATTAATATTTAAGACCTCTGCTCTTGGATGATCACTAAATTTAAGTGCCCCAAACAGCATATCAGAAAATCTCATATCATCAATAAACTCTTTTTGTCCAAGAGCTCTAAAATATGCATCATGTTTTGGTCTGTTTTTTCCCAAACCAACATTTTCAATAAGTTTAATTTCTTTTTTATCTTTAAATGCTTTTGAAGCAAACATTACAGCATCTATAATTTTTGTATAACCTGTACATCTACACAAATGAGGAGCAAATGCTTTTTTAATAGCATTAACATCAGGACATTCATTGTTATCTAAAAGAATTTTTGTTCTCATAAGAAAACCCGGAGTACAAAATCCACACTGAACAGCACCCTGATGAACAAATGCCTTTGCTAAAGTATCTTTTACAAAGGAATCAATTCCTTCTATTGTAATTATATCAGCATCCTTAATTTTTTTCATGGAAGTCTGACAGGCCAGAATTGGTTTATTATTTATCTGAACAAGGCAGGCACCACATACACCCTGGCCTGAACATCCATCTTTTAAAGAAAAAATATTTTCATGCTCTCTCAGCCATGTAAGAAGAGAAAGGTTCTCATCTCCATTATAATATTTTTCCTGATGATTAAGATTAAACTTTATCATTTTTTTCCGTTTTATTTATTATACTAGTATTTATTTCTTCTTCTAAAGTGCCTGATACTGGTAAAACAATATTAAGGAATATTGCTGTTAATCCACTTCTGGTTCAAGTACTGGAATATTTTCATGAGCTTTAACAGCATTTGTTTTATTAGATAATTGCATTTTAATACTTCCTTTAATCTATTTTGTTTTAAAAAATATTATTCCAACTTTATCAATATGCTTCTTAAGATTTATATTTTTAATATTTTTGTATTCCTGCAATTCTATTCTAAAGGGAATATCTAAATCATCAAAATCCAAAAGAATATTAGAAATAATAAATCTATCTAGTTTTTCCCCATATACTGCCAAATCTATATCACTGCGATCGCTAAAATTTCCTTTTGCTCTTGAGCCGTAAAGTTTAACCATATCAACTTCAGAATATTTTTTTAAAACATTACAAATAAGATTTTTTTGTTTTTTTGTTAATCCTGCTTTAGTCATTTTTGATTAATTTCATTTAAAAATTCTAAATACAATTCATTTAACACAGATAAATACAGATCTTTTATGGACAAAATAATTTCTTCAAATGTTGTAAAATCATAAGTATGACTTATTAAATTTCTATCACCTATCATTTTTAACCAGATTTCAGCATTATTTAAATATTTTATTTCATAAGCTTTTTTAACTACAGCTTTTGGTGAAATTTTATCTAGAATAATACCATCATTTTCTATTTTATCTTTTAGTGTTTTCCAAGCAAGTTCAAATGTATATTCAAATCTTTGAATAATTCCTTCTTTTTCCAGTTGATTTATATCTTTTAAATTTTTCTCAAATGCCTTATTTAATAATAAAAATGCCCGCTTAAAATTATAAAACCGTTGTATCCATCTAATATCTTTATTCATTATATAAGCTCCTTTTTATATAAAACATTAGATTTTTTTTAAATTTTTTCTAGTATTAGATTTAAATTTTTCAGGCATTTAAAACAAGCAGATTTTTATTAAAATTTTAAAAATGGAGAAAAATTCACTTTATTTTTCTAAAATTTCCAGTGAGTATTATAGAAGAGAGTTTATATTTATTAAAATTTTTTATCGAGTATCTCCTTTATACTCCATTATCATTTCTTTTCCACAAGCTATAATTTCTTTGGGAAATTCACAGGAAACACGAGTATCAGTATCTATATGAACTCCTGTTAAAATAGTTACAGCAGCGATATCATCAGTTTCCTGATTTCTCATTTCATGAAAAAAACGAACTACTTTTTTCTTTATTTCAAGAATACCAGAGTAAATAGTAATAATGTCTCCTGCACGCAATTCCTGTTTGTAGCTGGTATTTTGCTGCACCGCAGCCATGCCTCGTTTTTCCTTTTGAAGATATGATGGTGTAATACCTATTTTAGAAAATAAATGCCATGTTGCTTCATCAAATTTCCCAGCATACCACATTATATTCATATGCCCCATATGATCACAATGCCAGGGATAAACTGCACCGCGATAAGTCATTATTTTTTCTGCCATCTTATTATTTATCTATTTTTATATGAGTTCCAGCTTTTCCAATAATTGCTTTTTTCAAATCTTCTGGTTTTGTTATAATTGCTTTTTGTCCACCATTTTTTAAATAAAAAAGAATTGCATCTATTTTAGGAAGCATGCTTCCTAATGCAAAATGCCCTTGTTTTATATATTCTTTAGCTTGATTATAAGTTATTTGTGAAAGTGGTGTTTCATCTTTTTTCCCAAAATTTAAACATACTTTATCAACTGATGTTGAAATAACAAGCATTTCTGCCCCAAGATTTGTAGCAAGCAATGCTGATGCAAAATCCTTATCTATTACAGCATCTATTCCTTTAAAATATCCATTATCATCTTGAACAACAGGAATACCTCCTCCTCCGACAGTAATAACAATATGCCCATTTGCCATAAGATTTTTAACCATATCCAGTTCAATAATTTCTAAAGGTTTGGGCGAAGGAACTACTCTTCTATATCCTCTTCCTGCATCAGATATCATTATCCAATCAGGATGTTTTTTTTTAACTTCATCAATTTCTTTGTGTGTATAAAAATTACCAATTGGTTTTTCTGGATTTTTAAAAGCATAATCATTTTTTGCAACCTTAACTTGTGTAACAATAGTTACAGCTTTTTGCTTTAGATTTCTTTTTTTTAATTCATTATTTAAAGCAAGTTGAATCTGAAAACCAATGGCACCTTGAGTATCAGCCACACAATTTAAAAGCGGCACAAAATGAAGTTTTTCATATTTATATGCTATTTCAGATCTTGCCAAAATAAAACCAACCTGAGGTCCATTTCCATGTGTAACAACAACTTTATATCCAGCTTCAATAATATCAACAATATGATTTACTGTTTTTTGTATTTCACAATATTGGTCATTAATTGTTAAATGTTCTTTATCACGAATTAATGAGTTTCCGCCAAGGGCAACTATAACAAGTTTTTTCATATTTTATTTACTTTAAGAGCTTTGCACAATGCTTGATTTTGTTCCAATGTGTAAAGGTCTTACTTTATATTTTTTGTTTTAAGTATAATGATGGAATTGCTGCATACATTGCTGTTGCTTTAACCAACTCTTTTTTCCAAGTTTTTTCATTGGGAGCATGGGCTTGATCCTCATGGCCTGGCCCAAACCCAATACATGGAATGCCGTATCTTCCCATTATGGAAACACCATTTGTGGAAAATGTCCATTTGTCAACAACAGGATCTTCATGAAAAAGCTCTTTATATGCAGACACAAGGGACTTGCAAACATCATGATTTTCTTTAAGAACCCATGTAGGAAAATATGATTTTGTAGGATAAACAAGTCCAGTATAAGAAGGTTTGTTATAATTATACATTGACACAACAGCATTTGATTTTTTTACAGAAAAAAGATCTCTGATTTCCTGTAATGCACTTTCCCATGTTTCACCAAATGTTAATCGTCTGTCAATTGATATGCTGCACCCATCTGCAACAGCACATCTGGAAGGAGATGAAAAGAAAATTTCAGAAACAGTAAGAGTTCCTTTGCCCAAAAAATCATCATGTTTTAATTTTTTATTAAGATCCTGCAATTCATTTAAAATATATCCCATTTTAAATATTGCATTATCTCCCCTTTCAGGAGCTGAACCATGGCAACTAATTCCAGTTGTTTCAACTTTTATCTCCATTCTTCCTCTTTGACCTCTATGAATACGGCATGAAGTAGGTTCTGTTGAAACAACAAATTCAGGTTTGATTTTACTTTGTTCAATAATATACTGCCAGCATAAACCATCACAATCTTCTTCTTGAACAGTCCCTGTTACAAGAAAAGTATAATCATCTTCCAACTTAAGTTCTTTAATTATCTTTCCAGCATAAACCATACAAGCCATTCCACCTTCCTGATCAGTTGCACCTCTTCCAATAATGATTTCATCATCTTCATAACCTTTATAGGGATCATAATCCCAGTTATCTATATTTCCAACACCAACTGTATCTATATGAGCATCCATTGCAATAAGAGTTTTGCCATTCCCAATATAACCCAAAATATTTCCCATGGGATCAATATCAATTTTATCAAAACCCACAAGTTTCATTTCTTGAAAAATTCTTTGTATAACCTTTTTTTCATCACAACTTTCACTTGGAATTGCAATCATATCACGAAGAAATTTTGAGATTTCAGGTTTATATTGTTCAGCTTTTTTTAATATTTCTTTATAATCAACCTTCATATTATTTCCTATAATTTTTCAATTAACCCTGTTTTTTTATTAAAATCATCAATCAAGGAATCAATTTCATCAGCTTTATCTATAACATCAGTCCAATAGGAATCATTATACCACTGTTCCTGTATTTCTTCATAGGTTTTGCCCTGCTGCTCTACCCAAGTATAATATTTTAAATTATGTATTGATTTTTTTTCATAATAGCTAAGCTCTTTTATATTATCAATTGTAAGACCTTGTATATATCTTGAATAAACAGCTTCAGAATCTTTTTCAGAAAAAACACCATGATCCCTTGTAAGTTCTTTAAGTCTGCTTTCATACATTTCCATTGAATCTGTTAAAATAGTAACAATAATATCATTTTCATCCATTTCATAATATTTAGCTAATTTTATTGCAGATGCTAAATTAGAAGCTCCTGAAATACCTATTAAATCAAGTTTGTTTATCAAATCTTCTTTAACACCTTTATCCTTAAGAAGCATTTTTCCGCAAGGTTCATTAAAAAGACGAATCATATTCATGGGAACATTATCATCTATTGCAACAACAAAATCAGTGTTTTTAGCATTATGAATCCAAGGAACATGTTTATCACCAATACCTTCTATTCTATGGGCGCCAAATCCATTATATAAAAGTGTTGGACATTGCAAAGCTTCACTTGCAACAATTTTACATTCAGGAAATTTTGCTTTTAAAAAATCTCCAGATGCTATTGTTCCGCCAGAACCTGTTGCAGAAACAAGACTTCTTAATCTATTTTCTTTTTTCATTTCCTTTTTAAGTACATCATAGATTGCAGGACCTGTAATTTCATGGTGCCATAAATAATTTCCAAACTCATCAAATTGATTAAAAATCACAAGATCCTGACCTGATTTTCTAAGTTCCCAACATTTGTCAAATATTTCCTTTACATTACTTTCAGAACCTGGAGTTGTGATAATCTCCCCTGCAACTGATTCAAGCCATTGAAAACGCTCTTGACTCATTTCTTTCGGCAGAATTGCAATTGATTCACATGATAAAATTGAAGAATCATAGGCTCCGCCCCTGCAGTAATTGCCTGTTGAAGGCCATACAGCTTTTTGTTTTGTAGGATCAAACTGTCCTGTTACAAGTCTTGGTACAAGACATCCAAAGGCTGCACCTACTTTATGAGAGCCTGTTGGAAAATACTTGCCGACAAGTGCAATAATTCGCGCTTTAACACCTGTGAGTTCCTGGGGAAATTCAATGTAATTCACACCATTATATCCACCACCAAACTCTTTTGGTTCATTTTTCCATGAAATCCTAAAAAGATTCATTGAATCAATATCCCAAAGACCTACTTTTTTTAGTTTTTGAATTATTTTTTCAGGAATTAATAAGGGATCTCTTTGTTGTTTTAAAGTAGGAATAATAATATTTTTTTCCTTGGCACGCTCAACTGTTCTATTTAAAGCCTTAGAAAAAATAGTTAAATCAATCATAGTTTTATCTCCTGTATCATATTTTTCTATTAACAAACTTGCAAAAAATCAAAATTGAAATATAGATATAGATGGCATAGTGCCAAGCTCCATATATAAGAATAGTATTTTAAAGTCTTGAAAAAATACTATACCAAAATAAATGAAAAATTTTTATAACGCCATTATTTGTTTTTTGTAAAAAATCAAAATTCAAATATAGATGGCTAATTAAAAAACTTCATATACAAGGCGTAATATTTTTTCAAGGATAAAGGCATACATATAGTATGTTGAAATCTTCAAAAAATTTTACAACAAAGTATATGAAAAAATTTTACGACGCCATCATTTTTCTAAACTTATCAATTGATGGTTCAACTTTATTATACTTCATATTTGTAAGTTCAACAGATTTCATTGCATTATTAATATCTTTTAATCCACTTCCTGTATTAATAATAACAATAGATTCATCAAAAGATAAAATATTTTGTTTTACAGCCTTTAAAAAACCTGCCCAAGTAGCAGCCCCTGCTGGTTCTGCAAAAACCCCTGTTTGTTTTGCAAGATCAGGAATTGCCCTTAAAATTTCTTTATCACTTACTGTTATAAATTCTCCTTTTGTATTTTTTACTGCCTTAAGAGCCTTAATTCTGTCCCTTGGAAGTCCGGCACTTATGCTGTCTGCAAGAGTTTCAGCTTTTACAAAAGGTTTTGTAATAATATTTTCATTATTTTTCCATGCTTGGTACATATAACTGCTTTTTTCAGCCTGAATACCTATAAGTTTTGGAATATGATCAATCCATCCCATTTTAAAAAGATCTTTTAATCCTTTATAAATACCACCAATTATACACCCATCACCTACACTTACAAAAATTTTATCAGGTACTTTCCATTTAAGCTGCTCGCAAATTTCAAAGGAACATGTTTTTTTGCCTTCAGACATATAGGGATTAAAACCAGTATTTCTATTATACCATCCATATTCTTGAGCTGCTTTTAAACACAAATCAAATGCATCATCATATGTTCCATTAACAAGCATAACTTTTGAGCCAAACATAAGAAGTTGAGCAACTTTTGCTTGAGGAGCTGATGCTGGAACAAAAATCACATTTTCCTTTCCACTACTTGCACAAAGTCCACTAAGGGCAGCTCCTGCATTACCAGTGCTTGCTGCTGTAATAACATCTGCTTTTTTTTCCCATGCTTTTACAAGAGCAATTGCACTTGCCCTGTCTTTAAAAGAAGCTGTGGGCAATCTTGAATCATCTTTTAAATAAAGATTTTTTACATTAAATTTATCTGCTAATTTATTAAGAGAATATAATGGAGTATTTCCCACAAAAAGATTTGGAACAGGAGAATTTTCATTTATAGGAAGAAGAGGTGTATACCGCCATATTGACTTGTCTTTATTATTTGCAAGCTTTTGTTTAGTAAATGTTTTTTTTATTAAATTATAATCATATTTAATATCAAGTATTCCTTCATTTTTATAATCAAATTCATGTTCTGGTTCATGTTCAGATTGATGTTCTGGGCAAACATATTCAAAATCTTCAAAAAATTTACTGCAAATCATACATTTTGCACCTAGTACATTTTTCATTTTTTCTTTCTCTTTTTTTATTTTAAATTATAAACTAGAATCACGAAAAACAAACTACAACCACGAAAAACACGAAATATCACGAAAAAATAAAAACTAATTTTTTATAATATTTTGATTTAATATGGAATAAAGTGAAAATTTCTATAATAGAAAGATTAATTATAATAAACTGCCGTAATTATCAATATTTTTTATTTTTTTTAGAAAAATAGAATATTTTTTGAGTTATAATTATGAATTACGCAAAATGCAGGAATTAGTGTAGATATAAAAATTATAGGAAAAAAATTTATAATTCTATTAAAATCTAATAAATGAAATGGTTTCAAGACCTGATATTCTTTTAAACTCTTTTATATTTTCTGTTAAAACAGCACAATTATGTACTATTGCAGTTGCTGCAATAATTAAATCATGCGCTCCAATAATTTGTCCCTGCTTAGTAAGTGTTGAAAACAAACCAGCATGTACTCTGGCTTCCTTGGTATTAAAACTTAAAACAGGTATTTTAGCCAATACAGATTCCACAAAAGCAGAACGACGAGCTTTTTTTGCATCATTATTAGCATAATGTACTCCAACTAGTAATTCTGAAACAGTTATGGAGCTTATATATACATCACCATAACTTTCATATTTTGAAAAATCTATTGGCTTATTTGATCGTTCTGAATAAATAAAAACATTTGTATCTAACATTAATCCCATTAATTTTGCTCCCATTGATTCTTTTCTAATGGGATTTGTTTGCGAATATCTGCTAGATCCTTTGCAAAATCATCTGCATCATCACCAAGTAAAGGAAGTTCATTAAAAAACCTATTTAAATCTTTAACTTTTACAGATGATTCAGAAGTAACTGGAGATATTTGAGCAATAGCCTTATTTCCTCGCTCTAATTCAACAACTATTCCTTGATAAAAAACCCGATTTAGTAAATCTGAAAATTGACGAGCAGCTTGTGTTACACTTATGCGTTCCATTTTTATCTCCTCTCAACAAAAAAAATCATATAATATGATTATATTATTATATGATTTAAACCTTGTAAAGAAATTATTTAACAATTTTTATAACGCCATTTACTTTTTAAACTCCCTGCCCATTTTAATACCCATATCAAGAGCTTTTTTATTTATATCAATAAAATCTTTTGAAATTCTTTTTTTTAAGACTTTAATAATTGAACTTGGTTTTAAAAGTCTAGTTATTCCAATAAGTGCTCCAAGCATACATATATTAAACACAACTTTTTTATTAATTTGCTTTATAACATTTTCATACATAGGAAGTTCTATTTGTTTTGCATCAATTTTTTTAATGGTTTTAACAAATCTTAAATCAGTTAAAAGAATACCTCCGGGCCTGATAATAGATGCAAAATTATTGTAGCTATCTTGAGTAAGACAAACAAGAATATTAGGCTGGACAACTTCAGGAAAATATATTTTAGAATCTGATATTATAACATCAGTTTTGGTTGCACCGCCTCTTGCTGCAGCACCATAGGTCTGGGTTTGAGTTGCATTCATATTTTCATATATAACAGCAGCTTCTGCTAGAATTATCCCGGCTGTTATAACTCCCTGGCCTCCTGAACCTGAAAACACCAGCCTTGTTCGTTTCATTTATTTTTTCTCCTTATTATATAAAAGAATAACTATTTAATATTCTTTGATATTTTGTTCTCAGACAAACTAGAAACTAAAAATCAAATCTGCCTTATGGCAGCGGCAGTTGCTGCTTTTTGGATAATTTTTTCATATTCTTCACAATATTCAGGCTTATTATTATTTACAAAAATTCCTCTTTTAATTAAATCAGGATTATTATTTAATTTTTTAGATCCAATTTTTCCTGTATTTTTTTTATAAAGCTCAAGCATTGAACAAGCATCTCCTTTTTTATTTTTTCTGCCAAAATAAGTAGGACATTGGGAAAGTATTTCAATTACTGAAAAACCTTTATGCTTAATTGCTTTTTTTAAAAGAGTTACAGCTTCCAACACATGATATGTTGTTGTTCTTGCAACAAATGATGCTCCAGCAGCTTTTGCAAGTTCAACAATATTAAAATCATTTTCAATTGTTAAAAAAGGAGCAGTAGAAGCTTTTATGTTAAGTCCTGATAATGGAGAATATTGTCCTCCTGTCATGCCATATATTCGATTATTCATTATAATTGCTGTAACATCAATATTTCTTCTTGCAGCATGAATAAAATGATTGCCGCCAATTGCTAAAGCATCTCCATCTCCCATAGGCACTATAATTTTTAATTTAGGTTTACTTAATTTTAAGCCGGTTGCAAAAGCAAGGGCTCTACCATGTATTGTATGAAGACTATGAAAATCAACATAACCTGAAATTCTTGCTGAACATCCAATTCCAGAAGTTATTACTATTTTATTTTTATTAATTTTAAGTTGTTCTACTGCCCTTAAAAAAGAATTTAAAACTATACCGTGCCCACATCCAGGACACCATATATGGGGAAAAAATCTTTCACGAATATAATCTTTTACACTCATTTTATACTCCTCTTCCTTGTATAACTCTAAGGAGTGCTTTAATATTTGTAGGTGTTATTAAATTACCATCTATGCGATTTGCCAAAAACACATTTTTTGAATCACCAAGTGCCAGTTTAACCTGATTTAATATCTGCCCCATATTCATTTCTACAACTAGAACAGCCTTTGCTTTGCTGCATTTTTCTCTAACAAGTGCATGAGGAAAGGGCCATAAAGACTGAAGTTCAAGAACTCCAATTTTTTCACCTCTTTGAGTTCTATTTTTAGCCATATGAATTGCAGATCTTGCAGAAGAACCATAGGAAATAAGAATATATTCAGCATTCTCAAGATAATGTTCCTTGTATTTTGTTATTTCATGGATACTATTTTCAATTTTATCATTAATATGATGTAAAAGTTCCTGTACTATTTTAGGATTATTTGAGGGAAATCCCCACATATCATGGAAAAGTCCAGTAACATTATATCTATGCACATCACCAAAATCTGACATAGGAAGCCTTCCATCTTCCCTTGGTAAATATGGATGATAATCAACATGCTTTTTTAAGGAAGTTCTAAATCTATTAACTATTGGAATATCATTTTTTCTGGGGATAATAAGCTTTTCCCTCATATGACAAATTGTTTCGTCAAAAAGCAGTATAACAGGAGTTCTATATGTTTCTGCAAAATTAAATGCATTAACTGTTGTTTCAAAAATATCCTGATGATTTGAAGCTGTAAGTGCTATTATTGAATGATCACCATGAGTTCCCCACCTTGCCTGATTTACATCCCCCTGACTTACATGGGTTGGATTTCCAGTTGAAGGACCTCCCCTTTGAACATTAACTATAACACAGGGAATTTCAGCCATACATGCATATCCTAAAGCCTCCTGCTTAAGAGAAAAACCTGGGCCGCTTGTAGCAGTCATAACTTTATGACCTGTTAATGAAGCTCCAATAATTGCACACATAGATGCAATTTCATCTTCCATTTGAATGAATTTATCACCTTGTTCTGGAAGTTTTTGAGAAAGAATCTCAGCAATTTCCGTTGAAGGTGTTATTGGATAACCTGCAAAAAAATTAACACCTGCATATAAAGCACCTCTAACACATGCCTCATTTCCATGTACAAATTTTATTTTACTAGTCATGTTTTCCATCCTGAGTTGTAAGAACTTCAATTGCAAGGTCAGGGCATCTTAGTTCACAAAATTTACAGCAAATACAATTTTCAGGATTTAGAACCTCAACCCTTTCCATTGCATTAAGTTTAAGAACTTTTTTCGGACAAAAATGGACACAAATGCCGCATCCTTTACACCAATCCTGGTTTATAAGATGTTCCTTTAATTTCAACCTTGCCATAAAATCCTCTTTTTTTTTAAAAAAAACCACGAAAAAATATAAGGGCGAACTTTTTATAATCTGTTAATTAAATAAATAATAAATCATATACTTTCTTATTCTTTTTTGTGTGTAAATAATTTTAAAACCTGTGTCAAGATTAAGATAATTAAATACAAAAATTTAAAAATATTTAAAATTAAAAACTTACATGTTAAATATAAATCATGCGGTTCTCATTAAAAATTCATTATTTTAAAAAAAATATTAAAAATCTAAATCCATGAATAATCATAATAAAAATCCCCTTGTAAGTGTAATTATTCCTACATTTAATAGAAGCTGGATAATTTTAAAAGCTTTACAATCTGTTCTTGCACAGGATTACACCCCCTTGGAATTAATTATTGTTGATGATGGTTCAAGTGATAATACAACAGAAAAACTTAAACCATTTATGAAACAAATTATTTATTTAAAACAGGAAAATAAAGGTGTAAGTGCAGCAAGAAATATAGGCATTAAAAAAAGCAAAGGAGAATTTATAGCTTTTCTTGATTCTGATGATTTATGGCTCCCACCTAAAATATCATGTCAAATTGATTTTTTTAATTCTAATCCTAGTGCCATAATATGCCAGACTGAAGAAATATGGATTAGAAATGGAAAAAGAATTAATCCAATGAAAAAACATAAAAAAAAGTCTGGGATAATATTTAAAGAATCTTTGGAATTGTGCCTTGTAAGTCCATCAGCTGTAATGATGAAAAAAATATTTTTTGATGTTATTGGGTATTTTGATGAAGACTTTTTTGCATGTGAGGATTATGATCTATGGTTAAGAACAGCAATTACCCATCCAATTTTTTTAATTAATAAACCATATACAATAAAAAAAGGCGGGCATAAGGATCAGCTTTCAAAAAACCATTCCCTTGATAAATATAGAATCAAATCAATTCAAAAACTTTTAAAAAACCATAAATTAACAAATAAACAAATAAAAGCCTCTGAAAAAGTTCTTAGGAAAAAATGTAAAATATATAGTCAAGGCTGCATAAAAAGAGGAAAAATAAAACAAGGACAATATTATAAAAATATTGGTTTATCCCTTTAGATTCTAAGTCTAATTAAAAAATAACTGCCATTATTCCAGCTATAATAAAATGCAGCTCAATAATAAAGTACAAGTACATTCCAGAAAATAAATTATTTTTTTCAGTATAAATAATTAGAAAAAGCATTAAAACAGGTAAAAACGCCAGAACAAATCCAGTTTTCTGAATAATTCCAATACTTGCTGATAAAAAACAAACAAGAAAAATTAAAATTAAAACCTGTTTAATTATTTTTAAGCTTTTTTTCTCACCAATAAGAATTGCCAGAGTTTCTTTTCCTGTAATTCTGTTTCCCTGCATTTCCAGAATATCAAAAAATATTGTTCTGGAAAATACTAATCCAGTTGAAAATACAAATACAGAAACCATTGCAAGTGTTTGTCTAGAAAATAATAAAAAAGGGGAAACAGATATAAAATCCATTAAAGTTTGAGGTTTGAGATTTAAAAATTGAAAATTGAAAATTGATGATTGATGTAATAAAAATGGTAAAACTGATGTAATAATACCCCAGGCACCTGCAATAAAAATAGTTTTTGATCCTGAAATATCTTTTATTCTCCTTTTAATTTTAAAAAATGAAAAAAATTTTAAATTATATGAAAATCCTAAAATACTCATTGCCATAAAAATGAAAAATGAAAATATACTTAAATGAAATGTTATATAAAGTCCTCCTAAGCCACTTATTCCTGCACAAATTCTAAGTATTTTTTTATTTTTTTCATAAAAATATGCCCTTTTAGGATTATTATATTTGTCTGATTTAATAGTAAATAAATTATTAATTATCTGCATGGAAAGAATATAAAACATTGCCAAAAACACATAAGGTAAATTATGTTCAAATCCCTGCATTCTAGAACATGCATAAGTAAGACATCCTGCTCCCAAAGAAAGTAAAATATTTGTTTTTAATAAAAAATCTCTTGTCTGCAAAACAAAAGAATAAAACAAATTATTATTTTTTTGAAAAAATGTTTTAATTTTTCCATAAGCTTCATTAATTATCCAGTTAGGCGTTGATGCACCTGCTGTAATTGCCAGAGAATCTTTAAAAGATATTTTTTTAAAATCAAGTTCAGAAATATTTTCAATGTGAAAACATGATTTTCCTGTACTTGCAGCAATTTGGGCAAGACGCCTGGTATTTCCACTTTGTTTACCGCCAATAACAATAATTACATCATTTTTTTCTGAAATTTCTCTAACTTCTTTTTGTCTTTTTTCAGTAGAATCACAAATTGTATTAAATATTTTATATTTTGGATAATTATTTTGAGTATTTTTTTTTATTTGATTAAACAAAGATGTGTCCTGAGTTGTCTGGGCAACAACAACTGCTTTTTCAAATTTTGGAAGATTTTTAAATTCTTTTAAACTAGATACTGTATATCCGTTTTTACTAACATAGCCTAGAAGCCCCTTTACTTCAGGATGATTTCTATCTCCAATTATAATTGTTTCATAACCTGCTTTTCCATGTTTTTTTATTATTTTTTGTACACTTATTACTCTTGGGCATGTAGCATTAATAACATTAAAACCAACCTTTTCAAGAAGTTCATGCTCATTTAGAGGAACTCCATGAGCACGAATTAAAACAGTGCCTTTTCCTTTTTCAGGAATTTTTTGTAAAGATAAAATCCCCTTGTTTTTAAGCATTTCCAATACCTGAGGATTATGAATTAAAGGACCAAATGTATATAAAGGTTCCTTTGTATTATTGGATGCATCCAAGGCAATATTTACAGCCCTTTGAACACCCATGCAAAATCCTGCATTTTTTGCAATTGAAATTTTCATAAAAGTTTCTTTAGAATTGATAATTTTGTAAAAAATTCAAATTTAAGTAAAGTATTGTAATTATAAATCATATTTATTGGATTATAATTATTATATAGATAATATATATTAATTTGACTTTACTAAGTATTTATATTAATGGTAAAAATTTAAAAAAAAATAGAACTTTCTTTCTAATGAGGAAATAATGAATATACAAAAATACAAAAAATCATATAATAATATTTTTTCATATTACCATAAAAAAAGATTAAAATCCTCTTTACCTAGGCATAACCATATTAAAGGTTTTCAATATTTTGTAAAACATCTTATAAAACTTCATCAAAATAAAGACATAGATAATAAAACATTTCAAAGGCTTATTAAACAAGCTGCAGCGTCTTTTGTTGAAACTGAAATTTCTAATCGAATTAATACTGTACTAAATAATAAAATTTCTCTAGACCAATTATTGAAACGATTATAATGAGTAAAACTGAAAAAAAATTAGGTTTAAAAAAAGATAATAACTCTATAGAAGAAATAAATCAAAAATCAGATAATGTATTAGATAATCTTCCACCAAAAGCAAAAAAAATAATAGAAGTTGGTATGTCAATGCATGAATTTGATTCCATGCAAAATCCACTTGCTGATAAAATTAATGAAAAACATATTGATAAGATATTAGAGCTTGCAGAAAAAGATGACGAAAGATCATTTAAAGATGCAGGCGAAACTAGAAAATTTACCCTTATATATCTTTTAATTTTTGCAATATTATTTATTTTCTTAACAATTTTCCTAGTTGGCTCAGATAAGGAACTTTACAAGGAAATAATAAAAATTCTTGTCATCTTTTTAGGTGGTTTGGGTAGTGGGTTTGGTATTAAAAGCCACATGGAACGAAACAAATAATATTTTTAAAAAATCTTCTAACTTATTATTTTTATATTCAGAATATCTTCATACCTTCTTTTCAAGCATAAAATTATCAAAACAAAATCCCATTTATATTTATCAATTTTCCAAAAACATTTTTCTGCCTGTTTTATAGCATGTATCAAAAATTTTTAAATTTTTTTCCTTAAATAAATCAGGGCTTAATGTGTTTACTGTAGTTCTTAATTCATCTTTAGTTAAAGGACCAATATCAAACCCAGAATAAAATGCAACCATAGCAAGATTTGTTGATCTTGGAGAACCTAGTTTAAAAGCAACTTTTGAAGCTTGCATTGCCTGATATTTAATTTTCATTTTACTGAAATACGATGTAACGCGTTTATCAGGAAATGTATCATATGAGGCATTTACAAAAAGGTTTCCTTCTTTTTTTAAATATGGCAGATATCTATAAGCTTCTGATTCATCCATTGAAATTAAAAAATCTGCTGTACCAGCACAAATTAAGCTTGATTCTGTATCTCCAATTCTTAAATGAGACACAACAGAACCACCGCGCTGTGCCATGCCGTGAGTTTCAGCACCAAGTATATTATATCCCTTATCTATAGCAGTTAAAGCAAAGATTTTTGTCATAAAAAGAATGCCCTGCCCTCCTAGACCGCTTAATACAAAATTCACTGTTTTCATATTAATATTCTCCATTTTTCATAAGCATATAAAAAAAATCTAAATTTAAGAATTTTTTTAAAATTTTTTAAATTACATATTTTAATTTTAATTTGGCATGGTTTTATCATAAATCACTTTAAAAAAACATTGAATATCAATAGAAAATTTTTATTGGGATAATCATGGGTATCTTATCTAAGAAAATTATTATTTAACACACACCTAGGACAATGCCTGTTCAGAACTTCCTCCAAACTGTCCAGTGCGTAAATTTAATTTTGCAATGGGACATAGTGGATAATATTGTTGGTGGTATTGCTGGCTGGATAAAAATTCTTGTTGAAAAGTATTTTTTTTAACTATTTTTTGTTGCAACATACATCTTGGATCAGGTTTATGCCAATCTTTAAAATATAAAAAAGAATAACCTGAACACCCTCCATTGCAAGAAAAATTGAATTTACAATCTTTGCAACCATTTTTTAATTTAACAAATTTTTCATAAGCTTTTTGTTTTTTTGCATAAACAAGTGCTGATTTAAGAGATTGTTTTGTAATATTTCCAAGAGACACTCCATTATGTAAAAAAAATATACATGGATAAAGATTTCCATCACCTCTTACTATAAGATAATCAAAATTTTTTAATAATGTAGAGCATCCAGTTCCCCGACCTTTTATATTATCAGGATTAAATCCTTTGGTATCAGACCATAAAAATCCCTGCTCTGCAATAATTTCCATATTATGACCATATCTTGATTTAGACACATCTTTTAAAAGTTTTTTAAGAAACAAATACCATATATGTGAATCTATAACTTTATCTTTTAATTTTATGCCCCTTCCTAAAGGAGACCCAATAAAAATAGAAAAAATATGTGTTCCAATATTATTTGCAATTTCCATTAATTTAGGGATTTCATTGATATTATTTTTAAACGCAGCTAAGGCTATTCTAGTTTGAAAACCAAGCTTAACAGCCATTTCAACACAATTAATTGCTTTTTTCCAAGAACTTGAAGAACCCCGCATAATATTATGAGTTTGTTCAAGCCCATCTATACTTACCATAATATTTAAAAGACCTGCATCTTGAAGTCTATATAAACGCTTTTTATTTATTAAAGTTCCATTTGTAATAACGCGGGTTTTTATTCCTTTTTTAAAAGCATAATTAATAATTTGTTCTAAATCCTGTCTTAATGCTGGTTCTCCTCCTGTTAAATGCAGCTCTTTCATTCCAAGATTATGAGCCTGAGAAATAATTTCAAAAATTTGTTTTAAAGACAAATCATTATAATTATGTTCATTTGCCCTGACACTGCAAAAACTGCATTTTAAATTACATTTTGTTGTAACATGCAAATCAATTTCATCTAATATAATTGGAATATCGCAATTATTATCCTGTTGTAACAAAATATTCATATAATTTTCCCTAATCTGACATAGATCCCATGCCAGTTACGAATATTGTATGTTCTGGAAAACTTGTAGGAATATTGCCGGCAACGCTTGCAAAATGCTTTTTTAAAGGAACATATACTTTTTTTCTATAATTTGTTTTTAACATAGCATCTAGAACAAGAGTTAATAATTCAATGAAAAATTGAATATGAAAATTGCATCGTCTAGGTTCTACTCCATTAAGTGAGCCTGTACTGATAAATTGATCATAAGCACAACTTCCAGGACAAATCCACTGTGCAATGCAATTAAAACAAGTTGGTTCATGTTCAGGAGTATATTTTGACCAATCAAGTTTTGGAGGCAGAGGTTTAGTTAAAAAATCCTGTAATGATACAGAAAAGCGTTCATCAGTCATTAAAGTCTCACACCGTCCTACTCTTCCATTAGGAGAAAAAAGCAGTTTGTTTACACAGGCTGGACAATAATCTTTGTTTCTTTGCTGGGTGGTAAATGACTTAAGAATATTTGCAAATTGATAAATAGCTATACCTTTTTTTCTGGCAGTTTCAAAAGAACTTAATAATGATTTACATAAAGTTTTATCATCAATTTCAATGGGACATGTACCATCTTGTTGAAAATGAAAAACATTTATTCCTATACAGCAAGGTTTAAATTCCTCATGCAAATATACTATTTCCTCAGATAATGACAATGCATTATGGCTTCCTAAGGTACATGAAATACCATATTGATTAGGCATTATATCCTTAAGATATTTAAGTCCCTTGGAAACATCAGAAAAACTTCCTGTTCCATCATGATAACATCGAACTTTATCATTTATTTCTTCTTGTCCATCAACTGAAACAACAACATAAACATTATGTTTTTTAAGAAATACAGCTTTTTCTGGATTAAGTAATATTCCATTAGTAACCAGCATTTTTTCTATTTGATTATTGAATCCTGTTTTTTCAAGTTCCTCACAAATACGCGTTAAAAGAGACCAGTTTAACAAAGGTTCTCCTCCAAAAAACACAATTTGTGCATTTAATTCAGGATCCAGTTTAATGCGTTTTACAAGTTCATTAATTGCTATTTTTGCTGTATCCCATGTCATATATGCTTGATTTTTAAGATGATCTTTTTTCCCAAGAACATCGCAATAAGAACATTGCAAATTACATTGATCACAAAGAACAAGGTACATGGTAAAAGTTTTTTTATCTTTATTATTTAAATTATAAGCTTGTTGTTTTTGAATTATATTATCTTGTTCCAGAAAAAGTTGATCTGATTTTGTTGTATTTGATAATGAAGTAAATAATACAGCAAAATCCTTTGTACGAATGTGGGCAGTATATCCAGAATGCCTAAAAAGAGGAGATGTAAAAAACTCTGGGATATTTTTCATATTTTATCTCCTGAAATTTATCAAATTATAAAAACTTTCCATCATAGTTCCAAGTGTTGAGTAATACTCACAAAGTAAAGGAGGTTCCCTTGTTTTTTGTGATAATATTTTTAATGCTGGACAACCTCCATTACATACATCAACCCAAAAACAAGACATACATGGCTCATTAAATTGCGGAGAATTACTGCGAAATATACTTGCAAAGGGTTTTTCTAAAAGATTACACAAATCCTTGGCACTGGAAAGCATATCAATATGTCCCAGTATTTTATCAGTATTTGAAAATAATCCACAGCTGGTAAAAAAACCTAAAGGTGTCATCCACAACATATTATAACCTGCACCACAATATCTTTGCCGTGGAATTCCCTGGGTAATAAATCTAGCAAAATAATACGCATCATCTGGAAATTCAGAAATATCAACTCCATTTAAAAGCAAAGTTTTAATGCACTTAGTATAATTTTTTGTAAAAACTTCTACCCATTTTTCAGGCAGTAATGGATATTGTTTTTTTCTTACTGGGCGAAGTTTTACTAATCTGGAAGGATGTAACTTTTTTAGAAAATTGTATGTTTCAGGTATATGCAAAGCTGTTTCAGGGGTAATAACTGCACGTACACTAAAAGGAACTTTGAATTTTTTCAGATGATAAATACCATTAATAACTTTTCCATGTGTTGGAAAATTATTTTTATCAACTCTGTGTTGATCATGTGTAAAAGCATTTCCATCAATACTTATTGTTACAGAAACTCCAAAACGAAAAAATTGAGATGCTAGATAATGATCAATTAAAGTTCCATTAGTTACAATTGCTAGAATAACATTTTTCCCATGAAATTTTTTCTTTAATTTAGCAGCAAACTTTATTCCATTAACAAGTAATTTTTTAGAAAGTAATGTTTCTCCATCAGCATTAAAACATAATACTCGTTGGGATTTAGGGTTAAATTTAATACATTCAAAAAATAATGTGATTGCTTTTTCCAGATGTTTTATAGAACATTCAATAAATTGTTCAGATTTATCTTCTTTAAAACAACAATAACTGCAACAAAGATTACAATAATTATTTAATAAAATTATTAATTCTTGAATATCAAACATAAATTCCATAATCCTTATAGTATTTTAAAGTCATAAAAATACTATAACAAAGTAGATGAAAAAAAATTTACAATGTCATCAAATCTAACCTATATATCGTTTTAGCCTGTGTATTAATTCTTTAAGAATATTAAATTTTACAGCAAAATTTATACGAATATGGTTTTCCCCCATTGATCCATAAATTGATCCTGAATAAACAAATATTTTTTCTGATTCTGCCAAAGATTCTACAAATTCATTGCTTGAAACTCCAAATTCAGAAATATCAGGAAACGCATAAAATGTTCCCTTGGGACTAAGGCATTTTATTTTTTTAAAGGCATTAAGTTCTGATATTAAATAATCCCTGTTAAATTGATAATGCTGTTGAAATTTTTTAATAATTTCTGAACCATGTTCAAGTGCATAAGCTGCTGTTTCTTGAGAAATGGAGCTTGCATGGCAATTTGCGGCAATATGTGTTTTATATATTTGACAAGCCAGATGCAAAGGTGCTGCAACATAACCAATGCGCCAGCCAGTCATAGCATAGGATTTTGACAATGTATGAATTAATACACTACGGGATTTTAATTCAGGCAGTATTACAGGAGAAATATATTTACCATTATCAAAAATAATTTCATGGTAAGTTTCATCAGAAAGAATAATTAAATTTGGATATTTTTCCAATAAATCTGCAAAACTTAAAAGCCATTGTTTATTTAAATTTATTCCAGTTGGATTATGAGGAAAATTTAATATTATTAAGCGAGTTTTTGGTGTTATAAGACTTTGTAATTTTTGATTCCATTTATCTATAGAATTTTTATTAGTTTTAAATAGCATAGGATACAATATAGCTTTGCGGTTAAGTGCATTAATCATGCTTTTATATCCTGGCCAGCAAGGATCTGGAATTAAAATAGAATCACCTAAGGAAGATAAAGCCATTATTAAAATAAAAATACCAGGACCTGCACCTGGTGTTACAATAATTTCTTGTTCTGGATTATATTTAATCCCTAGTTTATTATGCAGAGAATCTGATATAATTTGTCTTAAAGATTTAGTTCCCCTAATGTCAGTATAATAAGTTTTTTTTGCATTTATAGCTTGTATTCCCGCCCTTGAAATTGCTTCAGGAGTATTGCTAGAAGGAGTGCCCCTGTCAACATAGATAGGTTTTTTTAAACTAATGATATTTTGAATTTCTGGTTTTATGTTATTCATGAAAAACTTTAAATTTCTATACTATAGAATAAGTTTTATTAAAATTTGGTGGAAGTGCAATAATTGTTGGAAGATAATCAAAATGAATTTTTGGACCAAACCATTTTTTATTATATTTTACTGATGCAAGTGATGTAATATCTATATTTTTTAAGTCATGAAATTCTGGACAAAAGGGATCAGGCTTTTCTAATGAATTATACCAAAGCCATCGTCTTTCAACTGAACCTCCCTGACATTTCTGATGATGGGAACATTTTTTACAATTCTTGGGAATGGGAGGGTTAGCATATTTTATAAATGGTGTAGTTTTTTCCAGATGATTAAGTTTAATATTGGGAATACTAGTATTAATAACCCAGGGATCTTTAAGTAAATATGTTGATGAAGATACATTGCCATTTGGCATAATTCGACATGATAGTTTTTGGCTTAAATCATTATCAATTTTATTAGTGCCTATAAAAGTGCTAAACAGTCTATCACTGGAACAAATATTAGAACTCCATTTATTAAGCATGATAAAAAGTTCAAATATAGATTTTATTGAAGGAATAAAAGAGTAATCTCCAGTTGTTGGCATATAAAGATTAATTCTAAAAGCCACATTATATGCAACTGCTATATTTAAAAGCCCTTGAATATTATTCTTATTTAATGTTTGTTTTGTACCAATCATCACTATACTTGTATGCAGACCAAGTTTTAGAGATGTTTCAATAGCTTGTATAGCTCGTACCCAGGTTCCTTTTTTCCCACGCCAAAAATCATGTTTATTTTTTTGAACAAAATCTAAGGAAATGTCACATTCATGAATATAATTTTTAACTGTATTAAGAGAAACAGGAGACAAATCAGCCAGGGCACCATTTGTGGTAACTGCTAATTCAGCCTTGGGAGCAAAAAGATTACAATGCTCAAGTAAGGCAGGAAAATATGGGGATAAAAAACATTCTCCAGTCCCAAAATTAATTGAGTGAATATAATCCCCATTTTTTATAAGAAATTGTTCTGCCAACTTTATGCTTGTTCCAGAATCCTGTAAATCCTCACGAACTTCTGAACTGTAACAAAAAGAACATTTAAGATCACAAAGGGAAGTAAATCCCCACCCAACTGTCCATTTATTTAAACATGAAAATTTATCAAAGCGTGGTTGTATATCTAGGGAATTATCAAAAGATTTTTTTGATGAATTATTGTTTGATGGCTTCAAATAATTCTTTCCATTTAGTCCTTAATGGGATTTTTGAAAAACTCTTTATAATGCAAAACTATGTGAGCGAAATACAATATATGGTATACACTTGTCAAGCATTAGCTACATATTGTAGGAAATGAATTTTTTAAATTTTTATAATAACCTATAAAAACTTAAAATTTAGAACTAAATAATAATAAGGAAAATACTAGGAAAGTAAAAAAAATAGCTGGTACAATATAGAGCTATGATTTGACCATAATATGCTATATATTGTAATCTTATTACATATTTTTTATTATATTTATGCTGTAAAAACAGAACATAAATAAACAAGGTGATTTTTTATGAAAAAACAATTTATATTATTATGGATTTTATTTGTAATTTTTGGTTTTCAATTTTGTTATGCAGAAAATATCAATCACCCATCTAACTCAAGCAAAAGAATCTGCGTTTCTCTAAAAATTTTAGAAAAAAATGTCCGAAACAAAAATATAACTGAAACAGTACAAAAATTAGGTGGGCTTGGATGGATAGAAGGATTTATCATTGATCCAGAAAACCAAGATATTATTCTTTTTGGAAGACAAACAGATACATGGCCTTGTCTAAGTCTTGACGATTTTGTAGTTAATATTAGAAACATCTGGAATAGGCAACCCTATCCCTATTGCTCCCTTGATCCCCAACCTGAAAACATACGGCAACTTAATGCCATTAGTTCAAAAAACAAGGCTGTTTATAGTAGTATAAAAGAAATGGAAAAATTTTTTAACAGTTACAAAAAAACTATAGGACCACAAAAAATCGTTGTTGGAGGAGTACCTAGAAAATCACATCACGCCCATGTAATGATTGATGCAGATTATCATATGAAAAAGCTTTCACAAGGTCTTGTAACATTAGATGGTATCCCATCTACTATGGATCTTGCACTTTTAGATATGAAACATTCTATTGAAAAAGAAGAGCCAATTTTAAGTGGAACATCAATGTCTCGTTTCTGGTTTCATATAAATAAAGGAGACCCGACATTTACAACAGGTAAAAATATTATTTTGCTTAAAAATTGTTCTGTTGTAGTTCTCACTGAAAAACAGCTTGCAACCGCAGATGGAAAACTTTTTGATTCAGGAGGAAATGATCCCCATGCTGATAAATTTGCGAAATGTCTTTCAGAAAAATTTAAATATGCAGCTACTTCAGTACTTTCATATGCTAAATTAGAAAATTTATTCCGACTTAGTGCCTTACTAAAAGCCATGTATATTCAAGACAGCCTTAAACATGTAAATTTAAATTTTTCATTTTATTTAAAACAATATAATTATCAATATGAATATTCAATGCCTCCATCTTTACCTGGTCTAGCTAATGCAAAAACAGAAACTATTTCATTTAAAAAAGGAAATTATATTTATAAACATGTATTATTTCCTATGGTTGCAGGAGGGGTAAGCATGGAAATCCCTATTTCTCCAGCTCAATTCAAAATTAATCAAACTCAAAAATTAAAAAAATTATATGAAAAAATTATAAATTCAAAACCAAATAAAACAGCATTATATTGGAAAGCTGCAGTTTAATAAATAAGAATAACCTATGAAAAAATCATAAATTCAAAACCAAGTAAAACAGCATTATATTATGAAAAGCTGCAGTTTAATAAACAAAAAAAACCCATGAAAAAATCATATGAGTTCATTCTAAATTAATTTAAAAAGAAACAAAAAATATCTATTAGTCTTTAGTCTTTGTTAAAAAGATTAATTAATTTCAACAAATTTTCCATTTTTAACTGTAAGAAAAAAAAGTTCTTTATGTACATTTCCATTTTTATCAAATCTAGTCTTTCCTGTAACTCCATCAAAAACTCTTTTACCAGCAAGGGCATCTATTAAAGTCTCCTGGGAATAAATACCAGGCTCCATTGCTGTTTTTACAAGTATTTTTAAAGTATCATAGGCACAAGCTTCAATAAATCCAGGGTATTTATTATATAAAAGTTTAAAATTTTCTGCGAATTTAAATGTCCTGGTATTTTTACTTTTTGCAAAATATCCCTGGGTAATTACAGAGTTATTAATATATTCTGATGAATTTTTAATAAGATCATTATGGTGCCAAATGTTTGTACCCAAAAGATAAACATCTATAATATCATTATAAACAAGGTGTGGTAAAATAAGACTTAGTTTTAATGGAGCCTCTGGAATAAATATTGCCTCAAAATCTAATATAAGCTTTTTTTGTTCATCTTTATGCTTAGGTCTATTATTTTCATCATGGTTTATTGTTTCTTTAATAGAATCAGAAATAGCATAGGATGAACTTAAAATTTTATTAACTGCATCTGAAAAATCTGTTTGGTCATGAGAGTAGGATGCAGCACCAACAACTTTGCCACCAAGTTTATTAACCCTGGCAGAAAATAAATTCATATAGGTTTTGCCATAGCGATCTTCAGGATAAAGTATAGCAAACTTTGTTATGCCAAGACTTACAAATGCATGAGAAACAAGAGAATCTGTCTGCATTTGAGGCGTTAGAAAATTATTAAAAATATACTTGCCATTTTCAGCAATATTATTTTTCTGAGTCATGACAATAATTGGTATTTCAAGTTCATCAGCCTGTTTTCCTGCAAACTCTGCTGTAACCATAGGCCCTATAATTGCGCCAACATTTTTTTCTGCAAGCTCTTTTACACATTTAACAGCTTTTTCATCATTAGATTGTGTGTCTTTAATCAAAACAGTAATATTTTGGTTATATTGTTTTGATAAATCCTGCACAGCCATTTCAACACCTTTTAATGCTTTTTCCCCAAAAATACTGAATTGACCAGAAAGTGGAAGCAGACAGCCAATAACATTTTTTTTAAAAGAATATTCCTCTGATACTATATTTTTATCTGACTTATTTTTAAGCATCTTTTTTTTATTATATTTGCTTTTAAGAGTTTTTAATTTCATTTTATCTGATGATATTTTACCAACATTTTTTTTCAATGATTTTCCATTAGTTCCTATAACTTTTTTTGACATACACCCCAAAATCATAGAACATAAAATAATAACTATAAATAACCCCAAAATAGAAAGTATTTTTGTATTTTTTTGATATTTGTTTAAAATAATCATTTTTTAAATATATCCTGTGTATTTTGATTTTTAATAAAATTTAGAATTAATACTTCTGCTTTTTCAATTTCATGGGGCCTAAGCCAGATAATATTTTTTTCTTTTTTAAACCATGTTAATTGTCTTTTTGCATATCTTCTTGTATCTCTTTTTAAAAGTTCCAAAGTCTTTTCCCAGGTAAATTCTTTGTTTAAAAAATTACATATATGCCTATAGCCAATGGATTGCATGGATTTTAGATTACATAAATAACCTCTAGAGCAAAGCATTTTCACTTCTTCAACAAATCCCTGAGTCATCATTAAATCTACTCTTTTTTCTATTTTCTGATATAAAATTTTTCTATCCATATAAAGACCAATTTTTAAAGTTTGATATCTAGGTATGGAAAAATTATGTTTTTTTTGAAACATAGAAATTTTTGTGCCTGTTGTTTCTAATATTTCAAGAGCTCTTTTAATTCTAATTAGATCATTTGCATGTATTTTTTCTGCTGAGTCAGGATCATATTTTTTAAGTTTTTCATAAAGATTATTTATACTACTATTTTGTGTTTTATATTTCACTTTATTAACAGTGTTATCATTAATACTTTTTTCTTTAAAAAGACCAAAAATAAGAGCCTTTATATAAAGTCCTGTACCACCTGCAACAATTGGAAGTTTATCTTTTTTTATTATTTCTATAATTGCATCATCAGCCATTTGTGCAAATTTTGCAGCATTAAATTTTTCATCTGGCAAAGCAATATCAATAAGATAGTGCTTTGCTTTTTTTTGTTCTTCTTTACTTGGTTTTGCAGTTCCAATATCCATATATTTAAATATCTGCATGGAATCAGCACTTATAATTTCACCATTAAACTTTTTTGCAAGTTTTATAGCAAAACCTGTTTTTCCTATACCAGTAGGTCCACATATTACTATTATTTTTTCTTGAGATTTCAATTTTAACTTTTATATAATATTTTATATTTAACCTGTATTTTAAACCTAAATTTAATGAATAAAAATTCACAAAAAATTTATTGACATTATAATGTTTAATGCCTATTTACAATAAAATTTATTAAACAAAATACCTAATATTATACTTCAATATTTATATTGTTTATAGTTAAATGGTAAATTTAAGAGGCTATCCTAATGTTAGAAGATAAAAGTATGACTAATAATGTAACAGGTTCTGTGCTGGTAATAGGTGGAGGTATCTCTGGGATGCTTTCAGCCCTTGATCTGGCAAATTCAGGATATTATGTTTATCTAGTGGAAAAAGGTCCGTCAATTGGTGGTGTTATGGCACAACTTGACAAGACCTTTCCAACAAATGATTGTGCAATGTGAATTATTTCACCTACACTGGTCGAGGTCGGCCGGCATTTAAACATTGAACTCATAACTTATGCTGATGTTGAAGCTATTGAAGGCTCTGCTGGAAACTTCAAGATTAAGATAAAAAAACGGGCAAGAAGTATAAAATTAGACCGCTGTACAGGATGCGGAGCTTGTGTGGAAGCCTGTCCAGTTACACAGCAGGTACTGGCAGCATAATACGGTTTGAAAATGTTCATTACAGAGGAGAACTACAGAGGAGAATTACAAATGAGTACAGCGTCTACTCAACCTAGCAATGATAATGAAGAAATTGATTATCTGAAGTTAGATCAGATAATTGAAAATGAATTTGACGGTGAGCAAGAGAATCTAATTATGATTCTACAGGCAATTCAACGTCGCTATAATTATCTTCCAAAAGCAACACTATTATATGTGTCTGAAAAACTGGACATACCTTACAGCAACATCTATGAGGTTGGCACCTTTTACAGCACATTCAGCCTTGAACCAAGGGGAAAAAACATTGTTTCCATTTGCCTTGGAACGGCCTGTCACGTCAGGGGTGGAGAGCGAGTCCGGGAACAGATTGAAAACACTCTTGATATTAAGGACGGTGAAACAACCAAAGACAAGAAATTTACTCTTGAATCTGTTCGTTGTATCGGCTGTTGCAGTCTTGGACCGGTCATTAAAATCAACGAAGATATGCATGGCCGTATCAAGTCTGATGAAATTGAAACAGTGTTAAATCAATACGAATAAATCACAAGAGGTATGAATCATGACTATTCAATCTGTAAGAGACCTGGAAAAAATAAAAGAGGAATACCGGCTAAAACTAAACCTTCCTGAAACCATAAAGGTTAATATTGGGATGGCATCGTGCGGCATTGCGGCCGGGGCAAGAGATTCATTTGATACTGCAAAACAAGAATTTTCTCAAAATGAAACCATTGACATCTGCCAGACAGGATGTATTGGCTATTGCGAGGTTGAACCATTGGTTGAAATCATTTCCAAAGGCAAACCCCGTATGATGTTTAAAAATGTAACAAAAGACAAAATCGTTGATATCATTAACAACTATATCAATGATGATTTTGACAATAAGAAAATCAAAAAACACATCCTGGGACAGGTAAAAGACCCGAGATCTCTTCTCGAGAACGATATGGCCAATCCCCAGGAAAAAATTGAACCGGCAGAAAATATTCCATTTCTTGAGGAAACGCCTTTTTTTAAAGGCCAGGTCAAAATCGCCTTGAGGAACTGCGGATATGTGGATCCGGACAGCATTGAAGAATATTTTGGAAAGCAAGGATACGCTGCCTTTCTGACGGCCTTGAAAAACACCAAACCCCAGAAGATAATAACCACCATCAAAGAATCAGGTCTAAGGGGTCGGGGCGGCGGTGGATTTCCCACCGGCATTAAATGGGCCACCTGTGCAAAGCATGCCGGAAAGAGATCCATTATCTGCAATGCAGATGAAGGTGATCCAGGCGCTTACATGGATCGGAGTATCCTGGAAGGCGATCCCCATTCCGTTATTGAAGGTATGCTCATTGCGGGTTTGGCCATTGGATCTTCCATAGGGTTCATGTATGTCAGAAATGAATACCCTCTGGCCGTAAAACGTCTGGTCAAGGCAATCAAACAGGCCACCGCCTACGGTCTTCTTGGCGAAAATATTGCCGGAAGCAAATTCTCATTTAATATCAAGATATCAACAGGGGCCGGGGCTTTTGTTTGCGGTGAATCGACAGCACTCATGGCGTCTCTTGAAGGAAAAGTCGGCCGACCCAAGGCAAAATATGTCCATACCGTTGAAAAAGGATTCAGGGATCAACCTTCAAATCTTAACAATGTTGAAACCTATGCCAATGTGCCGGCTATTCTTCTCAAAGGAGCACCCTGGTATGCCGGATTCGGTACGGATAACAGTAAAGGAACCAAGGCGTTTTCACTCGTCGGCAAAGTAAGAAACACGGGTTTGCTTGAAGTTCCCATGGGTGTCTCTTTACGGGACATTGTTTTCAACCTGGGTGAAGGCGTTCCCGGCAAAAAGAAATTCAAGGCTGTCCAGACCGGCGGACCGTCCGGCGGGTGCATCCCTGAAGGTCTTATGAATACACCGGTGGATTACCAGCAGCTTGCCAAGGTCGGTTCCATTATGGGATCCGGCGGCATGATTGTTATGGATGAAAACACCTGTATGGTGGATGTGGCCAGATATTTTCTTGATTTCCTTAAAGAAGAATCCTGCGGCCAATGCAACCCATGCAGGGAGGGAATCAAACAGTCTCTGGATATTTTAACAGGTATCTGTAACGGCAGCGGAAAAGAAGGTGACATTGAACTTCTTGAAGAACTGGGATCAATGATTCAAAAATTTTCACTCTGCGGCCTGGGCACTTCCGCCCCGAACCCTGTATTGACAACAATCCATTACTTCAGGGAAGAATATGAATCTCATATTCACGATAAGAAATGCAAAGCAGGTGTCTGCAAGAACCTGTTCGTTTATGAGATTGATGAAGACGCCTGTACCGGTTGTACTCTATGTGCAAGGAAATGCCCCCAGGATGCCATAACAGGGGATAAAAAAGAACCCCACATCTTGGATCAGGATAAATGCATTAAATGTGGAATTTGCTACGATGCCTGTAAGTTCAACGCCATCGTTATCAAATAATTACGAGGTATAATATCTATGATTAAATTTAAAATTAACGGTAAAAAAGTTCAGGGAGAAGAAGGCCAGTATGTTATTCAGGTCGCTGAAAAATATGGAATAACAATCCCCACTCTCTGCCACCATAAAGCTCTGGAACCAGCAGGTATGTGCCGTATGTGCACAGTTGAACTCTTTAACGGCAGAAACACTAAATTTGTTACGGCATGCAACTATCCCATATGGGAAGGCATGGAAATCAATACCGATACCGAGGCGGTTCACCAGGGGCGTAAACTCATTGTTGAAATGCTCTATGCCAGATGCCCTGAAGTACCGCTTTTAAAGAAACTGGCAAAAGAGTATGAAATCGAAACCGTACGATTTCCAAAACAGGATGACGATTGTATCCTTTGCGGTCTTTGTGTCCGCATGTGTGAAAAAATGGGAAACAGTGCCATCAGTCTAACCGGTCGCGGTGTGGACATGAAAATTGATACCCCTTTCGGGATTCAATCAGATACATGTTTAGCATGCGGTGCATGTGCATCAGTATGTCCTACGGGTCATATCACTCTTGAAAAAATTAAGAATGAAATTACAAAGAAAAATCCTTTTATTATTCCCTCAGAATATGAAATGGGTCTTAAAGGCAGAAAACCAATTTATGTGCCATATGCCCAGGCAGTGCCTAATAATCCTGCCATTGATAGAGATGTATGTATGCATTTTAAAACAGGTGGATGTCAAATTTGTACTGAAGTATGTCAAATGGATGCCATTGATCACTCCATGGAAGATGAGATCATTGAAATTGATGTGGGTTCAGTAATTTTATCCCCTGGTTTTAAACCTTTTGATCCATCTAAATTTGATAATTATATGTACTCAAATTACCCCAATGTAATGACAACTATGGAGTTTGAGCGTATTTTATCAGCATCAGGCCCTACACAGGGACATCTTACAAGATTATCAGATAATAAAGAACCAAAAAAAATTGCATGGTTTCAATGTATAGGCTCAAGGGACACTAATAAATGCGATAATTCCTATTGCAGTTCAGTATGTTGCATGTATGCTATAAAAGAAGCAATGATTGCAAAGGAGCATCAAGGTGATGACCTTGATTGTTCAATTTTTTTCATGGACATGAGAACTCCGGGCAAGGAATTTGAAAGATATTATCAAAATGCAAAGGAAAAACATGGCATTAATTTTATTAGATCAAGAGCTCATTCAATTACAGAAGTTCCAGATACTAATGACCTTGAAGTAAGATATGTAAATGAAAAAGGGGTTATACAAACTGAAATATTTGATATAATTGTTCTTTCTGTTGGTATTGAAATTCCTGATGAAACAAGAAAATTTGCTGAAAAAATAGGAATTGAAATTACAGAAAATGGCTTTTGTAAAACAGATTCCTTTGAACCTGTAAAAACATCAAGAGATGGAATATATGTTGCCGGTGCTTTTAATGGACCAAAAGATATTCCTGAATCTGTTCTTGATGCAAGTGCTGCTGCTTCTGCTGCAGGAGATAGTTTGAGTAAGGCAAGAAATACTCTTACAAAAATTCCTGAATCTGTTCCTGAAATAAATGTAACAGGAGAAAGACCAAGAATTGGTGTATTTGTATGTGATTGTGGTTCAAATATTAATGGTGTTGTAAATTGTGCTGAAATTACTGAATATGCAAGAACACTTCCCTTTGTTGAATTTGCACAGGAAAGTCTTTATACATGCAGCCAAGATACTCAAGATAAAATGGTTGAATATATTAAAGAAAAAAATCTTAATAGAGTTGTTGTTGCAGCATGTACTCCAAAAACACATGAGCCTTTATTTCAAGAGACTTTAACAAATTCAGGTCTTAATAAATATCTCTTTGAAATGACTAATATAAGAAATCAAAACTCCTGGGTTCACAAAAACAATCCTGACCTTGCCACGGAAAAAGCAAAGGACCTTGTTAGAATGGCAGTTGCAAAATCTGGTCTTGCAGAGCCTCTTACAGAAGAAAAAATAAATTTAAATGAAAAAGTTGTAATTATTGGTGGTGGAATTGCAGGAATGGCTGCTGCTAAAAGTCTTGCAAGTCAAGGCTATGAAACTCATATTATTGAACAGCAAAACTTTCTTGGGGGACAGGCTTTAAAACTTTATAGAACAGCAAAGGGAGAAGATGTCCAATTAAAACTAAAACAGCTTATTAATGATGTTAGTTCAATGGACAAAATAAAAATACATCTTAATACAACATTAAAAAGTGTTGATGGCTTTGTGGGTAATTTTAAATCAAAACTTTTAAAACAGGAAAAAGATTTTGAAATAGAGCATGGAATTGCAATTATTGCAACAGGTGCAAAGGGTTGTGAAACCAGTGAATATTGTTTTGGAGAAAACCCTAAAATAATTACAAGTCTTGATTTAGATAAAATGCTTATTAAAAATGATCCTGAAATTAATAATATAAATTCTGCTGTCTTTATTCAATGCGTTGGTTCAAGGGAAACTAAACGACCATATTGTTCAAGGGTTTGCTGTACACACTCCATAGAGAATGCCATTATTTTAAAAACTAAAAAACCTGAAATGGATATTTATATTTTATACAGAGACATTAGAACTTATGGTGAAAAAGAATTACTTTATAAAAAAGCAAGGGATATAGGTGTTATTTTTATAAGATATGATGTTAATGCTAAACCTGAAGTTACAACAAAGGGAAATGAGATATCAGTAAAAGTAAAGGATCATATCCTTGATATGTTACTGGAAATTAAACCTGATATTGTTACTCTTGCAACGGCAATTGTTCCTAATAAAGATGAAAAACTTGCAAATTTCTTTAAAGTTCCCATTAATGAAGATAACTTTTTTGTGGAAAAACACGCAAAACTTGGACCTGCTGAATTTGCTACAGATGGAGTTTTTCTTTGTGGCTCATGCCATTATCCAAAATCCTTGGATGAAGCTGTAACTCAGGCAAAAGCTTCTGCATCAAGAGCACTTACTCTTTTGTCTAAAAAAGACAATTTATATACTAGTGGTAATGTTGCAGATATTAATCCCATGTATTGCAGCTCCTGCGGTATATGTGTATCTATTTGTCCATATTCTGCACCTTTATTTACAACTGAGGGAAGATTTAAAGATAAAGCAGAAATTAATCCAATTTTATGCAAGGGATGTGGTTTGTGTGTATCATCATGCAGATCAGGTGCTATTCATCTTAAAGGTTTTGATACAAATCAAATATTTGCACAAATATATGCATTGGATAAAGCAGTATAAAGTGAGGCATTGGAATAATTAGTTTTTCACAATTCAAAGCTCTCAAAGTGTACCAAAGGAGATATTACAAATGACCAAAGAAAAAAGAAAAATTGTTGCTTTTTTATGTAACTGGTGCAGCTATGGTGCAGCAGATCTAGCAGGAGTCAGCAGAATGCAGTATCCTGCTGATATTAGAGTAATAAGAGTACCATGTACTGGAAGAGTAAGTCCTAAATTTATTCTTTCTGCATTTAGACAGGGTGCAGATGGAGTATGGGTTTCAGGCTGACATCCTGGTGAATGTCATTACCTGGAAGGTAATTATTATGCTAGAAGAAAATTTGCTTTAATGGGCAATCTTCTTGAACACATGGGAATTGAAAAACAAAGACTTCACTTTTCATGGATTTCTTCTGCTGAAGCAACAAAATTTGTAAATGTGGCAAAAGAGGTAACAAATGCTGTAAGAGCTTTGGAACCTAATAATAAATTTGTAAAAACATTAGATTAAGGGGTTGGGCTATATGAATAAATTAACACAAAATATAAGAGAACTTTCCTCTAATCTTTTAAAAAATAATAAAGTTGATATGGTTATTGGTTTTAAAAAAGGAACCATACCCATGGCAGTAAGTCCTATGGCAGCACATAATATTGAACAAACAAAAGAATTTATCTGGGACAGTAATTGTGGAATCAACCTTGCCAATTTTATTTCTGATAAAAAAGAAAAAATTGGTATAATTGCCAAGGGATGTGATTCAAGAAATATTGTTACCCATATAACTGAAAATAAAATTTCAAGGGACAAGCTTCATATAATTGGTGTTCCATGTACTGGAATGATAGACAAAATAAAACTTCAGTCCAATTTTAATGATGATATTACAGATTATTCTGAGAATGGAGAAGACATTATTGTAAAATCAGGTTTAATAGAAAAAAATCTTAAAAAAAGTGATTATCTTAAATCAAATTGTAAAACCTGTATGCATAGAAATCCTGTGATCTATGACGAACTTGCAGCAGAACTTGTTCAAGAACAAAAAATTGAGGATCAATTTGCAGATGTTAAAAAAATTGAAAGTTTAAGCATAGAAGATAAATGGAATTATTTTGATAATCTTTTAAAAGATTGTATTAGATGTTATGCCTGCAAAAATGCCTGTCCATTATGTTACTGCCCCAGTTGTTTTGTTAATGAATCAAATCCCCAGTGGGTAGGCAAGGGTCAAGACAAAACAGATATTAAAACATTTCATTTTCTGAGAGCATATCACTGTGCTGGAAGATGCACAGATTGCGGAGCATGTGTTCAAGCCTGTCCAATGAATATTAATGTAAGAGATTTTACAAGAAAACTTATAAAAGACTCCTATGAAATATATGGATGGGAAGCAGGTCTTGATATAACTAAAAGACCTTTACTGGATACATTCAGTCTTAAGGATGATGACAGCTTTATTAAATAACTCCTATAAGGCAGAAAGGCAGATCCGACTTTTATTTCTTAATTTGCCTCACAAAAAAACATGAAAGAATATCAAAGTAATTATAAATTCTTTTATAATAGTATAAAGCCACTAAATTTTTAAAAAAGGCGTTCAAATATGAAAGTCATAAAAATCAATAAAAAAGACTGGGAAAATGGAATTAACCAGTCAAAAAAAGAATATCAGCTTTTTGGACCTGTAAAAGAAAAAGATAATTATATATTTAAAAAACTTCAATTAGATGAATATCCAGATATGGAACACAAAGATACTCTTGTTTCTCCCAAGTCTATTCTTTTTCCCCAAACAGAAAAAATACTTCAAACCAATCTTGATGAATCAATTGATGACCACCATATAATGAAACAAGTTAAAAAAGATTATTCTAAAAGAGCTGTAATTAGTATAAAACCCTATGATGCAAAGGCAATTCAAATTTTAAACTTAAATTTTGATACTGATGAATATAAAGACCCCTACTGGTGTGAGGCATATAAAGCAACAACATTTATAGGACTTGCTGTAAATAATCCATCTGTATTTGATTTTTCTAGTTCAACAAACACAGGTCCCTTTGCAGAACAAGGGCTTGATGTTTTATTAATTGATTGCAGCAAAGAATATTTGGCAAAAGTTCTAACAGATAAAGGTCAGGCATTTCTTGATGTTGCAGGATTTAATCAAGAAACAGATAATAAAAAAGCTATTGAAATCATAAATAATATGAAAAAAAAGGCAGAAAATGCCATATCTTCACAAATCTCAACACAAAATCTTAAAGATAAAAATACCCTTGATTTATATGAAGCACCATTTTGGGATGATATAGCATTTTCCTGCATAAACTGCGGCACATGCAGCTTTGTATGTCCAACATGCTGGTGTTTTGATATACAAGATGAAACAAAGGGAAATTTATCATATAGAATTCGTAACTGGGATACATGTATGTCACCACTTTTTACCCTTCATGCTTCTGGACATAATCCAAGGGGTGAAAAAACTATGAGGGTAAGACAACGATTTATGCATAAACTAAAATATTTTCTAGATAAATATGACAATGGCATAATGTGTGTAGGATGTGGCAGATGTGTTAAACTATGTCCTGTTAATATTGATATTCGAAAAGTATGCAATTTAATGAATTCTCATGAACCAGACACAGACAATTAAAAGAGCAATTTTAAAAATATAAAATGTAAAAATCTGCTGATAGTGCAATCTCAGCAAAAAATTTGAAATATAGATGGAGAAACAAATGGAAAATCCCTATATACCATATCCTGTTGTAATTGATGACATTAAAATTGCAACTGAGGATAAATCCCTTAAAACATTTAAATTTGTTTTTTTAAATAAACAAGATGAAAAAAAATTTTCCTTGTATAAAGCTGGTCAGTTTGCTGAACTTTCAATTCCCGGCATAGGAGAAATTCCCATTGGAATAGCATCTTCTCCAGTTGAAAAAGGATTTGTAAAATTTACAGTATTTAAAACAGGAGTTGTAACATCACATCTTCATAATATGAAAGTTGGTGATATTATGGGTATTAGAGGTCCTTTAGGCAACTGGTATCCATGGGATATGCTTAAAGGTAAAAATGTTGTTATTATTGGTGGTGGTTTTGCCTTTACAACATTAAGATCCTCAATAATATATATGCTTGATCCTGCTAATAGATCACAATTTGGTAATATTGATGTTGTTTATGGTGCAAGAACTCCTGGTATGCTTCTTTATAGAGATGAACTTTATGAATGGGAAACAAGAGATGATATTAATATGCATATAACAGTTGATGGAACTAATGATTCTGATTGGAAATATAATGTTGGATTTGTGCCTGCAATAGTTGAAAAAAAAGCTCCAAAAGCTGATTTAAATACATATGCTATTGTATGTGGACCTCCTATTATGATTAAATTTACAGAACCTGCTTTAAAAAAACTTGGATACAATGAAAAACAAATTATAATGTCTCTTGAAAATAGAATGAAATGTGGAATAGGCATGTGTGGAAGATGTAATATTGGCAAGGAATTAGTTTGTAAAGATGGCCCTGTATTTACCTTAGAGGAAATTAATAAAACTCCAAAGGAATATTGATGGCATTATAAAAAAATAAAATAGCCTTATGTACAAATTGTAGTATATAAAAAAAAACATGGGCATATATGTAGTATGTTGATAAAATCTTAAAAAAATTTAAGTAAACTATATAAAGAGTTTTTATCCCCAATTAATTTCTTATTGACAAGAAAAGATTGCTAATTTAATATTATAAAATTAACAATTTTTAAGATTATACAGTAATTATATTTTTATAAAAAAAAAACTTTTTTTTTACAGGAGGAAGTAATGGCAACAGTAGAAATAAATGGAAAAGAATTTGAAATAGATGAGGATGGTTTCTTACTTGATTATAATAATTTTTCAGATGAATGGGTTGAGTATGTAAGACAACAGGAAGGTATTGATGAATTAACTGATGAGCATACAAAAGTTGTTACAATTCTTCAGGACTATTATGAAAAAAACGGTATTGCACCAATGGTTCGTGTTCTTTCTAAACTTACAAAATTTAAACTTAAACACATTTATGAACTTTTCCCCTCAGGCCCTGGTAAAGGAGCATGTAAAATGGCAGGTCTTCCTAAACCTACAGGATGTGTATAATATTAACTAAAATTTTATAATTTTACTCAAAAAGGCTTTGCATTTTTTAAATTTGCAAAGCCTTTTTTTATTTTTTGATATATTATTTTATTTAAAATAAAATAATAAACTATAACCTAATAAAAATATGAAAAAAATAAAATGACTTATATTGATGATATTGACAAAAAAATTATTAATAGAATTCAAAATTCTTTTCCAATAGATTCAAGACCTTACAAAATAATTGGTTTAGAACTTAATCTTTCTGAGAAACAAATAATCTCAAGAATTAAAAATCTTAAAAAAAATGGAATTATTAGAAGAATTGGAGCAAATTTTGTCCCTAAAAAACTTGGATTTTACAGTACATTATGTGCAGCAAAAGTAAGTAATGAAAAAATTGATAAATTTGTAAAAATTGTTAATTCCTATTCAGGTGTTACTCATAATTATATGCGTGAACATAAATATAATATCTGGTTTACATTTATAGCTTCTTCTCCTGATGAAATTAAAAAAAATTTAAAAGAAATATCTGAAAAAACAGGTGTTGCTAATATCTTAAATCTTCCTGCCACAGACATCTTTAAAATCAGTGCTCAATTTAAAGTATAAAAAATTATTTAGTTATTCTGCTAAACCATGCCATGCTTTGTTTTATTTTCTTATAAAGAAATATCAATAAAATCATATGCCTTAAATATAAACAAAGGAAAATCACATACATATGTTTAAAAAAATGCCAAAAACAATTCAAATTATGCTGTCATGGAAAATGATTGCAATGTTTTTTTTGGGTTTTATATCTGGATTTCCTTATTATGTTATTAAAGATGTATTAAAAGCATGGATGACTGATGTAAATGTTGATCTTACAACAATTGGACTTTTTTCTGCTGTAACAATGCCTTATACACTTAAATTTATCTGGTCTCCTGCAATGGATAGATTTGTTCCTCCTTTTCTTGGACGAAGGCGGGGCTGGATACTTATTACGCAAATATTTTTAATAATAACAATTGGATTACTTGGACAATTTAATCCCCATAAATCTTTGCAATGGATTTTTATTGTTGCCTTAAGTGTTGCTTTTTTTGGAGCAAGTCAAGATATTGCTTTAGATGCCTTTAGAAGAGAATATTTAACAGATAAAGAACTTGGGTTTGGCACTGGAGTATGGATGAATGCCTGGCGTCTTGGCATGTATGTTTCTGTTGGGTTTTCATTTTTGGCAGCAGATTCAAATATTGGATGGAAAAACATTCATATTCTGCTTTGCTCTATGATGGCAATTGGAATATTAACAACTTTACTGGTTTCTGAACCAGTTGTTAATGCCTCTCCTCCAAGTTCCATAAAAAATGCCATTATTGAACCTTTGATTGATTTTTTTAAGAGAAATGGAATTTTACTTATTCTTGGGTTTATTTTGCTTTATAAAATTGGCGATAACATGGCAGGAGCAATGAATATACCTTTTATTTTAAATCAAGGATTTACTAAAACTCAATATTTTATAATTGTAAAAAGTATTGGAATGCTGGGGCTTTTTGGAGGAGTGCTTCTAGGTGGTGCCTTAATGGTGCGTCTGGGAATTGCAAAATCTTTATGGATATTTGGAATATTACAAGGAATATCCACTGCATGTTTTGCTTTTATTGTTAAATTTGATCATAGTTCTATGTTTTGGGCAAATTACAGCAATTTTTTACTTACTGCAATTGTTGGATTTGAATTTCTTGCAACAGGAATGGGACAAGCAGCTTATGCAACTTATATGGCAATACAAACAAATAAAAAATTTACTGCAACTCAATATGCAATTTTAACAAGTCTTATGGCAGTCCCAGGAGCTGTTGCAGCATCTTTTACAGGTTTGATGGCAAAGCATCTTGGATGGGCATGGTTTTATTATGCTTGTGCATTTTTTGCTGTTCCGGGATTACTGCTTTTATTTAAAATTGCTCCTTGGAACGCATCAAATAAAGACCTTGATTATGAATTATGAATTAGGCATCATATAAAATAAACTTAGAAAAAGTTTAAAATTAAAAAATTATATAAAAAAGAATAAATGACTTAAGACCTAAAATTTAAGGATAATTTTATTATGAAGGCAATATTTAAAAATATTGGTCCAATAAATAAAGCTGAATTAAAATTAAAAGATTTAACAATTATTGCAGGAGCTAATAATACTGGAAAAACATATCTGGCATATACCTTGTATGGATTATTAAAATTAGTAAAACAACCTCTTTTTTTAGTAGATAAAGTTAAAAATAAAGATTTGCCATTTGATTTGAATTTAGTTGTTAAAGAAATATTAGATACTGGAAAATCTGAATGTATTATTGAAGATTTTAATAATACTATTAAAAAAAGTATAAAGAATATGAAAAATATTTTGCAAATATCAGATAACATTATATCAGATATTTTAAGTTCATCTACTGATGATTCTAAAGAAGCAAAATGTTTTTTAGATCCTAAATATTTGTTTAATAAAAAGCAAAAAACTGTTGGTGTTGGTAAAATTAAACTAGGCAAAAACAAATGGAATATAAATGCTTTTTTTGAAAAAAATAAATTATGTTTTAATTTGCAAAACTATGTGTCATTATCTATACCCCCTCAAATAATAGAAGGTCTAATACTAGGCTCTTTTATCAGAATATTTATACAAAAAATTCCTGAACCTTTTATCCTTTCTGCTGAAAGATTTGGAATTTCACTTTTTTCTAAGGAATTGGATTTTACTAAAAATCGTTTGGTTGAAATCCTTCAAAAATTAGAGGGAAATGACAGTAGAAAAAAAATAGATCCTTTTTTTTTACTTATGGAACAAACAAGTGCAAAATATGCAAAACCAATAAAAGATAATATTGATTATACTCGTGATATTGAGTTTATTCAAAAACAACAATCCTATTTTTTAAAAAACAAACTATTTGATAATATTAAAGAAATATTAGGAGGATATTTTAAATATCAAAATGGAATTCGCTTTATTTCAAAGGCTCGTAAAAATGGCAAATTTGATATACCTCTTAATTTAGCATCTTCTTCTGCAAGAGGCTTATCTGATCTTTATTTTTTTCTTAAACATAAAGCTAAAAAAAATCAATTGCTGATTATTGATGAACCAGAAAGCCATCTAGATACAAGCAATCAAATTAAAATGGCACAGCTATTGGCACTATGTGTAAATAATGGATTAAAAGTGTTAATTACAACACATAGTGATTATTTAATTAAAGAATTTAATAATTTAATAATGTTATCAAATGATTTTAAAGATAAAGAAAATTTTTTAAACTCCAATAAACAATATACTAAAAATGACTATTTAAAGCCTGAATCTGTAGGGACATATGTTTGTGAAAATGGACAATTAACTAGTTGTAATATTGATAATAAAGGAATGGATATTAAATTTTTTGATGATACTATTGATAAAATAAATGAAGTGTCTAATGAACTTGATTTTTTAATAGATGAGCAAGATATTTAAGCATAATATGAATAAGACCTTATATAATGATATAAAATCTCTTCTTAATCCTGAAATTATTCAAGATATTGATCAAGAAAAAGGAGAAGTAACGCTAAAAGAAACTGACAAAAAAGCAAAATTAAAATCTGTGCTTTTAAGGGGACTAGATAAAAATGCAATTGTGTTTAAATTAGATAAAAATAAAAAGGATTTTAAAATAAAATCAGCTTTTTTAAACCCTGGGCTTAAAGGCATTCATAAGGGATGTGATTATGTTATAATAGATAGAAACACAATTATTTTTTGTGAATTAAAATCAAAAAATATTAAAGGTGCTGATGAACAACTTATTTGTTCTATACCATTTATTGATTACCTGTTATCTTTATTAAAGATACATAAAAAAAAAAGTGAATGCTTTCACCAATATTTTATAAAATTTTCATATCCTAGTAGTAAACTCAAAAAACAAAGAGGAAAAAATGGTTGGTTAGATACTAAAAGCACAGAATATAAAGGTAAGAATTACATTATTACACATGCAAAATATAACAAAATAAATATTGGTAAGGCAACAAACTAAGAATCAAAAAATCAAATCTGCCTTATGGCAGTGGCAGTTATTTAAGAAAAAAATGTGTTACAAGTTTAGAATCAAGATTTTCAAGTTTAACCATTGAATATTCATTTTCAAGTTCATTAAAAAGATTTTTAAAAATAAGTTTAATATTTTGAGTTATCTTTTTTTCATTTATATTAAATTCTTTTACAAGCCATAGAAAAATATCATTTCTTTTTATATCATCAATTTTTTTGTTTTTATCTTTATTTGTATTAAAAAGCTCTTCAAAAAATGGTTTGAAAATATCAATTGCAATGGGTTCAGCAAGGGATTTTAATGTAATACGATGTTGTGCCCACATAGTAAGAATTAAATTTTTATAATTAAGAAATTCAACTTTAATAAGTTCAATATTAGGATTAATTATTTTTAATAATTCATCAATTTCAATTATTTGTTCCAATTTTTGTAATGTTTTTTTTATGTCATATAAGCATTGAAAATCTCTATAAAAAACACCTGTTTTATAATCATCAAAATAAAGAGGTTTATCAAGAAGCAAACCACCTGCAACACCCATTTTTTTTTCGCCTAAAAAACTTAAAGGCAATTCTTTATTATAAACCCAGCTTGTAAAATACCAATTTTTTGTTTTTAATTTTAATTTTAAGGATTTTCCATATCCAATTCTAAAAATATCTTTTAACTTATATTTTTCTATAATTTTTTTTCCATTTTCATAATTTACTAGAGTAGAATTACTAAGCCCACAAATTACTTCCATGCCAATACTTAAATATCCACATGCTTTTTCTATAATATTTTTAAAATCTTTTTTTTTATGTATTTTTTTTTTATCAGCTGAGATTATTAAATTTACTAAAAAAGTAAATTCAAGCTCTATATCTGAAATTAGATTATCATTTAAAAGACTAAGGGATTTTACAAAAAAACTTTTATTTAAAAACTTTTTTTCCAAAAACATGGAAGAATAATATTCAGGAGCAACAGGCAAATCATCATCAAAGAATTTTTTAGGGAATTTTACTGAAATTTTTGGAGTTACATCTTTAAATTTTATAGGCTGATAAATGCCAACAGCTTCATAAAATGGTAAAAAACCTTTTTCTGCAAGTCTTACATTTTTAAGCCTAAACTGTTCTTCTTCAACTTCTAAAGGTAATATAGAACAAGTTTCCAGCAAAATACTCTGATATACTTTAAGATCCATATCTGCAACAGTATTAAATATTTTTGTTATAAGAGTTTGTGAAAGAGAATAAATTTCTTCAAGTTCTTTGCTTTGGCTGGTTAAATTGGATTGATTATCTTCTATACTTGGTTGGGAAAATTCAGGAAATTTTATATAAAAAACATCATCAATAGTTGTATAACCATCTCCAAAATCCGATGGATCTTGATCATGTTCCCTTATTTTAATTGTAATAATTTTTGAAAAAAAATATTCTAAAAAATCAGGTTTTTCCTTAACAAGCCATCTTATAAGCCTTTTTCTATCTGCCTTAAAAAGAATATCTAAATTTTTTGCAAGTTCAGGTAAATTAATTCTATCTTTTTCCCATACATCCATATCAAGAATATATTCCCATTGTTCTGAAGATGCTAAAGCCAGAACAGGAATAAAATCATCTTTACCAATAGTTTGCATTAAAAAATATAAATCCTGATCAGAAAAAGACTGTATAAGAGTTGCAGGTCCATTATATTCAAAAATTAAATCCAAAGCTGAAACTGAATCTTTTTTAAAATCAAGACTTAAAATTTTTCTTTTTACTATTTCAATTTTTTTTTCTTTTTTTGCAATATTCTTTAAATTATAATTATTAGATTTGTTCATTTTAAAATAGAAATTCCTTAGAGTATTAAACTTAACTTTCTAATATAAGACCTTTGCACAATTTTTATATTAAAAATTAGAAAAAGATATTTTATGTTTTTAAAAGTATTTTTATAAAAAATAAGTTTGTGCAAAGGTTTCAAGAGAGAGATATAATATTTTGATAAGTTATAGTTGATATCAGTAACTTTATAAGAATAACTAAAAACTATTGAAAAAGCAAAAAGTTAAAACCAAAATTTAAACTGAAATCATCTCAAAAACTGGAGTCCATATATCTTTGGAATACAAATCACCTTTAACTAATTTTGCCTTGATTTCAACTTTTTTGCCTATTAGTTCCATATTTGCACTATCTGGTTCTATTCCAACTATATTTCCCATTAAATATGCACCCTGCCCCATCTCAACCATTGCAACTATAAATGGCGGTTTAAAACCATCTGCTGCAATACGAATAACTGTAAAGGTTTTAATAATTCCTTTATTACTTACTTGCCTTTGAATAAATTCCTGGCTTCCACAACTTCTGCACACAGCCTGAGGAGGTATTGTATAAACTCTGCAATTTTTGCATTCAAGTCCTAGAAATCTATTTTCCTGCAAAGAATTTTGATATTGTTTAAATGTAAGTTTTGATTCCATATTCATAAGCTCCTTAAATTAAAAGCTATAACCTAAGAAAAGCACTAAAACACAAAAAAAAATATAAAGTCTTTTTTGTGATGCAATTTCGTGTTTTTCATGGTTAAAATCTAAATCTGCATCATGGTAGTTATTTAATACATAATAAAATGAAAATTCCTATGCTGTTAAAATAATATTACATACAGTTCCAAAATCTCCTCCCATTGTATCCACAAATCCTATTTTTGCACCCTCTACTTGTCTTTTGCCAGCCTCATCCCTAAGTTGTTCCACAATTTCTGTAACTTGTGCTGCCCCAGTTGCACCAATAGGATGTCCCTTTGCCTTAAGCCCTCCAGATGTATTAATTGCAACTTTACCACCTATATATGTATGGCGTTTTGTTGCTGCATCATAACCTTTTCCAGCTTTAAAAAATCCAAGAGCTTCAATAGCTATTATTTCAGCAATTGTAAAACAATCATGCAATTCACAAACATCAATATCACTGGGTTTAATTCCTGCTTCCAAATAAGCTTGTTTTGATGCTGTTTTTCTTGCCATTGCCTTTGTTATATCCTGTTGAACATATAAACCACCTGCTGATGCCTGTCCCATGCCTGCAATATAAATTGGTTTTTTTGTTATTTTTTTTGCTTTTTCCTCTGTAGTAATTAATACTGCTGATGCTCCATCTGAAAAAGGGCAGCAATCTAGAAGTTGTAAAGGATCTGCTACCATTATACCACTTAAAACATCATTTACAGTAATTTCTTTTTGAAAATGAGCTTTTAAATTTTTTGATCCATAATAATGATTTTTTACAGCTACTTCTGCCATATGTTTTTTAAGTTCTATTAATGGAATATTATATTTATCAGCATACATATGAGCTGCCATTGCAAATACCCCGGGAAAAGTAATTCCAACTGGTGTTTCATATTGAGCATGAGAAGCCATTGCAAAGGTACGCGTTGCAAGGGAAGTTGACAAATTCGTTGTTTTTTCAACACCTCCTGCCAAAACTATATCATAAACCCCTGCTCCAACAAGGAGTGCAGCATTCCTAATTGCCACTGTTGCTGTTGCACAAGCACATTCAAAACGCATTGCAGGACTAGACATAGGAAGCCCCATTGCTGAGTGTACAAAAGGTGCCATATGAGCCTGACCCTCTCCAAAACCACCCAGACAATTCCCCAAAAAAAGTGCCTGTATATCTCTGGGATATAATCCTGCTCTATTAATTGTTGTAAGCCCTATTTCTGTAAAAAGTTCCAAACTTGTTTTTTCATGCTTTCCAAATCTTGTCATACATGCTTCTGCAATGGCTACTTTTCTCATTTTATTTTTCCCTTTTCCCCAATATCAAAGTTTGAAAATTAAATTAAAAATTAGAACAAGTAAAAACACTAAAAGGCACAACTATTTTCATGACATCCTCAACCCACTGTCAAGGCGTATTGTTTCTCCATTTAATATTGGATTTTTAATTATATGCATTGCAAGCTCTGCAAATTCCAAAGGTTTACCAAATCGTTTTGGAAATGGAATATTTTGAGCCAAAGAATTTTTTATTTTTTCAGAAAACCTTGAAAGTATTGGAGTATCAAACAAACCAGGAGCTATAGTTAAAACTCGTATTCCATAATAAGCAAATTCTCTAGCAATAGGAAGAGTCATTCCAACTATTCCAGCCTTGGAAGCACTATATGCTGCCTGCCCTATTTGACCTTCAAATGCTGCAATGGATGATGTATTAATAACAACTCCTTTTTCACCATCATTATTTGGCATATTATTTACCATTTTTTCACAGCTATGCCTTATTACATTTATAGTTCCTACCAGATTAACCTGTATTGTTTTGTTAAATTCCTTAAAAAATCTAGAGCTATCTTTTCCAACAACTTTACCTGGGAATCCTATTCCTGCACAGTTAATTACTATATTTATTTTACCAAAAGTATTAATAGTTTTTTCAACTGCTTTTTGAACACTATTTTCATCTGCTACATTAGTTTTACAAAAAATAATTGAATCCTTAAATTCAGATTCTATTTTCTGGTCTTTTTCTTTAACAATATCTAGAACTGCAACTTTAGCTCCTAAATCTACAAGTTTAGAAACACAAGCCTTGCCTAATCCAGAAGAACCCCCAGTAACAACAGCAGTACATTCTTTAATCTCCATGTTTATTTACTCCTTTTTAAAAAGCAATAACTGCCATATGGCAGAGCTAATTTTTAATTTCTAACTTACATTAGAACTAAACATGAAACAATATCAAATAGTTATAAGTTTTTTTATAAGCAATCTTGATGGTATTTTAAACTTATGAGCAAGATATAATGATATCATTTAAATCTCTTTTAGGAACATAATGAACATTATTTTCATCTCTCCAGTATTTTGTATCTTTATCTAGTTTAGTAATTTTCACTTGCTCAACAGGTTTTCCAAGGGCAATAACAAGCAATATATCAAAAGTATTATCAATATTTAGAAAATCTCTTAATTTTTTATGATTTATAGCAGCCAGCATACACCCTGCAAGTCCTATTTCTCTTGCACCCAAAAGAATTGATTGAGCTGCAATTCCATGGTCACACATAAAATTTTTTGTGATTGTTTTATCTCCAAGTATTACAATATAAGCACTTGGTTTTTCACCATTTTCTGGTCCCTTCCAATCTTTAAGATGAGCTGCCCATTTAAGACACGAAAATATATTTTCATTTTTTTTTTGATTTATTGAAACTATATATTTTAATGGCTGTAAATTACTTGCAGATGCAGAAAGTCTTGCAAGATTAATCAAAGATTTTAAAATTTCTTCTTTTATTTTAAAAGATTCATTAAAACGCCTGCAGCTTCTGTTTTTTTTTATTAAATCATATAAAGAAATATTTTCCATTTTTATTTTTCCAATTTTAATGGCACTCGAAACTTACTATTTATTTTAATAAAGGGAAAATAGCATTATGTAACAGGTTTTTCACAACTTGATAATTGTATTTTATGCATATCAATCCATTTTAAAATCTTATCAAATTCCTGTCCAACTTGGTTTAAAGCTTTTCCCCTGTGACTGACTTTATTTTTTTCTTCCATTGAAATTTCAGCAAAAGTTTTATTAAAATCAGGATAAAAGAAAAAAGGATCATATCCAAATCCATTATTGCCCTTTGCTTTGTAAGTAATCAAACCATTGCATTTGCCTTGATAGGTAAGTGCCTGACCTGTTGGAACAGCAATAGATATAACGCATTCAAAAAAAGCTTTACGATTTTTTTTATCTTTCATGTCTTTAATTAATTTTTCACAATTATCAGATGTTTTTGCATTATCCCCGGCATATCTTGCAGATTTTACACCGGGTTTTCCATTAAGAGCTTCAACAACAAGCCCTGAATCATCTGCCATAGCAGGATATCCTAAAACTCTTGCAGTAAAACTTGCTTTTTTATATGCATTATCATCAAAAGTTTCACCATCTTCTTCAACTTCAGGTATAGGTCCAAAATCATTTAAATTTTTTATTGTAATTGGAAAATTTTTTAAAATATGTTTAATCTCTTTTGTCTTTCCCTTATTTTGTGTTGCAAGAACTAAAATACTCAAATTAATCCTCTCTTTTAATTTTTAAATTCTTATTGCTCTTTTCTTTCTTTAAGAACCTGTTTAAGCACTTTTAATGCTGTGTTTGCTGCAGGAACTCCACCATAGATACTTGTCTGAAATATTACTTCTGCAATTTCTTGTTTTGTACAGCCAACATTAAAACCTGCATGAATATGAAGTTTAAGTTCATCAGGTCTTACCAAAACAGTAAGTGATGCAATAGTAATTAATTGTCTTAATGAATGGGGAATTTTTTCTCTTGAATACATTTTGCCTGTTATAAAAAGAGAAAAATCCTTTGCAAGGTCCTTGTCAAATTCCTTCCATAATTCATAGGGTTTTTCTTCATCTTTTACAGTGCTGAAATATAATTTTGCTGTTTTACTTGTTTGCTTTATTATTTCTTTATATGTTTTTTTATCACTCATAAAAATTTCCTATTTTAATTTCTGCCATAAGGCAGATTTGATTTTTAATTTTTAGTTTACCTTATAACAAAACATAAAAGAATACTAAGTAGTTATAAGTTCTTTTATATAAAATACCATAAAGCAGATAAGCAGACACCTGCTATAACTGCCTTAAATTCACAATTAATCATTATTAATTATCTATTTGCTTTTCTCATTCCCAGCTGATCTAAAGCAATAATCCATTTACAGATATTTGCTGATCCTTCAACCATTGTATATGTTGGAGCATCTCTATAAAATCTTGCAACTGGATATTCAGTAGAATAACCATAAGCACCTAAAATTCTCATTGCATAGTTTGCACATTTTGTTACAGTTTCTCCTGCAAAATATTTTGCTTGTGCAACATCAAGACCATTATTAAGTTTTCCCTGATCCTTTACCCATGCTGCTTTATATACAAGAAGTCGTGAAGCTTCTATATCTGTTGACATTTGGGCAATCATATCTTGATTCATTTGAAAATGACCTATTGGTTTGCCAAATTGTTTTCTGTCATTACAATATTTAACTGCAACATCTAAACATGCTTGAGAAACACCTACAGCTCCTGCTGCTGCTGATAAACGAGTATGATTAAGCGAAGAAAAAACTATTTTTGCACCATCTCCCGGTTTTCCAAGAATATTTTCTTTGGGAACCTTTACATTATCTAAAAAAAGCTCTCCAGTAGGTGAAGAATGGGAACCCATTTTATCAAGGCCTGAAGTTTTTATTCCTTTAAAATTTTTTGGTTCAATTACAAAAGCAGATAATCCCTTGGACCCTGCTTTTTTATCTGTATAAGCATAATAAATTAAAGCATCTGCTGCATCAGCATTTGATATCCAAGTTTTTGATCCATTTAAAAGCCAGTGATATTGACCATTACAAAGCTTTGCAATATATTTATCTTTTGCTTGTTGTGTACCATATTTAAAAATTGTAAATGCACAACCCAAAACCTGCATATTAACTTGAACTCTTAATGAAGATGAAGCCTTTGCAATCTCTTCTGTAACAATCATAGCAGCAAGCCATCCCATGTCTTCTCCACCATATTCTTCAGGAATTACAGTGCCAAAAAAACCAAGCTCACCCATTGGTTTTATAACTTCTTTATATGGCAGATAATGATCTTGATCCCATTGGTCTGCATTAGGTTTGATTTTTTTTACTGCAAATTCCCTTACTGCTTTTTGCAGCATTTTAAGTTCTGTTGAAAGTTTAAAATCCATATTTCCTCCAATTGATATTAATATTATGATTTTAAAACCAAATAAATTATTAACTTATAACTCAGGAAAAACACGAAAAAAGACAAAATCCTTTTTGTGTATTTTGGTATATTTTATAATTAAAATGTAAAAATGAAAATTCTTATACTAAGAAATTATATTATTAACATATTTTTTTAATTCTTTTAATTCCTTGTTCAGGAATATCTGCCCCTATAACCTTGCACACTTCAAGTCCGCACAAACTTGCTATTTCACCACTTTTTTCAAGAGAATATCCATTTGCAATGCCAAACAAAAAACCTGATGCCCAAAGATCTCCAGCACCTGTTGTATCAATAATTTTTCCATTTGTTTTTGGTTTAATTTTTAAAATTTTATTATTTGAACAAATATAACTTCCTTTTTCTCCAACTTTTAAAACTGCAATATATACATTTTCTGATAAAGCTTTAATTGCTTTTTCTTTATTTGAAAAACCTGTAAATGCTTTTGCTTCATCTTCATTTGCAATAAGAATATCAACATAATCTTTTACAATAGTTTTAAAAATATCTTTTGAAGATTCAACAACCTCAAAACTTGAAAGATCAAGACATATAAGGGAATTAGCTTTTTTTGCTTTTTTTAATACAGAAATTATAAATTCATAATTAATAACAAGATATCCTTCAATAACAGCAATTGCTGTATTTTTAAACATATTAGAAGTTATTTGATCAGAATTAAATTTTGATGCTGCACCAAGATGTGTAAACATGGAACGCTCAAAATCAGGTGTTATTACTGAAAGCACTTTTCCAGTACAAGTTTTTGAAATATCAAATAAAGGCTCAACATTGGATTTAATCAACTGGTTTTCAAATAAAGTACCATATTTATCATTACCTCTTTTTCCAATAAACCTTGCTTTTCCTCCAAGTTTTCCAATTCCAATTATTGTATTACATGCTGCACCGCCTGCAACAACAACAGGTTTTTGTGATGTTTGCTTTAAAATATTTTCTATTTCATGATTTTGATGATGTGTCATCCCGCCTTTTATTTTATTGAATTTTTTAAGAAATTCATCTGTTTCATTAATTAAAAGATCAATTAAAGCAGCACCTATTCCTGTAACTCTTGTATTTTGGTTTTTTTTTAACATTTTTATCCTTTAAATTAATAACAATTTGTAATATTTATGTTTTTCTAAAATATAGTTTAAATTTTTACTATTCAGGAATTTATGATATTAAAATTTACTTTCCATTCTATAAACTAATAGAATAAAATGAATAAAAAAAACAAACAAAAACCTATTAATTGTTACAAATGTTATCATTATTATGTTACTTGGGATCCTAAATTTCCATGTGGATGTCGAGCAATGGGCTTTAAAAGCAAAAGATTACCATCTTCAAGTGTACGCGAATCTACAGGAAAACCATGCCTGCTTTTTAAAAAAAAAGTTTTAAAAAACCCGCATCAAACTTGAATGTTTTTAATATATGATTATTTTTATTTGATTATACTTTTATTTGTAATATTTACCTTATTTATAGGCTTTCAGCATTGGAATATATATTATACCCTGAAATTGCAAACAATAGAGCATAAGAACAAGATAATATATACAATATATTGTATCTTATTTACATAATTTTATAACAATTTGATATTAATGGAACTTTAAAATGAATGAAAAAACCAGCAACTTACCTGATCCCAAAAAAATAGAACATGAACTTAATGAATTTCTTAAGAAAAAATTCAAGGGAAATGTTAAAATATTATCTCAAGACCAACTTCCTAAAAAAGCTCCTGGAACAAAAAAAAATAAAATTAAAATTAAAAAAATTATTGATTTTAATCTTAAACCAAAAGACCTTATATCTTATCTTGACCAATATATTGTACAGCAGCAAAAAGCTAAATCTATTCTTGCAACTAAAATCTGCACTCATTTTAATAAAATAAAATATACTGAAAAAAATAAAGATAATCCAGCAACTATAACAGGAAGCATAAAATCAAATATTTTAATGATGGGACCAACTGGTGTTGGAAAAACATATCTTATTAAACTTATTGCAAAAAAAATTGGAGTTCCATTTGTTAAAGCAGATGCCACAAAATTTTCTGAAACAGGATATGTTGGTGGTGATATTGAAGACATTATTCGTGATCTTGTAAAAAATGCTGATGATGACATAAAACTTGCTGAATATGGCATTGTTTATATTGATGAAATTGATAAAATAGCATCAAGCCAGAATTTTAAAGGTGCTGATGTTTCTCGAACCGGGGTTCAAAGAGCTCTTTTAAAACCTATGGAAGAAACTCAAATTGACCTTAAAGTTCCTCATGATCCTGTTTCTATGATGCAAGAACTTGATAGTTTCCAAAAAACAGGAAAACGAAATAAAAAAACTGTAAATACAGGAAATATTCTTTTTATTGTAAGTGGAGCATTTTCAGGGCTTGAAGATATTATTTCCAAACGAATTACAAAACAATCCATTGGTTTTGGTTCAACTATTGTTAAACCTAAAAATAAAACTGAGCTTTTAAATAATGTTAAAACAGAAGATCTTATAAAATTTGGTTTTGAATCTGAATTTATAGGACGACTTCCCATTAGATGTATGTTTAATGAACTTTCCTCTAAAGACCTTTATTCTATTTTAAAAATACCAAATAATCCTTTAATACTTGGGAAAAGACTTGATTTTGCAGCTTATGAAATTGATGTTGTTTTTACCAAAGATGCTTTAAAGCTGCTTGCTGAAAAAGCATTTAAGGAAAACACTGGAGCAAGAGGTCTTGTAAGTGTTATTGAAGATGCCATGATTATTTTTGAAGAAAAACTTCCATCTATGTCAACATCAAAATTAACAGTTACAAAGGATATAATAAATAATCCTGAACTTGAATTTACTAATATTGTACTTGCAAAAAATCTGGAAAAAACAAATTTACTCCATAAAAAAGAAAAAAAAGCTGTAAAAGATTATATTACTGAATATATCACTTGTAACCTTGAAAATTTACCCATTAAAAACAAATCAACTCTTTCAAGAGAAAAAACAAATCTTATTTCTGAATACTATAATAGTCATATTACAGAACTTGAAAATGCAATCAAAAAAATTGAATCTTATTATGAAATTGTTAAAAAAATCGAAGTTGATTTTTTTAATACACACGGTATTAATATTTTTTTTGAGGAAGATGGTGTAAATTTTCTTATTAAAGAACTTATTAAAAATGATATTACTTTTAAAGATATAAAAGAAAAAATCCATAATGATTTTTATGATGGACTTCATCTTATACAGGAAAAAACAGAAAAAAACCGATTTTTTATATCTAGAAAAGGACTTAAAGATCATAAAACATTTCTAGAAGATCTAATTAAAAAGGAATTACCATGATTGGAATTTCAAAACTTTATTGCTCAACTGTTGAACCCTCTGATGCACTTAGATATTCTCGCAATTCAAATAAACTTCCATCTCATCTTTTGCAATTTTCCAAAGATAAAAAACCTGTGGTTGTATGGAATATGACACAAAGATGTAATCTTAAATGTGTCCATTGTTATGCAAGATCAGAAAATATAGCTTATGACAATGAACTTTCCTATGACCAAAGCATTAAAATGATTGATAATCTAGCAGAATTTGGAGTGCCTGTTCTTTTATTTTCTGGAGGTGAGCCACTTATTCACCCCCAACTTGTTGAATATGCAAAATATGCTATTGAAAAGGGAATGCGAGCTGTAATATCCACTAATGGAACTCTTATCACAAGAGAAAAAGCAGAAAATTTAAAACAAATTGGTCTTTCCTATGTTGGTATAAGTTTAGATGGATTGGAAAATACCCATGATAAATTCAGAGGATTTAAAGGATCATTTCAAAAAGCATTAAAAGGCATTAAAAATTGTCAAAAAGCAGGAATAAAAGTTGGATTAAGATTTACCATAAACAAAAAAAACATATCTGATATTCCAGGTATATTTGATCTTCTGGAACACATGAATATACCAAGAGCATGCTTTTATCATCTTGTATATTCAGGTAGAGGTTCTGAAATCGCCAAACAAGACTTAACCCATGATGAAACTAGAAAAATTTTAGACTTTATAATAAAAAGAACAAAGGATCTTCATGACAGAAACAAGCCAAAGGAAATTCTAACTGTTGATAATCATGCTGATGGACCATATCTGTATCTTAAAATGCTTAAAAAAAATCCTAAAAGAGCAAAGGAAATTCTGGAACTTCTTAAAATGAATGAAGGAAATAATTCAGGTCGGGGTATTGGATGTATAAGTTGGGATGGTGAAGTTTATCCTGATCAGTTCTGGAGAGACAAATCCCTTGGAAATATAAAAAATAAAAAATTTTCAGAGATTTGGAATAATTCCTCTAATGATTTTTTAATGAAACTTAAAAATAAAAAAAATTATGTGAAAGGAAGATGTGCCAGCTGCAAATGGCTTGATATATGCGGAGGAAATTTTAGGGCAAGGGCAGAATCAATTGCAGGAGATCCATGGGATAGTGATCCTGCATGTTTTCTTACTGATAATGAAATAAAAAAGGATTTATAAACTATGTTATTTCCTGATTTTAGAGCAAGAAGAATGAGAGAAACAAGTGTATTTAGAAGAATGATTAGAGAAACAAAACTTTCTTGTGATGATTTAATTCTTCCTTTATTTGTAGTAAAAGGTAAAAATATAAAAAAACCTATTGAATCCATGCCCGGCCATTATCATCTTTCCTGTGATAATCTAGTAAAAATAGTTAAACAAGCTTATTCCCTTAATATTCCTGGAGTAATGCTGTTTGGAATTTCTGATAAAAAAGATTCCCTTGCTACAAGTGCTTATGATCCTAATGGAATCATACAAAATGCAATAAAAGCCATAAAAGACAGTGTTCCTGAAATAGCAGTTCTAACAGATGTCTGTCTTTGTCAATATACTGTTAATGGACATTGTGGAATTGTATATAATGGAAAAATTGATAATGATACTTCTATTGAACTTATTTCCAAAATAGCTCTTTCCTATGCAAAAACTGGGGCTGATATGATAGCTCCTTCAGATATGATGGACGGGCGTGTAGGAGAAATTCGAGAAGTTCTTGATAAAGATGGTTTTTCAAATGTTCCAATAATGTCTTATTCAGTAAAATATTGTTCAGCTTTTTATGGACCATTTAGGGAAGCTGCTAATTCAACGCCAAAATTTGGAGACAGAAAAACATATCAAATGGATCCTTCAAACCAGCTTGAAGCTGTTAGAGAAGCAACTTTGGATATTGCAGAAGGTGCTGATATTATTATGGTAAAACCAGCTCTTTCCTATCTTGATGTTATTTACCGCTTAAAAAATGAAATTGATCTGCCCATTGCTGCCTATAATGTAAGTGGTGAATACGCCATGATAAAAGCAGGTGAACTAATGGGTTGGATTGATGCAAAACAAATTATTATGGAAATCCTGCTGTCAATAAAAAGAGCAGGAGCTGATATGATACTTACCTACTCTGCCATTGAAGCTGCAAAAGAACTAGAAAATCAATCATTATAATTCTGTAAAAATTTACAGAGTCTAGCATTAGTAACATTTTATAATCATACTAATATTTAAAAGATTAATTATGCATTCTAAAAAAAATATCCCCAGATTAATAGCTTGGGAAACAACAAGAACATGCAATCTTTCATGTGTTCATTGCAGGGCTGCTGCCCAAGATCATATTTACAAAGATGAGCTTAATACAAAGGCGGCATTTAAACTTCTTGATCAAATAAAAGAAGTTGGAGAACCAATTGTCATTCTTACAGGTGGTGAGCCTTTGCTTAGGAAAGATATTTTTGAGATTGCCTCTTATGGTACAAAATCAGGGTTAAGAATGGTTATGGCACCAAATGGAACTTTAATAACAAGAGAAAATGCCATAAAAATAAAAGAATCCGGCATAAAAAGAATCAGTATTAGTTTAGATGGTTCAACAAAAAAAAACCATGATAATTTTCGAGGGGTTAATGGTGCATTTGATGGTGCCCTTAGAGGAATTCATATTGCAAAAAATGCTAATATAGAATTTCAAATTAATACAACAATTACAAAAACTAATCTTAAAGAAATACCAAAAATTTTAAAACTTGCCCAGGAACTTGGAGCTGTTGCCCTTCATATTTTTCTTCTTGTGCCTACTGGAAGGGGCAAATATATAATAGATCAGGAGATCAATACAAATGAATATGAAGAAACTCTTAACTGGTTCTATGACCAAAAAGAAAAAACTTCATTACAGCTTAAAGCAACATGTGCTCCCCATTACTACAGAATCTTGAGACAAAGGGCAAAAAAAGAGGGTAAAAAAGTTACTTTTAAAACCCATGGACTTGATGCTGTAACAAGAGGGTGTCTTGCAGGAACAGGATTTTGTTTTATTTCTCATACAGGAAAAGTTCAAACATGCGGATTTTTAAATATAGAATGTGGAGATATCACCAAACAAAGTTTTAAAAATGTTTGGGAAAATTCAAATGTTTTCAAAAAACTAAGGGATTTTAAAAATCTTGAGGGCAGATGTGGATTTTGTCAATATAAAAATATCTGTGGTGGATGCAGAGCAAGAGCCTATGAAAAAACAGGAAATTATCTTAGTGAAGAGCCTTTATGCTCATATAAACCTTAATAAACTCGTAAAAAATAAAAATCCAGGATTTATTAAACCATAATACAATTTGAACAAAATCAAGGATTGTGCAGATTGAATTATTTGACTTTTATAAAAAGGTCTTAAGCCATTGACAATAAGCCAAAGATTTTCTTCGATGTATAAATATAGTGGTTATTCTTTAACACACTTTAAAAAAAGGAGAAATTATGACAATAAAAACAGGTGTTTTACTTTCAGGATGCGGGGTATTTGATGGTTCAGAAATTCATGAAGCTGTTCTTACATTGCTTTTTCTTGATCAAGCAGGGGCTGAAATAATTTGTATGGCTCCTGATATTGATCAACTCCATGTGATTAATCATGCAACCACTGAAAAAACAAATGAAAAAAGAAATGTTCTTGTTGAATCTGCAAGAATTGCAAGAGGTGAAATTAAAAATTTAAAAGATATTAAGACTTCTGACCTAGATGCTCTTATTCTTCCTGGAGGATTTGGAGCTGCAAAAAACTTATGTAACTTTGCTATAAAAGGAAGTGATGCAACAGTAAATTCTGAAGTTAAAAGAATCCTTAATGAAATGCTTACAGCAAAAAAACCTATTGGTGCTATTTGTATTGCCCCGGCACTTATTACCTCTGCATTATCTAAAATAAACCCTGAAGTAACAATTGGAACTGACAAAGAAACTGCAGCAGCAATTGAAAACATGGGTGGAAAACATATTAAATGTAATGTTAATGAAATCCATATAGATAAAAAAAATAAAATCATAACTACACCGGCATATATGTGTGGCCCAGGAATAAAAGATGTTGCGCAAGGTATTGAAAAACTTGTAAAAAAAGTTCTTGAGCTTGCATAAAAACAACTTAGCTTTCACTTGATTATAATATAAAAGATTTCACAGTTTTAATGATAAACTTGAGCTATAAATATATTATTGACAGACAAAACTTTTTATGATTATAATTTACAACTTTTGAGGTTGCTTTAAATTCAATAAATTCAATAAGTTATATAGCAAAAACACTAAGTATAATAAGTTTAAAAAATAACTTTTAATAGATAATCAGTAAAATAACTAATTGAAATTATTAATAATTTGTGCAATTTTAAAATTTAAGGATAAAATTTTTTTATATTAATAGAATTATTAAAGAGGATTATACTAATGTCAAAATCAATGACTAAGAGTCAGTTAATTCAAGAAGTTAGAGAGCAAATAAACAATAAACAAAATGCTAAAGTTGCTGTTAATTTTATTTTGTCAAGAATTACTGATCTTCTTGTTAACAAAAAATCTTTAACTCTAGTAGGTTTTGGAACTTTTAAAACTGTTGAAAGACAGTCTAGAAAATGTAGAAATCCAAAAACTGGTGAGATAATTAATGTTAATGCTAAAACAGTTCCTAAATTTATTCCCGGCAAAAATTTAAAGGAAGCTGTAGAAAAAGGTTAACTTAATAATATTATAATTAAAGATTAATTTAAAAATTGGTGTTGAAAATATTTTATTGGTATTTAAGTAAGTTGTTCATAAGCATATAATGCTATTTAAAAAAAACATTTTTTGATTTCAACACCTTTTTTAAATCATTTGAAAAACAAATTATAACTCTTCTTTACTATATATACATCCCTTTCTTTTTATCTTTTCTTAATTTTTTAATATTATCCTTATCTAGTATTTTATTAAACATTTCAAATAATTATATTGTTATTATTCTATTCTTTTAAATAAAAGAAAATGGAGTCATTTAGTTTTGTTCTTAACTAATAAATATGCAACCTTTATACCTTTTCATAAACGCATTTCTTATAAAAACACTTTTAAAAACATAAAATATCTTTTTCTAATTTTTAATTAAAAAAAGGTTCTATAATGAATAAAAACATAAAAAATATTGGAGTTATTGGTGCTGGAAGCTGGGGAACTGCCATTGCAAATCTTCTAGCAGATAAAGGATATTTAATAGATCTCTGGGCTTATGAAAAAGAAGTAAAAAATAATATTCTAGACAAACATGAAAACACACTATTTCTTCCAAATATAAAACTTTCTAAAAAAATTACTCCCTTTAATGACCTTAAAAAAGTAGCAACAAAAAATAAAATACTTATTATTGTTGTTCCATCTCATATAATGCGAAATATAACCCAGAAAATTTCTAAATATATCAATAAAAATTCTATTATTATAACAGCATCAAAGGGCATAGAGGAAAAAACACATTTAACTATGTTTGGTGTTATAAAAGATTCTATTCCACAACTTAATGAAGATAATATTGTTGTACTTTCAGGTCCAAGTTTTGCCAATGAAGTTGCAAATAAGGTTCCAACAGTTATCAGTGTAGCATCAAAAAATATTGATATTGCAATCTATATCCAACATATTTTTGCTACAGATTATTTTAGAGTATATGTAAATAATGATCCCATTGGTTTGGAATTAGGTGGAGCTATAAAAAATATTATTGCCATTGCAGCTGGTTTTGTAGATGGAATGGAATTAGGATTTAATACTAGAGCTGCTGTAATCACAAGGGGACTTGCTGAAATAAGAAGAATTGGAATAAAGCTTGGAGCAAATCCTCATACATTCTCAGGGCTTTCATGTGTAGGAGATTTAATTCTTACCTGTACTGGAAATTTAAGTCGTAACTATACTGTTGGAAAACTTTTAGGCAAGGGAATGACCTTAGATGAAATACAAAAATCAAGAAAAACTGTTGCAGAAGGTGTAATAAACACAAAATCTGTTTATAATCTAGCAAAAAAACTAGATATTGAGCTTCCAATAATTAATGAAGTTTATAAAGCTTTATATGAAAAAACCTGCCCTAAAGACAGCATTAAAAGACTTATGACAAGAGAACTTGGCAATGAAACAAGTGAGCTGATATAAAAATATAAAAATTATGCTCGTGCTAAAACAAGCACATTAACAGACAAAGCACCAGCAGCAGATAAAGTTAATGCTGCCTCCTTTACCGTAGCTCCTGTAGTATAAATATCATCTACCAGTAAAATATGTTTATTTTTAATTTTATTAAAATTTCTAACTTTAAAAGCTTTTTTTATATTTTTTTTTCTTTGTTTTTTATTAAACTTTGTCTGGGATTTTGTGTTTTTAATTCTTATAAGAACTTTGTAATCTATTTTCCATAAAGGCAGACAATTTCTAGTATTTTTCCAAAACCTGGTAAACTCTTTTATTAAAAGAAAAGATTGATTAAAACCTCTTTTTAAAAGTCTTTTTTTATGTAAAGGTATGGGCACAATTATATCAATATGGTTAAAAGAAAAATATTTTTCAAAGGTCTTAAATAAAAAAATTCCAAGGGGATGAGCAAGCTGCACTTTTCCATTATATTTTAAAAGGTGAATACTATCTCTTAAAATACCCTCATACATTGCAAAAGCCCTTATCTTTTCAATTTTATTGTTATCTTTTATACATTCTTCACAAAGATGCTCATCTCCTTTATAAGTTTTAAATTTTTTAGCACATTTTATGCAAAAAGGAGATTCAAGCACAGTAAAACCAGTTTTTAAACATTGTGTGCAAAAAAAATTATCTAGTGAAATATAACAATCATTTGTTTTGTTTTCATAAGATTTAATAAAACACTTGCATTTTAAACATTTTGGAGGAAAAAATATATTTATAATTTTTTTTATGAATTTATTTAAAAACAAATTTAATAGTCCCTTAGAAAATTAACAAAAAAATAATGAATTTATAAAAATTTAATTGTGCAAAGTTTTTGCTTTGCTATCTTTATCTTCTTAATCTAAAGCCTTCCCCAAGCACTTCATGAACATTATTTATAATCATAAATGCCTTTGGATCTATTTTTTTTACAGTTTCAGTTAAAAGAGTAATTTCTCTTCTTGCTATAACAGTAAAAATTATCTTGCGGTCAATATTCATATATAATCCTTTTCCATAAAAAGCTGTTGCTCCCCTGCTTAATTTGTCCATTATACTTTTTCCAATTTCATTATATTTTGTTGAAATAATAATTGCAGAGTTTGCATAGTCAAATCCATCAATTATTGTATCAATTAATCTGGTGGAACAAAAAAGCAGAACAAAGGCATAAAGAGCAAGAGTAAATGCTGGTCGATCAGAAGAAATTTCTTTGAAATGCAGTATAAATCCTCCAATTATTATTACAAAAAAATCCATTGCTCTAAAAACATGTCCTGGTTTTAAATTTAATTTTTTTTTAGCAATAGCAGCTATAATATCAAAACCTCCTGTTGAGCCTTGAAATTTTAAAACAATGCCAATTCCAAGTCCCATAAAGATCCCTCCTGCTATAATAAAAAGAAAAAAATCATTTTTAACCATGATTTGAATAGCTTCCATGTTATGAAACCTAATAAACTCAAAATATGGTATTTTTCCTTGTAATAAATCAATAAAAAAAGAATTTATTATAACTCCATAAAATGTACGAATTAAAAACTGTTTTCCAAGAACTTTTAATCCCCATAATGACAAGGGGATATTCATTATTAAATATGCAGTTCCAACACTTATTTTTCCATCAGTTAAATAATTTATTCCAATGGAAAGTCCTGTTACGCCTCCTGGAATAATATTGGCATTAATTAAAAAAATTGAAATTCCCATAGCAAAAATAAAACTTCCCATTGTAATGGCAATATAATCTTGTAAAACTTTTATGTTTATTTTCATTAATTTGTTCCTTAAAAAAAATATGAAAAATATGAAAAATATTAAGATGTTAAAACTTTTTTAAAAATACTATAATAACTTTTAAAAGTTATATTAAGACAGTTTTTTAAAAAGGGAACAATTTAAATGGAAAATAAAAATATTATTTTTATTGATGAAACTATTAGAGAAGGAATGCAGCATAGAGGATTGGTATTTTCTTATTTACAAAGAAAAAAAATACTTGAATTTCAAGAAGCCCTTGGAATAGATATCTGCCAGGCAGGATATCCCTGTGCCCATAAAAATGAAGCACAAAGTGTTAAAAAATTAAATGATTTTGTTAGATCCAAAAATTATAAAATTAAAATCGAAGGTATGGGAAGAGCTTATATAAATGATGTTAAAGTACTAATTAAAACAGGAATAAAAAATTTTCATCTTCATGGTCATATTCCTTTTAATGCAAAAAAAGAAAAACAAAATAAAATTTTTTCAGATATTAAAGAATCTATAAAATATATAAGAGAAAAAGTAGTTAAACCAAAAATATCAATTGCAATGCTTGATATTGGAAAAACAGATTTTAACTTGCTTGAAAAAATTACTGATTTTTTTATTAATAAACTTAATATTGAAATTCTTTCTCTGCCAGATACTTCAGGTTTTTTAACTCCAAATTTGATGTATGATAAAATTAAATTTGCAGTAAAAAAAAATAATAAAACAAAGATAAGTATTCATTGTCATAATGATATGGGAATGGCATGTGCAAATACTTTTATGGGAATATTTGCAGGAGCAGATATTGTTGAAGCATCAGTTTTTGGAATTGGTGAAAGAAATGGAATAGCAGATATATTTACAATGGGAAATATACTTGAAAATCATGGATTTAAAATAAATTTAAAAATCAAAAATACTGAAAAATTCAAAGAATATTATGAATATATAAATAAAATTTATAAAAACCAAACAAATGATGAGCTTTTTAATTATAATACTCCATTTTTTGGTAATGGTGTAAAAACTCATGTTGCAGGAACCCATAATGATTTTTCCTTTGGAATTACAAAACAAGCAAAAATTTTTCTTAATTTATTATGTGGAAAAAAACTAGTTAAAAAATATCTTGAATCCTTTGATATTCCGTATAAAAAAGATAACCTTGAAAATATTACAAATCAAATAAAATCTAAAAGTGCGATTCTTAATAGAAGACTTTTTAAGGAAGAAATTAAAAATATTTGTAAATCATGAACTATAAAAAAAAAACTATAACCACGAAAAACACGAAAACACACGAAAACACACAAAAAAAATAACATTTCGACAAGCTCAATGACCGTGTTATTCCCTAATCTTGTTGAAGTACTGTCCCCTGATCTTGTCGAAGGGCGCGTCCCATGTCCCCTGATCTTGTTAAAAGGTGTTCCAAGTTCCCTGAGCTTGTCAAAGGGCGAAAGGCAAACCAAAAAATATAAATATAAAACAGACAAAAAACTCTCATTGCTAGGCTCCAGCATCTTCTCTCATTGCTAGACACTAGCATCTTCTCTCATTGCTACGCTCCAGCGTGGCAATGTATATACAGACACTCCAGCGTTATAACTTGAAACTTTTACAACCAACACATCTTTTTATAAAAAACACTAAGAAAATAAAATAAACAAGAATTCTTATTGCTACGCTCCAGCACCTTCTCTCATTGCTACGCTCCAGCGTGGCAATGTATATATAAACACTCCAGCATTATAACTTGAAACTTTTAGAACAAACGCATTTTCTATAAAAAAACACTAATAAAATAAAATATAAAAGAATTCTCATTACTACCCTCCAGCACCTTCTCTCATTGCTACGCTCCAGCGTAGCAATGCCATATATAGACGCTCCAGCGTCATAACTTGAAATTTCTCCCACTCTATCTTTTCTGCATAAGACAAATCCATGCCTTTGGAGGTTTTTCCCTTTTTGAATCAAAATAATCTGAAACAAGAAATATAATTTTAAAAAAAGGTTCAACTGCTGTAATAATGTCTTCTGCACTTCGCTGTGGAGGACCCATTTCACCTTTTTTTCGCTTTTCATCTTTATTTCCCATAAAGCTAAGCCAAAATCCATTTTTTTTCATATGAGAACTTATATTTTCAGCAATTTTTTTTCTGTCATCATAAGAATCAAATGAATGAAAACAGCCCCTGTCAAAGACAAATTCAAAAAAATCTTTTTTAAAACTTGTTTTTAAAAAATCATTAACAACAAATTCAATTTTTACATTTTTTGTTTTAGATTTTTCCTTTGCTTTTTTAACAGCAAGATCAGAAAAATCTGTTGCTATTACTTTAAATCCCTGGGATCCAAGCCAGATAGCATTATCTCCTGTTCCACAGCCAATTTCCAGAGCTTTACAAGGTTTTATTTTATTTTGAGTAACAATTTTAATAAGACTGGAATCAACTTTTCCAAGATCCCAAGGGATATTTTTTGATTTATATCTTTCATTGAAAAATTCAGCATTTTTTTCCATTGTTAATCCTTGTAAGTTATAAACTTAAAATTTAAGGAAAAAATTAAAAACCATAAAAAAAACACGGTCATTGAGCTTATCGAAATGTTGTTTTTTTTCGTGAAATTTCATGATTTTCGTGGTTAAAATATAAAAAAAAATTTTTTATAACTTCTTGATTTAATACATAATAAAATAAAAATTCATATATTATTAAATTTTATAAGTATTTCATTTTTTGTTAAGATTAGACTAATAATTGAGGTCTGCCTTATACCAGTTATTTTGAAATTTGTTTACTTGGATGATATTCAAAGCATTTAAAATCATCAAAAAAATATGATTTTCTATTCTGTTTAAACCTTGCCATTTTCCATGAAAGTTCTGTACCTTTAATTTTTTTTAATTTATTTTTTTCAAACTCAATGGAATACCATTGTTCTTGAAAACTGCTATATATAAACTTTGTGTCTGTTGTATTTACTTCCCAGATTCTTATGGTTGAATCATCTGATCCTGAAATAATATATTTTCCATCTAGGCTAAACGAACAAGTCCCAACAAACCTTGAATGTCCCTTAAAAGTTTTAAGGATATTTCCCTTTAAATCCCAGAGCTTTAAAATTTGATCTAATGAGCCTGAAATAATATGTTTTCCATCTGGGCTGAACCTACAACTTAAAACAAAACCTGAATGCCCTTTAAAAGTTTTAAGGATGTTTCCATTTAAATCCCAGAGCTTTAAAGTTCCATCATCTGATCCTGAAATAATATGTTTTCCATCAGGGCTGAAATCGCAACAATAAACAAAACCTAAATGCCCTTTAAAAGTTTTAAGGATGTTTCCATTTAAATCCCAAAATTTTAAAGTTTGATCAGATGATCCTGATATAATATATTTTCCATTTGGGCTGAATCCGCAAGTTCTAACCCAACCTGAATGTCCTTTAAAAATTTTAAGAATATTTCCATTTAAATCCCAGAGTTTTAAAGTTTGATCATCTGAGCCTGAAATAATATATTTTCCATTAGGGCTGAAACCGCAAGTGCTAACTAAATCTGAATGTCCCTTAAAAGTTTTAAGGATGTTTCCATTTAAATCCCAGAGCTTTAAAGTTCCATCATCTGATCCTGAAATAATATGTTTTCCGTTAGAGCTGAAATTGCAACTGAAAACAATATCTGACTGTCCCTTAAAATTCTTAATATAATTTCCTTTTAAATCCCAAAGTTTTAAAATTTTATCACCTGAGCCTGAAATAATATATTTTCCATCTGGACTAAAAGCACAAGCATCAACAAAGTTGAAACTGCTAACTTGAAAATCATTACAAGTAAAAAATTCATTTGTAATTTTACGATTAAATTTAGAGTTAAAAGGTATATAATGCCAGGTTTTTAAATATGATTTATTAATATCATCTGGAATATTGCATTGAACAAAAGTTAAATTATTTAAAAGCTTTAAGGGAATTTTATTTATATTAACTTGATGCCAAAAGCATTTTTCCCATAAACTTTCACTTAAATCAGCATTATTAATTTCTAATTCATTAAATATGCAATTCTTCCATTTGCTGTTAAATAAATTTGTATTATTTAAAATAAGATTTTTACAATTAAGTCCTTGTATTTTTATATTTTGCAATTTTGCATTAGTTAAATCAATTTTTTCAAACATTGGAGTTTTAATATTTAATTTTGCCATTTGTGTTATTATATCAATAGCTAATTCTGATTCACTCGAATATTTTTTTGCAAAGATATTTTCTATTCCTTTATTTAGTTTTATAAGCTCTTTTTGACTTAAAAATTCAATATTATCTATGACAAATTGCTTAGTTAAATTAGAAATTGAATTGTTTAATTTAAAATTAGAATGTTTTTGCCATTTTTGTAAAAGCCATTTACTTAAAAAATACTCTTGTATAGAACTGTGAGAAAAACCAAAATCATTATCTCCAAAACGCACAAGTAAAGTGGAATTTCGTAAATCCCGTTCTAGTACATCGCTTTCTTGATTACTATATTGTTTATATAATGTATCATCACTGTTTAACCAATTTTGAAACCAGTCATTTAAATCATCTATTTTCCATATTTGAGAAGAATCCTTCCATAAACTTGCAGATAATTCCATTAAAAGCTTTTTTTTATGACGGGGCTTTAAAATATGTTTTTCTTGATCACGATTAATATTATCATTTATTAAAGCCTTATAAAAACTTGCAGAATTTATTGAAATATCTTTATCTTTTTGTTTTTTTAATTCAGGTAAAGTACTTGATAATTGTTTTAGCATAAGAGGCCGTTTTGCAAGGTCTTTTAGATATTTTTCATTTTTAATAAAGGAAAAAATATTATTTGCATCATTTTTTCCAAATAATTTAGTAAGCAAAGATAAAACTTGAGTTAAAGAAAAAGGCAAAAGATTTAATGCTCTATAATTTATACCTTTTATGCCGCTTCTTTGAAATCCCAATAAAAAACTATTTAGTTCTATTATGCTTTCAAAATGATGGGTACGGCAGGAAATTATAATTTTAACGATATTTGAGGTTTCTTCTTGAGGAAATATTTTTAACAATTGTCTTAAAAACTGACTTCGCATATCTTTTGTATAATAAACCAATTTTTCATCAAGCCCATCAAAAATAATAACTTGTTTGCCTTTTTGTGATGCAGAAATTATATCTTTTGCAGAATAATCCTCAGCATTTGAAACAAATCTGATTATATCTTCAATCATTTCTTCTAAATTAGGCTGTCTTGTTATATCTTTATGTTTTACAAAAGTTGAAATATCTCTTAAATCCATATAAACAGGTTTTGGTAAACTTAAATCTTTTTTACATTTTTTTTCCAATTCAAGAGCAAACATACGACAAGTAAAGGTTTTTCCCATGCCATAATCACCTAAAAGAGCATATAAACCTGATTTTTTATATTTAAGCCAGTTAAACATATCGTCCAAAGCATCATACTGAGTAATTCTTCCTAATTCCTCAAGGTTAGCACGTTTTATTATATTTTTATGTAATTCAGAATTAACTAAATCAAGTTCGCCTTTAGTTTTGATAAATTCATTTTTATCATAGTCTGATGCTCTGCTAGTAGCGTGTATGCCTTTTATGCGACATTGTTTCTCTTTTTGCTTTTTTATCTGGTTCTCTTGTTTGATTTTTATTTGTAAAACAGCTTTTTGAATATCTATATATAAATTTCTTATAAATAAATCCTGAGCGTTTTCATCACAATCTGAATAAAAATCACCTTTTCTATCTTTAAGATAAAAAATTTGTGTTTCAAAAAGTTTTTTAATTTTTGATTTGTTGGGATATTTTTTTATAATGGATTTGCGAAATTTTTTAATATCAACATTTTTACCTTTAATTTTACTTTCAAGTCCAATTGGTAAAAGTTTTTTTTGTTTTAATAAATATTTAAGTTCAACATCAGTGATATAGGGACTATCAAAAAAAGCCTCAGAAATTAAAGCAAGTCCATAATTTGAACTTTTTAAAGATTCTTTTATTTTATAATCAAAATTATCTCCAACAATTAAATCATCCATTGACCAGTGAATTATAGAAATTTTTTTGTTTTTATTTTTTTCACAATATTTATTAAAACGATTTTTAAATGCCTGAACAATAAATTTGTCATTTGAAGCATAACTAATAAATAATTTAATTGCATTATCTTTAGGCATTTTAGTGAAATCAACAACTTTACTTTCTATAAAATTTTCAGGATCATATTATCAGCTATAAATTGTACACAAGCATGAGATGCTTTTGTTTTACTGATTTTAATAATTTTAATGGACATTAATAATTCAGCATCATTTTCTTTATTTTGTTTGTTTGCTACCTCTATTGCATTTTCTATCCCTGATTGAAGTCTAAATAAAAAATTTCTATAAGCTCCATCAGGATTTTTACTGTTTTTAAATAAATTATTAATTAAATCTTTTTTATTTATAAACCCATTAAAATCAAGCAAGGGAATAATAATATTTAAGTTTCTAAAATCAGTTGCACCAAGTTCTTTATAATTTTGTAAAACCTGAAAAGCTTTGTGAATGTAATTTAAGCCAGTCATATATTTTTCCTCCCATAATTTTAGTGCCATTATAAAATTTATTTTTTTACAAACTTTTACATATGTAAAAATATAAAGCCAAATGTTTTTTGCGATTGTAAAAATATGTAAAAAAGAAAGGGGGATATTAAAATTATTTTAGCTGCCTTTCGACAAGCTCAAGGGACAAAGATGCAAACAACACAAACATCCAGAAAAAAAAATAAATATAACCATAAATAGTTACAACCAGATCAGACAATAAATTTACTAGCCAAGTATTTTTGAAAAATTAAATCCAAGTAAAACTGCTCCAAAACCAAAAACTAAATGCATAAAAACATTAATAAACGCAAAAAATAAATTTTTATTATATATTAAAGTTATAGTTTCATAACCAAAAGCTGAAAAAGTAGTAAACCCTCCAAGTATTCCCAAAAATAAAAACAATCGAGTATCAGAACTAATGCCTTGAAAATTTTGAGCCCAACCCCCTGCTATTCCAATAACAAAACAGCCTATTATATTGACAATTAAAGTTCCAAAAGGAAAAGAATTTGTTTTAAAAACATCTTGAACCCATGTTACCACTAAATATCTAGATATGCTTCCAATAAATCCTCCAAAACCAACCAGCATAATATTTTGAAACATGTTTAATTTTTCTCCTTTTATTTTTTTAAATATCTATATATACAATTATAAACTATATTCATGAACACTAAAACACACAAAAAAAATATTTTATGTTTTTTAAAAAATTTTATAAAAAATGCGTTTTTGCAAAGGCTTTAATATGTGTTTAATTCTTTTTGCATATAAAGTTTCAAAAAAACATCCTTTTATTCTTGCTGCCAATAGGGATGAATTTTATCAAAGACCAACAGCACCCATGAATTTTTGGCATAATAAACCATATATTCTTGCTGGAAAAGATATTAAACAAGGCGGAACATGGTTTGGAATTAATAAAAAAAATAAAAGATTTGCTGGAATTACAAACTTTCGTGATCCTTTTTCTATTAAATCAAATGCTCCTTCAAGAGGTGAAATCATTATTGATTTTCTTGAATCCACTAAAAAAATTGAATTATATATTAATGAATTTAAAAAAAAGGCAGATATTTACAATGGATTTAATCTTGTTTTAGGTGATAAAGACTCTATATTCTGGTTTTCAAATCTTAAAAACAAAGTTGAAAAAATAAAAATAGGAATACATGGAATAAGTAATAAATTTTTAAACACGCCTTGGCCCAAAATAACACTTGGCAAAAAAGCATTGCACCAGATAATTAATGAAAATATTACATATAAATCTATTTTTTCTATGCTTGGAAACAGGACTATTGCACATGATACCAAACTTCCTAATACTGGAATAGGACTTAAATGGGAAAGAATTTTATCTCCCTTGTTTATTAAAAGTGATATTTATGGAACAAGGTCATCCACTATTATGCTTATTCATAAAAATGGAAATATTGATATTATAGAACGAACCTATAATCCTGAAAATCATTTAAAATATAAAGATGAAAAATTTTTCATATGAATAAAATAGAATTTAAATTTAAGATAAAAATAATATTTATATTAATTTTATTTATTTTACTTTGCTTTGTTGCATCAACCATAGCAACAGCAAGAACAGCAAAAATTAAAACTTTTAAAATTGCAACCTATAATGTGGAAAATCTTTTTGATATTGACTATAATAAAAATGAATATAAAGCATATCATCCCAATACAAAATATGGGTGGAATAAAAATATGCTTGATATTAAAGTTTCAAATATTGCCAAAGTAATAAAAAATTTAAATGCTGATGTTATTGCGTTGCAGGAAATTGAATCAAAAAAAGCACTTGATTTTCTAGGTCATAAACTTAAAAAATTAAATATAAACTATTCTTATGTTGCAATTGCAGATTCTAAACCAACATCTGTTAAATGTGCTGTATTATCTAAATTTCCAATTATCAGTAAAAAGGAAATACAAGTTAATAATAAATTAACAAGAAATATTCTTAAAATCACCCTTAATATCCATGAAAATCATCTTGTTTTGTTTATTAATCACTGGAAATCTAAAAAGGGTCCTGAATCTTTAAGAATAAATTATGCAAAAGCTTTAAAAAAAGAAATTAACAAACTTGAAAATACAAGTGATTTTATACTTTTAGGAGATTTTAATTCAAATTATAATGAATATAAAACTTTTAAAAATTCAAAAAAATTAAACAATACTAATAATATAACAGGAATTAATCATATTCTTAAAACCTGTAAAAATTCTAAAATGGTTAATGAAAAAATCCTAAGGAAACAAAAACAAAATGAGTATTTGTATAATTTATGGCTTGAAATCAATAAATCAAAACGCTGGTCTTGTTTTTTTAGAAAAAAAAATACCCTAGATAATATTATTCTAGCTAAAGGGCTTTATGATAATAAGGGAATTTCCTATGTGGATAATTCCTTTGATAAATTTATGGAAGACTATTTGTTTAAGAATAAAAAGAAAAATGCAAATTGTATTTATCGCTGGCAAAGGACAAAAAAAGGTAAAGGCAGGCATCTAGGCAAAGGCTATTCAGATCATCTTCCAATTTTTGCTTATTTTTCCATTAACTGCCATTAAAATATGTTGCATCTAAAATATGCAATCACTCTTAAAATCAAGCAGTTTCTATGGAGTTTAAAGCAATGCAGTATAATCTGATTGTTAAACACTTGATAACACGATTTTATCGAAGCAAATCTCCTATTCTATTCCATCTTACTCCAAATTTTTCTTTATTCCATGACCAGTATATAATAAATGCCTTTCCTTTGACTTCCCGAAAATCTACAAAACCCCAAAACCTGCTGTCATGGCTGTTATCTCGATTATCTCCCATAACAAAAAAAGAATTTTTAGGTACTGTAACAGGTCCAAAATTATCTCTATTACTAAACTTTTCAGGCATTACAAAGGGATCTGTATGAATTGTATAGTTTTCATTATGTTGAAGTTTACCATTTAAATATATTTTTTTATTTTTTAATTCAATAATATCACCCTCAACTGCCACAACTCTTTTAATAAAATCTTTATCAGGATCTTCAGGATATTTAAAAACAATAATATCTTTTCTTTCAGGCTTAGAAACTTTAAAAAGAGTTGCACCATTAGTAAAAGGGATTCTTACCCCATATATAAATTTATTTACAAGAATATGATCCCCAATAAGAAGAGTGTCTTTCATGGAACCAGATGGAATTTTAAAGGCTTGAACAAAAAAAGCTCTAATAAAAAGAGCAAGTACTATAGCAATTAAAATAGCTTCAATATTTTCCCGTAACGCACCTTTTTTATTTTTTTTATGCATATTTTTTGTTTTTAAATCCTTGTCTTTCTTTTTTGACATTAATTTTTCCTTTGTGATTAACAGCTAGAAGTTTTGACAAGATGATCTATAGTTAGTGAATTAATATTGCTTAATACATTTGATTCAGATTTTTTTGCAAAATAAAGGTCCCTTCTTAACTGAATATTCATCCAAAAATCTGGAGAAACTTTAAAAAACTTTGCAAGTCTTAATGCCGTGCTTGGAGTAATACCACGCTTTTCATTAACTATTTCATTTATCCTTTGATAGGGAACATTAATAGCATTAGCCAAGGCTTTCTGGGTTATGCCCATTGGTTTTAAAAATTCCTGTAACAGCATTTCACCAGGATGGGTCGGTATTCTATGGCTGGGTATCTGTATCATTTTATACAACCCCTTATAATTTTAAATATTAATGATAATCTGTTATTTCAACATCAATTGAACCATTTTTTGTCCATATAAAACAAATACGATATTGATTATTTATTCTAATGCTGTATTGCCCTTTTCTATCTGCTGCCAGCATTTCTAATCTATTTCCAGTAGGAACTTGAAGTTCATCAAGCATTATAACAGAATCCAATTGATCAAGTTTTCTATATGCAATTTTCCAAAGATTTTCCGGACAAATTTTCCTTGCTCCTTTGGTTGACTTACCATTAAAAATATCCTTTGTAGCTTTATTTTTAAATGAATGTATCATAAACACACAATAGCACGGATGTCGTGTTATTTCAAATTAATTTTTAGCTTGATGATTAAATTCATTATATAGTTTAATATCAAGACCGTATTCATACTTTTTTAATTTAGCTTGGTAAACTTTAATAGGATGTTTAGATTTTTTTACCCAAGACAAAACTTTTTCCTTGTTTTTCCCTATTTTAGCACCCAAAATAACTCCCTTTAAAAAACCTGATGGAAATTTATAGCTGCCAGGAGGAGCATCTTTATTAATAATCCTCCATTCTTTCTCATATTTCCAATCTTTTGATTTTGTCAATAAAACTTTCTTAGCCATATTATATCCAGCATCTTTAATGATATTAACTACAGGATAATCTTTTTCATAATCAACTTTATCAGCTAAACCAAAAAACTCGGTATAGGATGTTGCCTCAAATTCTATACATATTCCAGAATGTGATCCAGCATAATGAGACCACATTAAAATATTATCTGATATTGCTGATAAACATAAAACTCCAATTTTTTTGCTGATTCTTATTTGATAGTCATCTTCCAACTTGCGTGCCATATTTTCCTTTAGCTGTTTATCTTTCATTAATGTTCTAATTTCTGCACGCTTTTGTTGACGAGTAATATTCGATTTTAAATAATGATATTTTGAAAATAGATAATCCTTAAATTCTTTATCAGTTGATTCTGATGAAAAATGAGGTTTACAATCAAAAGGATCATTAAAGTCTAGTATATTTGAAAAATATAGTTCATTATGTGAAAAAATTCGTTCAACATATTGCATTTTTTCCTCATCTTTCTCATCTAAATCTCGGTATTTGTATAATATATCTATATCACCATCCTTATGATTCATGCTAAACTCCCATATTAAAAATCATTATCCAGTATTCACAGTAAATATTCTTGATATTTCAAATTACTTCCATATTTTTAATTATTGCCTTGGCATAATCAGAAGTACTAAGCTTTATAGCATTATCTCTGTTTCGTGCAAGGTCATAAGTTACAGTACCTTGGACAATTGTTTTTTCTAAAGCATTTATAACAAGTTTAGAAGCTTTTTCCCAATTCATATATTCCAGCATCATTACACCTGATAAAATTAATGAGCCCGGATTTACCATGTCTTTTCCTGCATATTTTGGAGCTGTTCCATGGGTTGCCTCAAACACAGCTGTAAAATCACCAATATTTGCACCAGGTGCCATTCCAAGCCCACCAACCTGAGCTGCCAAGGCATCACTTAAATAATCACCATTTAAATTCATGGTTGCAATAACATCATATTCTTCTGGTTTAGTTAAAATCTGCTGTAACATATTATCTGCAATGCGATCCTTAATTACAATTTTGTCCTTTGGTTGCTCACCATTATATTTTTCCCAAACATCATCTTCTGTAATTAAATATTTGCTAAATTCATTTTCAGCAAGTTCATATCCCCATGTTTTAAAAGCACCTTCTGTAAATTTCATAATATTGCCTTTATGCACAAGAGTTATGCTTTGTCTGTTTTGCTCAATAGCAAATTGTATTGCTTTTCTTATAAGATTTTTACTTGCTTTTTCAGAAATAGGTTTAATACCAATTCCTGAATCTGGTCTTATTTTTGTATTAAATTCCTTTGCCAAAAATTCAATTATTTTTTTTGCTTGGGTGGAATTTCCAGCCCATTCATGTCCTGCATAAACATCTTCTGTATTTTCCCGGAAAATCACCATATTAACAGCTTCAGGATTTTTTAAAGGTGAATTTACAAAATCAAAATATCTTACAGGTCGTATGCAGGCATAAAGATTCATTATCTGCCTTATTGCAACATTAAGACTTCTCATACCCCCGCCAATAGGAGTTGCAAGGGGACCTTTTATTGAAACAACAAATTCTTGAATGGCATTAAGAGTATCTTTTGGTAAAAAATCTCCATTATATTTTTCTGCTGCTTTTTCTCCTGCAAAAATTTCAAACCATTGTATTTTTTTCTCACCATTATATGCCTTGGCAACACAGGCATTAATTACATCTTTCATTGCAGGAGTTATGTCAATTCCAATTCCATCTCCGGTTATAAATGGAATAATAGGATTATTGGGCACATTAATTTTTTCATTTTCTAGTGTTATTTTTGTTCCAATTGCTGGACAAGTTATTTTTTCATATTTAAATATTCCCATTTTTATTCCTTTTTTATGTAATATTTCAAATATTCTGGAAAACTTTTATAATATTTTTTTTAAATACCTAAATTAAAATCACCATATTTTTGTATATGTGAGGCAAGACCTTTGTCATTGAGAATTTGAATCATAATATCTGGAAGGGGTGTAAAAGTTATATCCTGATCTGTTGATAAATTTTTAATTATTCCTGTTGAAAGATCTGTTTGAAGTTCATGATGTTGAGAAATTTTATCTGTATCACATATAAGAACAGGAAGACCTACATTAATTGCATTCCTAAAAAATATTCTTGCAAAAGTTTTAGCTAAAACAGCAGAAACTCCTGCAAGTTTAATAATAGTTGGGGCATGCTCTCTGCTTGATCCAAGACCAAAATTATTTCCACCAACAACAAAATCATTTACACTCATATTTGATGCAAAATCAGGATCTGCATCTTCCAGCACATGTTTTGTTAATTCAGGAAGATTAGATCTTAAATGAAATAATCTGCCAGGTGCAATATGATCTGTACTAATATTATCTCCAAAAACCCATGCTTTACCTTTTAAAATCATTATAAAATTTCCTTTCATATATATTTTAAAATTCTAATATTTTTATTTTATTAAATTTTAATACCATCATAAAAATTAATAGTGTGTTGTAACAACAAATAATTTTAAAAAAAAATTCATAGTAAAATTTGATACTGGAGCGTGTGTATCTGCATGTCTATGCTAAAGCCATGAAAATAAGAAAACTAAACACTATTAAAGATTTTTATAATCATATAATTTATAATTTTCTTGGATCTGATATTTTACCTTTAATGGCAGTAATTGCAGCAGTTGCTGGAGAGCTTAAATAAATATTTCCATTTACATTTCCAAGGCGTCCCTTAAAATTTCTATTTTGTGTAGCAAGACAATTTTCTCCATCACCAAGAATTCCCTGATGAACACCAACACAAGCACCACAGCCCGGAGAATTTATTGTGCCTCCTGCTTTAAGCAGTGTTTCAATAATACCTTGTTTTACAGCATCAAGAAAAATCTGTCTTGATGCAGGAGTTATAAGAAGCCTTGTTTTAGCATGAACTTTTTTATTTTTCAGTATTTCTGCTGCAATGCGTAAATCTTTAAGTCGTCCATTTGTGCAGGTACCAATAAATACCTGGTCAATTTTAATCCCTATGCTTTGAGATACTGTTTTTGTATTATCAACTGTATGAGGATGAGAAATCATTGGTTCAAGTTTTGATGCATCAATATTTATAACTCTTTCATATAAAGCATCATTATCAGGTTGAAGAGGCATCCATTTATCACCTCGTTTTACAGATTCTAAATATTTTTTTGTGATTTTGTCTGAGGGGAATATACCGCATTTTGCTCCAGCTTCAACTGCCATATTAGAAAGAGTCATTCTATCTGTCATTTCCATAGAATTCACTGTAGGACCACAAAATTCAAGAGATTTATAGGTTGCTCCATCAGCTCCAATTAATCCAATTAAATAAAGAATAAGATCTTTTGCATATACACCCTTTAGAAAACTGCCTGTTATATTTATTTTAAATGTTTCAGGAACCCTTAACCATGTTTTACCAAGAGCAATTCCAATAGCAACATCAGTTGAACCCATTCCTGTAGCAAAGGCGCCAAGAGCTCCACCAGTACATGTATGAGAATCAGCACCAATATGAATTTCTCCTGGATTTAAATATTTTTCCACTGTAATTTGATGGCAGACTCCTTCACCTATATCACTTAAATGCGCACCAACTTTATTTGCAAAATTTCTTAATAACATATGATCATTAGATAATTCTTTTCTTGGACTGGGAGCTGCATGATCAAGATATAATATAGTTTTTTTAGGATTATATGCTTTTTCAAGCCCTATTTTTTGCAATTGCCTTACAGCAAGGGGACCTGTTCCATCTTGAGTAATACATACATCAACCTTTGCAATTGTAATTTCACCTGCTTTTACATCATGCTCAGCATGAGAACTTATTATTTTTTCTACTAGTGTTTGTCCCATTAATTTACTCCATTAATTTATTAACCTGATTATATAATAATCAGGTATCTGGCAAAAAAAATCTTTAAAAATATCCTTATATTTTATGACTATGAAAATCAAAGACCCAATCTGCTTTATGCTAGTTACTCTATAAATCTTTAAGTTATTAAAAATATTTGTCGATATTAAAAAAAATACAAATATATTAGTATATTGTTTTGTTTTAAGTACAAAAAAATATTAAAATTAACTCTAAGCTGTTTTTTGATAAAAATTTAATTGTGCAAAGGTCTCACTATATTATAGTATTTATTTTAATTATAAGTTGACACAACCTAGGTAAAATAAAAATGATAATGAATTTTATTACAATTTTCACTCTTATTTGTTTGATTTTAATTCCTGGTAAAGGAAATACACAAGACTATCTGTTTGACTTTGTTAGTGAAGTTTACAAAGAAAGAAGTGCAAATTTTGGCAAACAAATGAAAATATATCATTGTCTTCAAGTAAATTCCATAACTGGGCCAAAACTTTTAATTCTTACAGGTAATGACAATGAATACAGGACTTGGTTAAGAGAACATATTGCAAACAATAAAAAAATTGTTGTTAATGTACCTGATAAAGATGATGATTATTTTAAAGATTCAAAAGCCTATAAAATTAATGTAAATTCAGTGCATGCTGCTAATAAAGAAAAATGGAATAAAAATAATAAATCAAATTATGGCACAATGCCAGCATCTAATAACAAAAAATATATTCTTATTGTGGAGCATAATCCAGAAAAAAGAGAACTTATTGCAATGGTAGTAAAAAATTTGGGTTATAGTGTAACATTATCAGGAAAAGCCTCTGAAGCATTAAAAATATTAAAAACAGAACCTGAAAAATTTTCCATGATAATAACAGATAATATAGTTCCAGAAATGAGTGCATTAGGATTAGTTAAAAATCTTATTGCAGCAAATATTAATATACCCATAATAATTGGAACAGGATATAATAATAAAATCAAAGATAATATATTACATACTTTTGCTAATTTAGATAATATAGTAATAAAATCTGTTATTATGAGAGAATTACCAAAAACAATCATAACTTTATTAACGCAATCATAAAAAAATCAACTTTAATGAAAAAAAATATTAAACAAATAAAAAAATTAGAATAAACTATTTTTATTAAAAAAAAGGGTATTAAATCATGAATAGGAAAAAAATATTTATTATTACAATAATTTTATTTATCATGCCTGTTAATACTTTGTTTTGTAATGAATTGGAATATCAAAAAACTAAAATGAGTTTTAAGAATTTTATTGAATGTGAGCTTACGCGTACAAATGCTGAAAATTATTACTTTAAAGGAAAAATCCATAAAATAGATATAATAAACATGCATGACATAAGAAACGAAGGTAATATAAAAATTATTACAGGTGCTGCTAAATGTTTTGAAATTATATCACAAAAATCTCAAACTCTTTTTGTAACAATTGGAATAAAAAAAATTTTAGAAAATGAAAAAGTATTATATTTTCTAGCTAAAAAAGAAAATGCTCCTGTCTTTTTAATTGAACTTGCAGAAAATCCTTACAATGAAAGGTGTCTTTGGACACAATATTGGATAAATACTAATTAATAACAAAAACGCCAAACCCAAAAAAATAAAGCCCAATAAAATAAAACCTAGTATTTTTTTATTAAAATCTAAAAAATACTAGGTTTTTTATATAAAGCTTAACAAAATTTTAAATAATACACTGCCATAAGGCAGATTTAATTTTTGGATCTTGGTTTATCTTACAACAAAAAATGAAAGAATATTAAGCATTTATAAATTCTTTCATATAAAACAAAAAAACAAATCCTACCAAAGTTGAGTAATTGATTTAAAAATACAGTAGGTCATGCCAAGCCCAAGTATTATTATTGTGTACCACATCCCACCAAAAAAAAGTAAATGTCCAGCATCCCAAACCCATTCAAAACAAAATGGAAACATAATTATTCCACCTTTATTTAAAAATTAATAATCTTGTTCATGAAAAAATACTAATAAATAAAGTAAATACTAAATTTATAATGCAATCAAAATTATTCTGCATTTAATTCCTTTTCCTGAGGAAATACAGGCAAATACCGATATGCCAAAGAAATTAAAATAACTCCATAAGCAACAGGAAGAACAGTTGTTGCAACTTCCTGCCAACTTGGATAATAAAGTGCCCAAGTATCAAATGTCATAACAGGAGGTGCCATAACTTGAAGTACCATTACCCATCTATTAATACACACCCCTAATGTGCCAAGAACAATAGCAAGAATAAGAAGTTTTGAATTTTCTCTCCAATCTTTTTTAATAAGAATAGCAGCTGGTATAATGCCCCCTAGAACTATTTCCGCAAAAAGTATCCAAAGTCCATAAAATTTATTATTAGAATAAAAAGACATAAAATTAAAGCCCAGAGATGGTGCAGTAACTAAAGCCCAGTAAACTGTATCAATGATTTTAGCAATAAGATAAGTTGTTATCATCCAACCTGATATTTTTGCAAGAGTATATACAACATTATCCTTAACTAGTTTCTTTTTTGTAATCTTTTCAACTATTTTAAGAACAGTTAAAGTAAAACAAGGTCCATAAGCAGCAGCAGACCATGTAAAAAGAAAAAATGTCCAGGGCCACACAAGAAGTCCTTCTCTAAATGCAAAGGGACGACCATAAAGAACTCCAGCAACTCCACCAAGAGAACCTTGATGGAAGCATGAGAGAAATGCCCCGGTTGCAGCGAAAACAGCCATTACACCATGCATATTATGACTTAAATGATGAAAAAAAGGAATTTTATCTAATTTACGATTTTCAAGAATTAAAGGTATAAACTCAATTATAAGAACACTAAAATAAAGTGAAAGACAAAAAGCAACCTCTGTTAACATTGAATGAACATTAGCATGCCAAAATATAAACCATCCCCTTAAAGGCTGACCAATATCAATAGCAAGAATTAAAAGAGCAGAACTATAGCAAACAAATCCTATAACAACCGCCAAATTTATTATATTTTTTAATTCATCAATTCCAAAAACATATTTTAAAAGACCAGTAAAAAAAGCACCGCCGCCAATAGCAATTACTGCAAGATCAGCCCAAATCCACAAAGCAAATCCATAATAATCATTCATGTTAGTTTGGTTAAGTCCCTTTAACCAGCATAAGCCCATGGCATAAACGCCCCAAAGAACTATAACACCTGCAACTGCAATTCCCACAGCAAACACTGGAAATGAGCAACGTTTTGCTTCTTTTGGTATTAATGCAGAATCCATATTAATTCACTCCTAACTTATAGTCTGGATATTGTTATTTATTACCTTATATTTTTTATATGAAACACTATATTCTTTTTTTAATTTTTATAAATGTTTCATTATTTGTTATGATCATGTGTATTAATAATTTTGGTCTGACCATGCCAGCTATTCTGTATTATGTTTTTTATGATCTTTCTCTTTACCCTTAACATAATTATCTCCAGCTTTTCTTACCCATTCACGCTCAGAAATATAATAAACTTTGGGATTAGTTCCAAGCCTTTCAAGAAGACGAAAAGCCTTAGGTTCTTTTGGTCGTCCACCATGATATGGATCAGGTTTTACAAGCTTATAAACTTCATGTTCTGAATTATTTAAATCACCAAACACTATAGCATTTGCAGGACATGCCTGAGCACATGCTGTCTGATACTCATCTTCAGTTATATCTTCTCTTTCTTCAAAATAGGCAGTATCTTTTGCTGCTTGATATCTATGAAAACAAAAACTGCACTTTTCAACTACACCACGCATTCTTGGAGAAACATCAGGGCTTAAAGTTTTTTCCATACCACTCGGCCATATTGGATCCCACCAATTAAAATATCTTGCATGATAGGGACATGCAGCCATGCAATATCTGCAACCAAAACATCTAGTATATATCTGGCTTACTATACCTGTAGTATAATCATAATCTGTTGCTGTTGCAGGGCAAACAGATACACATGGTGAATGTCCATGATCTCCTTTGCCACCACAATGCATACAAGGTCTTGGAATATAGCATATTTCAGTATCAGGAAAAGATTTTCCATTTGTCAGCCTATAAACATGCATCCAAGTAATACTGTCTTTTTTATTTGTTTCATTTTCTTTAAATGGAACATTATTTTCTGACATGCAGGCAACCATGCAGGAACCACATCCGGTACACTTATCCAGATCAATAACCATTCCAAATTTATGTGCTTTTGCTTTATTATGTTTTTTTATCATCAGAACCTCTTCTGCAAATTAAAGCTATTAAAACTTTGATGATCCTATAAAAAGTTAATTTTAAAGAAAAAGATGGCTAGATTCCAAACTTCATATACAAGACCTAATATTTTTTATTTTTACCATGCCATCAAACTTTGACAATATTTGCTCTAATTCCCCATGCAGCATCCATTCCTGAAATTGTATCCGGTACTGGACTCATGAGTTCATTAATATTCATACCTTTACCATGAATATACTTATTATTATATTTATTCTCTCCAACATGCCCAAGTCCCTGTGCCATACCTATAACTCCTGGCATTATTCCCTCAAACAAATTTACCTTAACTTTAAATGAACCATTTAAAGTCTTAAGCATTGCATAATCTCCTTGGGACAATCCTATTTTATGAGCTGTTAAAGGATTAATTTCTACAAAGGTATCATTATTTTTAAAAACTTTGTCAGATACTATTTTAACTGCATAAGGAGAAGATTGAAAGGAACTATTTATAAGTCTTACTTTATTAACTGGCACAAGAATTAAATCGCCATCACCTTGAGCCTCTATTTTTTCCATATCTTTAGAAACAACTGAAAAATCAGAAAAAGAAAATGTTTTTAAGGCATTCTTTGTAGTTTTCCCAGGGAAAACTTACAGCAATAGAGCCTTTAAGTGCATTTGCCAGCATTAAAATAGAATCCCCTGGATTTTTTGTATCAAAAACTGGTTTTACTAGGGGTTTTGAAAGTCCAATTATAGATTTTGCCATTCCTGATGAACCTGTAATATCTTCATATCTTTCAAGAAAAATATGACTTGGAAGGATAATATCAGCATATTTTGTTGTTTCATCCATATATGAGGAAAAACTTACAACAAAGGGAATTTTCTCCATAGCCTTTTGTATTGCCTTGGTATTTCTCATGGAAAAACAAGGATTTGCATTATATATAAAAAGTGCTTCTATAAAAGGATTAGAAGATAAATTGATATTTGTAAAAAGAGAAGAAACAGATTGATTATTTAAACTTTTTTCAACTCCTTTTAATGCTATGTCATCCATTTCAACAGACTGCCATTTATCATAGACTATGGGAGTTGATGTCCAGATTCCACCATTTTTATTAATATTTCCTAGAAGACAATTAAGTACATGAACTGCTGTAATCTCTCTAAAACTTCCAGCTGTTTCTCCCCTGCCCTTTCCTGCAATTGCAATGGGAGAGGAAGCCTTTGCAAAATCACCTGCTATTTTTCTAATTGTTAATTCCTTAATACCTGTTATTGCAACAACCTTTTCAATTGAGTATTTTTCTTTTACCATTTCAGCAAAATTATTAAAATTTTTACTAAATTTTGAAATATAAGTCTTATTATAAAGATTGTCAGTAATAATAATATTGGCAATACCAAAGGCAAGATCAGCTTCTGTGCCGGGTTTTATTGGGATCCACATATCAGCATTTGCTGCTGTATTTGAAAGACGTGGTTCAATTTGAACAAGTTGTGTTCCTTTTTCTTTTCGTGATGAATTTATTTTAAAATTATTAACTGGAGAGCCCCAGCCTTCAATAAAACCACATCCAAAACTTAAAATAAAATCTGAATTTTCAAGGTCAAAATCTGGTAATGCATTAATTCCATGTATTTTTTCCAGGGTTGTCATCCAAGTATGTTCCATTGATTCCATAGCAAAAAAATTATTAGAACCAATAGTTTTTAATAATCTTTCAAAAAGTCCTGAAATAGTTCCTTGTTTTTTATCAGTTATACAGGCGATTTTATCTGCTTTGCTGTTATTTCTAATTTTAGTAATTTCCTGGGCAACAAGTTTAACTGCGTTTTCCCATGAAATTTTTTCCCATGTATCGCCTTTTTTTATTAAAGGAGATTTAACTCTTGAAGAATCATAAACATACTGAAGCCCTGATATACCATGAAGACAGATACCACCATCATTTCCAGGATATCCATGTCTTCCTTCAATCTTAACAGGTCTGCCATTTATTTTTCTTATACTGATTCCACAATTTCCAGAACATAGGCTGCAAACTGTATTATCAAATGTCACCTCACCATCTTTTGGCACAGGAGTCCAAGGCCAGTTCTGAGTCCAAATGGAAGAATCATCCATTAGTTTCCAGGTTGACGGGCTTACAGCCATTCCTGCTGCTGCACCAAGTCCCAGTCCTAAGAAGCTTCTTCTGTCTACTTTCATAGATTATATACCTCAATTTAAGTTTAATGATGTCTAAAAAAACTCTCCATCTACTTTGCACCCTAGCGTTTTTTCAAGACTCCAAAATACTAAATACAATATATATGTTGATTCTTAAAAAAATATTAAACCTTGTATATGGAGTTTAGTTTGATACCATTTTAAAATATTCAAAAAATAAAAAGAAAGTCTATTTATGGCACTGAAAACACGCACCTTTACTTTGTGTTTCTTTTAAATGACATTCTGCACAATCATCCATCTTCATACTATCCCAGGAATGTTTTTTAATCCCCCAAATATTTTTGCCCCAAATATCACGACTATAACCTGTAATTCTATTTACTTCATAGGGTTTAGAAATTGTTGATTCGCCAATATCTCCATGGCATGTTTTACAGTCCATATTTGCGCCAATAACATGGGCAGCATGAGAAAAGAAAACACAATCTGGCTGTCTTGAATAAATAAGCCATGGAACTTCTTTTTCATTTTCAACATATTGAGTAACAAAAATCTCTTCATCTTTTGTATCACCCAACTGCTCTTCATGGCACTCAACACACATGCCAATTTGGGGAATACCTGTAAAACTCCCATCTTCACGAAAGGAATGACATGATTCACAATCACCCATCTCTTGGACATGAAGTCTATGATTAAAATTAAAAGGTTGTTGTTTTTTAGAATAAAGCAATTTGGGGAAAAGCAACCAGCCTGAAAGAAAAAAAACAACAAAAGCCAGTATAAAAAAAATAACTCCAAGACCAAGTCCAGAATCTCCTTTTATATTTTCTTGGGCTAATCCTACTTTGTCATCATTTACTGAACTGTTTTCAATTTTCTCTTCTATTTCACTCATGAAAACCCCATTAATTAAAATTATTTTATTGATGATGTTGTTCTTGTTCCTTGAGACCTTTGCACATTTAAATAAAAAAAAAGCATTATGCAAAGGTATAAAAGTCAACTAATTCTATCATCAAAATATGTAACCTTTACAAAAGGTCTCCTTATAAAAAACAAAAAATATATATTAAGAACTAATTTTCTTGTCAAGAAAAAGAATTGACCTGCATGGACTATGACAAATTATATAGGCAATATAAAACCATACAAATACAGACACATGATATAGCATCTCAAAATCAAACCGTATCTATATATTGTATCCAAATATGTTCTTTTTCCTAGATTACTAGTAACTTGTCAAATTATTTTTCCCAAAATAAATCTATCCTTAAATCAAGATAAGGATTAAATAGAAAAATACTAAAAATCAAAACAAAGAATATTTTGATAAAAAACTCACCATAAATCAAAACAAAATCAGTCTTGACTTTAAAGTATCCTCCAAGGTATTCCTCAATCTGCTTATGCTTTAAATAAAAAAATAAGACCTTTTAATAATGTTCTATTTTGTTCAAATTTCATAGTAAAAAAGTATTAAATTTACTTTTACTACAATTATACAATTATAAAAGGGAATTTAAATTTTTCCTAAATCAACCTAATGAATAAAAAAAAAAAACAAAATATTATATATACTGTTTCTGATTTTACAAAAGAGCTTAAAACTCTTTTTGAAGAAATGTATTCATTTATTTGGATAACTGGTGAAATTTCAAATCTTATAATACCTAGATCTGGACATGTTTATTTTTCTCTTAAAGACAGTCATTGTATTATTTCCTGTGTTATGTTTCGTACTCAAAATAAAAGATTGAAATTTAATTTTGAAAATGGAATGCAAATTACAGGCATGGCAAGATTATCTATTTATGAACCAAGGGGTTCATATCAACTTATATTTGAATATGTTGAACTAAAAGGTGCAGGATCTTCTCAAACAGCATTTGAACAACTTAAAAAAAATCTTTTTAACAAAGGATTTTTTGACGAAAAAAATAAAAAACCTATTCCAAGTCTTCCATCAAAAATCAGTATTATTACATCTCCTACAGGAGCAGTTGTAAAAGATATTATTAATATTTCCCAAAGAAGATTTGAAAATATTTTTCTTGAAATTGTTCCTGTAAAAGTACAGGGCAAAGATGCTGAATATGAAATTGTTAAAGCCTTTGAAAATGTTAATATGTTTTCTAAATCTGATGTTATAATACTTGCAAGGGGCGGGGGTTCCCTGGAAGATCTTAGTGCTTTTAATTCAGAAAAAGTTGCAATGGCTGTGTATGCCTCTAAAATACCTGTGATTTCTGGTATTGGACATGAAACTGATTATACAATTTGTGATTTTACAGCTGATCTTCGTGCTCCAACACCTTCTGCTGCTGCAGAACTTGCAGTTCCTGAAAAAAAAGATTTAAAAAAAAATATAGATTTGCTTAGGACAAATCTTATTAATAATTTTAAAAAAAATATTTTGTTTCTATTCCAGCGGGTTTTAGATTTAAAAATAAGACTTAAAAATCCTGAAACAATTATTGATGATATGCGTTTAACACTTGAAGACCTTGAGTATAGAATGACAAATCAACTAAAAAAAAAATTAAATTTTCATAAATATGAACTTAACTGGATTAAGAATTCATTATATGCCAATAATCCTGAAAAAAAAATTTTAAAATTAAAAAAAGACATTCAAAATCTTACCAATAAAACAAAGCTTATAATGAATTTAATTATTAAACAATGCAAAGCTGAAAATAATCAACAAAAAGCAAAACTTAATACATTAAGCCCGATTAATGTACTTAATAGAGGTTATAGTATTACCAGAAAATATCCTCAAATGAATATTGTTAAAGATTCAAAAATGATTAAAAAAGGAGCCAGACTGGAGGTAATTCTTAAAAAAGGAAAACTTTTGTGTCAGGTAGAGAAAAATGAGTAAAAAAAACTTTAAAGAACTAATATCCCAATTGGAAGAAATCGTAAAAGAACTTGAATCAGGAGAATTATCCCTTGAAAATGCATTAAAAAAATTTGAAAAGGGAATTAAATATGCAAGTTTGTGTAATGAAAAACTTGATGAAGCGGAAAAAAAAGTTTCCCTTTTAATAAAAGATAATAAAGGAAATTTTAAAGAAAAAGTTTTTAATAATGAATAATAAAGCCTTTATCCTTCCCAATTATTTAAAACAAAAAAAAAATCTTATAAATAATTATCTGGAAAAAATTCTTATTCAATGTGGTTTAAAACAAAAACTTACCAGGGCAATGCAATATTCTGTTATGGCAGGAGGTAAAAGACTTCGACCTACTCTTGCCCTTGCCTCTGCTGAAGCAGTATCAAAGAATTATATTTATGCCCTGCCTTGCGCATGTGCCATTGAAATGATTCATACCTATTCTTTGATCCATGATGATCTTCCTTCCATGGATAATGATGACTTACGAAGAGGTATTCCAACATGCCATAAAGCATTTTCAGAAGCTATTGCAATTCTTGCAGGCGATGGACTTCTTACTCATGCTTTTCAAGTTCTTGCAAATCCCAGCCCCTTTTTTAAAAAATATCCTGAAAAAGACATTCTTTTAGATATTATAAGATTAATTTCAGATGCAGCCGGAGTTAATGGTATGATTCAGGGCCAAATAATGGATATAGATTTAAATCTTAAATCTTCTAAATTAGATTATTTAAAAAAAATGCATAAACTTAAAACTGGAAAAATGCTAGTGGCAAGTGTGCATGCTGGAGCTCTTTCAGTTAATGCAAAACAGGAAATGATTAAAAATTTAATGATTTATGGTGATAAAATTGGGCTTGCATTTCAAATAACAGATGACATTTTAAATGTTGAAGGTAACTCTGCTATTATGGGAAAAGCTACAGGCTCTGATGCATTGAATAATAAAATAACTTTTCCAGGTTTAATGGGTCTTGAACAATCAAAAAAATATGCTAAAGAACTTATTAATGATGCAATTTGTTCCCTTAAAAATTTTCATGGAAATACTCTGCCTTTACAAGCAATTGCAAAATATATACTTACTAGAAATTCTTAATGGTGTTTAAACACTAATTATAATTTGTAAGGAACTTAAAAATTTGAGTCTGCTTAAAAATATAAAAACAAATAATGATTTAAAAAAACTTTCAAAAAAACAACTTCCTATTCTTGCAAAAGAAATAAGACAAAGAATAATATCAGTTGTGTCACAAAAAGGAGGACATCTTGCTTCAAGTCTTGGTGTTGTAGAACTTACACTTGCTATTCATTATGTGTTTTCTCTTCCAAAGGATAACTTAATATGGGATGTGGGACATCAGGCATATGCACATAAACTTCTTACCGGAAGAAATAAAACCTTTGACTCTCTTCGCACATTTAATGGGATTTCTGGATTTATAAAAATAAATGAAAATCCCTGTGACAGTTTTACTGTTGGACATAGCAGCACATCAATTTCAGCAGGACTTGGCATAGCATCTGCCAAGCATCTTAATAATGAAAATTCCAAGGTAATTTCTGTTATAGGGGATGGCTCCATGACAGCAGGGCTTGCCTATGAAGGACTTAATCAAGCAGGAGCTTCCAAAAAAGATTTAATTGTAATTTTAAATGATAATGACATGTCTATTTCTCCAAATGTTGGTGCTTTATCTTCATTTTTAAGCAGAACCTTTTCTGCAAAACATCTTCAAAATTTAAAAAAAGAATTTGGCTCTTTTTTAAAATCTGTTCCTAGAATAGGAGATGATATTTACAAACTTGCAAAACGCTCTGAATATTCATTTAAGACTTTTGTAACTCCAGGAATGCTTTTTGAAGCATTTAATTTTGATTATTATGGACCAATAGATGGGCATAATTTAAATCATTTAATTGATATTCTTAAAAATATTAAAACCCATGAAAAACCTGTGTTACTTCATGTTACAACAAAAAAAGGAAAGGGATATAAACCTGCTGAAAATAACCCTGTTTATTTTCATGGAATTAATTCCTTTGATATTAATACAGGAGGAAATCTAAAACACAAATCATCAATTCCATCATATACTGATGTATTTGGTGAAATTATGGTAAAACTTGCGAAATCTGACAAAAAAATTATTGCAATTACTGCTGCAATGCCTGAAGGTACAGGACTTATTGAATTTGAAAAACTTTATCCTAAAAGATTTTTTGATGTTGGTATTGCAGAGCAACATGCAGTTACATTTGCAGCAGGCCTTGCATCCCAAAATTTAAAACCTGTTGTTGCCATATATTCAACTTTTTTACAAAGAGCCTATGATCAAATACTTCATGATGTATGTTTGGAATCTCTTCCAGTTGTATTTGCTCTTGATAGAGGAGGCATTGTTGGAGAAGATGGACCAACTCATCATGGTCTTTTTGATTATGCATATTTAAGAAATATTCCCAACATGACTATTATGGCTCCAAAGGATGAAAACGAACTTGCAAGAATGATTAAAACAGCAATTTGCTATGATAAACCCATTGCTTTTCGTTATCCCAGGGGAAAAGGCAAAGGTGTTAAAATTGATGAAAATATTAAAGTTATAAAAATTGGAAAAGCAGAACTTCTTAAAAATGGACATGATATTCTTATTATTGCAATAGGAACAATTGTACAACAAGCATTAAAAGCCAGAGAAAGACTAGAAAGTTTAGGGATATCAGCTGCTGTTATAAATACAAGATTTGTAAAACCCCTTGATAAAAATTTAATTCTTAAAACAGCAGAAAAAATAAAAAAAATTATTACTGTGGAAGATCATGTTCTTGATGCAGGATTTGGAAGTGCTGTTTTGGAACTTTTAGCTGATAATGAAAAATTTAATTATCAAATAAAAAGAATAGGTATTTCAGATAAATTTGTAACACATGGAGCTCCAAAAATTTTACATAAAGAATATAATATAGATGTATCTGACATTGTAAAAGCCGGGATAGAATTAAACAATCCCAAAAAATGAACGCACCAAAGCTAAACAGAATGATATTAATTTTGTTGATAAAAGATATTGTCTAAAATGTTATATGGGAATTTGGAATGAAGGTGTAAATCCTATTTTAAAAAACAATAGGATTAATTATTTAAATACACTTAATAGAAAGAATAAATGCTTTTTTTTCCCATATAATGAAAGCGGTATGATGTTTAATGCGGCTAGGGAGCTACAAAAAAGAGAGCAGGAAAATTATCAGCTTAAACGCTCCCACCGCTATACAATAATGGGACTTTGGATAGCAGCATTTGCATGATTTATAAATACAATTTTTACTATAATTCGTTCGGTTGATTTTCAACGAATAATTAATATTTTGTTTGATAAACTCATGTGCTAGTTCTTTTAGTATATCAACACTTTGATAAGCTAGTATCTTTAATCTCATTCCTACGCTCCAGCGTTGGAATGTTATTATACCATGACGCTCCAATGTTAAATAATGAATAAAACTAACTATCATCAAAATTAGATATACCCATGAAAATCTGATAAAATTAGGGTTACATGGATAAAGCACAAAGCATTAACATTATTTTATTAATAAAAATTATATTGAAATTATATTGAAATTAAAATTCAATGATAGAGCGTCTATATACATTTCCACGCTGGAGCATGGAAATGAGAACAGAAACTGGAGCATGGAAATGAGAACAGAAACTGGAGCATGGAAATGAGAACAGAAACTGGAGCATGGAAATGAGAACAGAAA
>NBLN01000015.1 GCA_002084425.1 Desulfobacteraceae bacterium 4572_130 | reverse complement strand
TGATCATTATTGTTTTTGGATATCATCCTAGTGATAATGACAGACATGGTAACAAGGGGGTATGTTAAAAAAATCATTCCCTTGATGATAAAATAAGAAATCATCGATAAATTTCGCCAATAGCTGGCACCAATTGTTTTTGGAATTATTTCGGTGATAACTAGTATTAACACAGTCAGAATAACTGATACAATTCCAAATGAGGCTGCCCCAAAAACTTTTACCGCTTGAACCCCCACCCCAGCCGCTCCAATAGTATGGGCAACCGTATTCAAGGACAATATAGCTGAGAGTGGTCGATCAATATTTGTTTTTAATTCAAGAAATGATTTAGCCCAACCGCGTTCCTTTTTATCTTGGGACATCAAAAACGACGGCTGAACCGAAAGGAGCACAGATTCTGTAATAGAGCAGAGAAAGGAAACAAATAATGCTAAAAATAGGTATGCAAATAAAACTGTCATATTTCCCAAATTTATAATTTTAGACTTTAACTATTCTTACACAAGAATAGGTGTATGTGAATTATTTGAATTATAATTGTATGAAGCCATGTTTTGTAGGGCCCACAAAATGGCCCCTTTTTTTGCGGGTGTAAAGCTCCCATCAATGAATGTCTCTTTGATGTCAATTTTACCTCGCTTATATAAATCCTCACCAAGTTCTGTGAGGATTTTTCCAAAAACCCCTTGTTGGATCCATTTTTGAAACCACCTATGACAGGTTTGGTAAGGCGGATATCTCTGAGGAATATCCTTCCTGGGTGCTCCGGTACGAAGCACCCAGAGAATACCATTGAGCACATCTCTTGGATCTTTTCTTGGACGCCCTCGACCGTCCTGTCGTTTGTTTGAACATGGAATTAAATGCTTTAGCCGAGTCCATTGCTCTTTTGTAAGTTCCATACCTAATATATAATATATTTCTATTCAAAAGTCTAGACTTATTTTTGAGATAGCTTCTAATAAATTGAATTATCAAAGTTACTCTTTTCCCTTTTCTATAAACTCATCAAAATCCATTCCGCTAACTTTTTGCATTGCTGTTACAAAGTTTACCATCATTTCTTTTTTGTATTCAAAAGTATCTGCGAAATTCATGGATAGGTTTATGAGTAACCCGAGAATACATCTCCGAAGTGATCTTTTTTTGAAGGAAGAGATAATATTCTTTTGTGACTATCAAATTTTTTTTTAAAATTTATCTAAATATTTGATTTAAGATCGTCAAACTCTTCTAAAAGGTTGGAAATAGGGTTGGAAAAATATAATTTTAAAAAGAAGAAAATTCAATAAAACGCTGAAGGTCTTTATTATACTTTGGTGATCCCACGGGGAATCGAACCCCGGTTTCCGGCGTGAGAGGCCAGCGTCCTAACCGCTAGACGATGGGACCATGAAAAATTTTTATATTATAACCTGGATATTGTCAATATTTGAAATATAGATGACAAGACTTTTTGTAGAGGTTATATATTTTGATTATAGGATTAGTTGACTTTTACATATGGCTGGGTTTTGATTTTTTGTTTTAATTTAATTTTTACCAATATTGTCCTTCATAAAAAGAATGTCCGTACCTTTGGGGATAATGAATTCAAACATGGAATCATCCAGTTTTTTAAATTGAATATCTTTAAATTCAATTTCTGTAGTATCTCCATAAATATTGGATGTTATGATTTTTTTTATCTCATCATTTTTTTTTAATACTTTAATTTCAATTAATGAAATTTGAGGATTTTTTTGTTTGGGAATAAGAAGAATATTAATAAATGAATCATTATTTTTTTTAATACTTATTTTATAATTCTTTTTTATACTAGATATATTAGAAAGAAAAGAACCTCCTGCTCCTGTCTGGAAAAATTCCAGGCTGGTTCCCTTTATAATCTGATTTTGTTCAGGTCTATATATCCATAGGGTTTCACCATTTGTAATTATTTGATGTTTTTCAGGCATATAATATTCCCATTTCATTTTACCAGAAGAACCAAAAAAAACTTTTCCAAAAGCTTTTTCAGTAATATCAATTGCTTTAAGAGTAGATATCTGGTGAAAGTTTCCAGTAAAATTTTTCCCTAGATATTTGTCTTCGATTTTTTTTAAAATTTTATTTTCAGGGTTATTAAGTTTTCCTGTTTCTGCATTGGAAAAAGAACAGAAAGATAATAAAATAATAAAATAAATAGAGAATATATGTTTAAAGATTTTTTTCATCATTTTTTATATTTTAATCTTTGATGGGGTGGGTTGTAATTTTTTTTTATCTATTTTTGTTTATATATGCATCTATTTTTTAAAAATTGGTTATTAACGGATTCTTATATGAAAGAATTTATCATTACTTAATATTCTTTCATGTTCATAGCGTAAATAAATTTTAACTGCTTATATATCTATGGTTAAAATTTATGTCTTCCATACATGGCTCTTTGAATTGTAACCTGATCTACATATTTCAGGTCTCCACCCATGGGAACGCCGGAAGCAATTTTTGATATTTTTATATGGGTATTTTTTAAATTATCAGAAATATATGAAGCTGTTGCTTCTCCTTCAACATGTGTTCCAGTTGCAATTATTATTTCCTTTATGTTTTTATTTTTTGCTCTTAAAAAGAGCTCTTTAATTCTTATTTCATCAGGTCCTATACCATCCAAGGGAGAAAGAGCTCCGCCAAGAATATGATAAACCCCTAAAAAAGCTCCTGATTTTTCTATTGCAGCCATGTCAGCAAGATTTTCTACAACACATATAGCAGACTTGTCCCTTGTTTGGTTACTGCAAATTTGGCATGTTTGATTATCAGCTAATGCAAAGCATATTGAACAAAGTTTAACTTTTTTTTTAAGCTCAATAATATTTGATGCTAGAGTTTGAACTTCAAAAGAAGATGCATGCAAAATATACAGGGATAATCTTTCTGCTGTTTTTTTTCCAATACCTGGAAATTGTGAAAAACTTTGTATTAATTTAAGAATTGATTCAGGATATAAATTTACCATAAAAATAGAGTCCTAAATTCATCGTCAAAATGTTAGAAACCTTTGTGCAAATCTCTCTACTATAATTATTTATATATAGGATTATTATTTTTTACCAACTAATTAAAAAATTATTTAAAATCATTATTTTTTAAAAAAATCATTAAAATTGAATTATAAGCACGGAAAACACTAGAAAATACAAAAAAATATAAAGTCCTTTTTCTAGGATTTCATGCCTTTTGTAGTTTAAAATATAAGATAGATAAAAAGGATACATTAATTTAATACATAATAGATTGAAGATTCCTATACTATAAATTTAAGATAACCCTGGTATATTTAAACCCCCTGTAATTTTATTCATTTTTTCTGATACCATTTTATGGGATTTTTCCAGAGCATCATTTACTGATGCAATAACAAGATCCTGAAGCATTTCAACATCTTCAGAATCAACAATTTCTTTTTCAAAAATAATTGACTCAATTTTATGAGCTCCATTGGCAATAACTTTTACCATACCACCGCCTGCAGATGCTTCCACTGTTTCTTTTGCAAGTTCTTCTTGCATTTTAAGCATTTTTTTTTGCATTTTTTGTGCTTGCTTCATCATATTACCCATATTCATATTTTTCATCTTATAACTCCTTTATTTTAGTTTTATCTTTATATAGTGAAAAATAAATTATTTTGTTATTTCTATCTATGATTGATAATTCAAAAACAAAAAATTTTACTTTAAATAAATGGGAAGTTTTTATGGTGCCACTAATGTTCCTTTAAATGTTTTTAATGCATGGATAACAATAGGATGATTTAAAATTTCATTTTTTGAGTTTATAGGATTTTTGACATTAGTTTCCGGGTTTTTAAAACCAGAGCTGTTTTTAATTATATTTAGTTTTAATTTTTTCTCAAAAAAATCATAGCACAGTTTTTCTAGAGTCTCTTTTTTAGATTTAATTTTATTTACTTCAAAGGAATTAGTATTTAATTCAAAACTAATATATGTATCTGATATTTCTTTGAATTTACTTTTAAATAAAATAGATGATAGAAGAGAAGACCTTTTATCAACATATTCTATAAAACCCTTCCAATCTTTTTTATAATTCTTTTTTTTTATATCTTTTTTTTCAAAGTGCTTTATCTCTTTAGAATCAGGTTTGATTTCAGATTCATGTTTAACTTGTACTTTGGAAAAAGAGCTAGGAACAGTATGTAACTTGTCCTGGTGTGTAATTCCTAGTTCAGGTTCAATTTTTTGAGGTAAAGTTTCAATAAAATTCTTATCTATATTTTCAGGCACATCATTTTTTAACAATTTGTCAGATATTTTTTGCGTGAGAAGACTAAGCTTATCAATCATTTCATCAATTTCAAGGGCAGGGTTTGTGTCAATAAGTTTTAAAAATGCCATTTCAACAGCTGTTTTTGTATGTGAAGAAAAATTAATAATTGTTTCTTCCTTTAAAAGAATATTAAGAATTTGGTTTAAACGCATTTGGGATAACGAAGAAACCATTGATGTAATTATTTTTTTATCATGGTCTGATATATCTGTGGAATTTGTATCTTTCTCGCAGATTTTAATAACAACAAGATTTCTAAAATGTTTGATTATACCGGAATAAAATTTTTTTAAGTCAAAGCCTAATTCATATACTTTATCAATAAGTTTAAAAATCTTTACTCCATTAGATTTTAAAAGAGCAAAACTCATATCAAATATTATTTTCCTATCAATTATTCCAAGATTTTGAAGAATATTTTCATAGGTGATTTCTTTTGTGTGGCTGCTTGATATTATTCTATCAAAAAGACTTAAAGAATCTCTAATTGAACCATCTGCTTCTGAAGCAATAAGGTTAGTACTTTCAGAGGAAATATTATAATCTTCAAGCTTACACAAATATAAAAGATGATCTGATATTTCTGATACACTAATTCTTCTAAGATCATGGCGCTGGCATCTGGACAAAATAGTTAAAGGGATTTTATGAGCTTCAGTTGTTGCCAATATGAAAATTACATGGGAGGGAGGTTCTTCAAGAGTCTTGAGCAAAGCATTAAAAGCAGCAATGCTTAACATATGAACTTCATCAATTATATATATCTTAAATTTTGATAATAAAGGCAGGTATGTAATATTTTCACGAAGCTCTCTTATTTGATCAACACTGTTATTAGATGCTCCATCAATTTCAAAAACATCACCAGCATTGCTTAAAGTAATACTAGTACATGATTTGCATTTATTACATGGTTTTGGAATCGGGCCTTTTATACAATTCATAGATTTTGCAAGAATACGAGCAATAGTGGTTTTGCCTGTACCCCTGGGCCCTGTAAAAAGAATGGCATGGGCAACACGATTAAAAGAAATTGCATTACTCAAAGTTATTGTTACATGACTTTGGCCAATAACATCTTCAAAGGTCTGTGGTCTATATTTTAATGCTAGTACTTGATATGACATTTATTTAGACACTTTAATCAAAAAAATGGCGGAGAAAGAGGGATTCGAACCCTCGGTGCCATGACAGCACACACGCTTTCCAAGCGTGCACCTTAAGCCTCTCGGTCATCTCTCCGCATTAATAATAATAAATCAAAAAACAATGGAATTATAAACTTACAATGTCTTTGTATCTCAGTGTTTTTATAAAATTTTTAAATGCCTATTATAAGGCTGTTAGCTTTTAGAATAGAACAAGGATACAAAAAATACAAAATATAAAAAATCAAAAAATGCCTTTATCCTTGAAAAAATATTATAATAAAGTAGATGAGGAATTTTTATTATACCATTAATTTTTAAAACTCTACTTTTTTTATACGCTCTGGGGTTAATGTAGTAAGTTTTTTCTTTGCTTGATTTTTATCATTTTTTGATATTTTGCATTGAACCTCAGCATTTAAAATACCGCCATTTTCAACAATAAGATCATTGCATTTAACTGTCCCGGAACAAGTTCCAGTGGAAAGAATTATTAGTTCTTTTGATGCATAAAGATTCCCATCAAAACTGCCTCCAACAGTCATACTTACAACACTTGCATCAGAATATACTTTTCCTTCCTTTGCAATAATAATATTTTCACCTTTAATATCACCTTTAATATTACCTTTAATAATTAGTTTGCCGCGACTGATTATTGAACCATCTATTTTAATCTCTTTATCAATTATTGAAAGATTTATTGTATTTTTTTTTATTAACTTGTCTTTTTTGAAGCTAATATTTTTTAAAAAATTATTTTTTTTCGTCATATTAATCCTTTATGTTTAATTTTAATATAATGCTAAACTAAGCTCTATATACAAAACTTATTATTTTTTCAAATATGAAAATTTTGTATTTTTATGTTCTTCTATTTATTTTGACTGCTGTTTTATTCTCTGCACAATTTATAACTCAATAATAATGACCTTATAAAAAAATGCTGAAATCAAGGATTTGAAAAAATCATTTTTCACCTGGTTATAGATAAGATTTTAACATTGATTTTTATACTTTTGCGGGGAATAAAACCCTAATTAATAGCTAATTTAACAGCTTCTTAAAGTATATGGAGAGTTTTTATAACGCTATCAGTATTGTTTTTTAAGTATTGTGTGTTTAAGCCAATTTTTATCATCTTTTTCAGGATACTCAATATTATAGTGAAGTCCTCTGCTTTCTTTACGTTTTATAGCTGATTTTATTATTAGCTCTGCAACAGTTGCAAGATTTCGTAATTCAATTAAATCTGAAGTAATTTTGAAATTCCAGTAATATTCATCAATCTCTTTAAGAATGTTTTTAATTCTTCTTAAAGCCCTGGAAAGCCTTTTGTCAGATCTTACAATGCCAACATAATTCCACATAAGCCTACGAATTTCATCCCAGTTATGGGATACAACAATAGCTTCGTCACTGTCTGATGTTCCAGTATCATCCCAGTTTACAAACTCAACAAAGCTAAAATTTTTAATAGATTCAAATTCTTTTACAGCAGATACAAAAGCACGATGGGAACAAACCAATGCTTCCAAAAGTGAGTTGCTGGCAAGACGATTGGCACCATGAAAACCTGTACATGCTGTTTCACCTGCTGCATAAAGTCCTTTTATATCAGTTCTGCTATTAACATCAGTTACTACACCTCCACACATATAATGAGCTGCAGGAACAACAGGAATAGGTTCTTTGGTTATATCTATTCCAAGCTCAAAACATTTAGCATAAATATTAGGAAAACGCTTTTTTATAAAATTTGTCTCTCTAGAGGAAATATCAAGGAATACAGAATCTTTCCCACTTATCTTTAATTCAGTATCAATAGCTCTTGCTACAACATCTCTACAGGCAAGTTCTTTATCAGGAGAATATTTATCCATAAATCTTTTACCTTTTGAGTCTATTAAAATTGCTCCTTCTCCTCTTACTGCCTCAGAAATAAGAAAATTTTTAGCGCTGGGATGAAAAAGACATGTGGGATGAAATTGAACAAATTCAAGATTTGCCACGGAAGCACCTGCCCTATAGGCAATTGCAATACCATCTCCAGTAGCAATATCAGAGTTACTGGTATAAAGATATACTTTGCCTGCACCGCCTGTGGCAAGAAATGTAATTCTAGCTGCAAATGTTTTAATTTTCCCAGTATTATTATCTAGAACATATGCTCCACAACAATAGTTTTCATGGTTTGTAACAATTTTTCCGCTTCTTATTGAAGTTGAACGATTAATTAAATTAACTGCAATATTATTTTCAAGAATTGTAATATTTTTATGATTTTTAACATGCTTAACAAAGGCATCTTCTATTTCTTTACCAGTAAGGTCATAGGAGTAAACAATCCTTTTTCTAGAGTGTCCTCCTTCTTGACCAAGGGCAAGTTTTAATTTTCCTTTTTTCTTATGTTGGCTAGTTTCCATATTAAAGCTTGTGCCCATGGCAATCAATTCTTTAATTCTTTCTGGTCCATTTTGTACAATTATTTTAGCAATTTTTTCATTACATAATCCATCACCAGCAGCCAAAGTATCTTTAATATGAAGATCAAAGGAATCTAGTTCGCTAAAAACTGATGCTACTCCACCCTGGGCAAGGGCAGTATTACTTTTTTGAATATCTTTTTTAGTAATTATGGTAACTTTACCATAATTTGCAACTTTTAAAGCAAAGTTAAGCCCTGCAACACCACTTCCTATTACAAGAAAATCAGTTTTATGAATCATCACATTTATTACCTTTATAGTGGATGGTTACATTGAGTGCTATCTAATATCTTATATTTGCCAAAATTTTAAAAACAAATATAAATATTTAAAACTTTCAGCTCTAATTATAAAAAAGAAGATTTTTTCTTTTTCCTAAAAATTATTCCCAGAAAAATTCCTGCAACAAAAACACCTGCACCAGATAGAAATAAATTATTTTTTTTATCATCAAAATTATTTTCAAGAAATTTTATATGTTTTTCCTGTCTTAAAATCTTATCTTGTGTTTTTTTATATTTTTTTTCAAGGGTTAAAAAATCACCAGCTTTTTTTTTTAGACCATCATATGATTTTGTGATTATTTCCAGTTCTTTTTTTATGTCAATAAGTTTATTGTTCTCTTTTCTTATATCTTTTAACATTGTAGAAATTTCTTTGTTTTTTTTTTTTAACTTATCAACCATAGATGTATCAGGAGCTTTATCTGTAATAAAACGAGTAAGTATCCATCCTTTCTCATCTTTAGAAGTCTTAACTTTAGCCCAACTGTCATTACGCTCAATCATTTCAAGGGCACTTCCTGATTTTATTATGGCAGTAATTTTATGGTTTGCATTAGGTCCTGTGCGCATGGTTATTTCTCTTATATTAGAGATATAAACAGTTTTAGAAAAAACAAAATTAGTATTTATAAATAAAAAAACAAATATAAGTATTAAATACCTTATAATAAATTTCATAATAATATTTTTCTCCATTATTAAAAAGTTAATACAATAGTAAAAGTTTAAATCGGAAATCTACTAAATTTATATAAAACTTATAACTACTTAATATTATTTCATGTTTTCTTGTGAGGCAAACCAGAAATTAAAACTATATTTGTTCAATGCCAGTTGCTGGGAAATATCAAATTTATTTTAATGCCTGATGTTTATTTAATCACTGATATATCATAAAAATTTAACTTGAAAAACAAAATTTCCTGTTATATAGCATCATAATTCTCGGCTGTGCTGTTGGAAATTATTTTTGCCGGTCTTTCGTGCAACAGAAGGTCATGAACCTCGTCAGATCCGGAAGGAAGCAGCGATAAGTGATATCATCTGTGTCGTGGTTTGATTTCGGCTATACACCATATCATGAATAATTCTTATAGCCGGCCGAGTTTTCCTCATACATACCTTTTTTTAAGGTGTGCCAAAGGCATAAAGAGCTTTGCATAATTGTTCTGTTTTGTTTAAATTTCATGGTGAAGATGTATTGTAATACCTTGAACCTGAAATTTAGACACAAAATAGAACGCCTTTATTTATGGGCATTATAGATAATTTGATTGTGTAAACAAATGTCTTATAAGTAATATTCCCATCAAGCCCAACATCCCACAAAAAAAAATACCAAAGATATTTTAAGAATTAAAATTAGAAAATTTTTATATGTTGCATTGAAAAATTAAGCAATATTTAAAATCTTTATATTTTTTTATTTTCTTGACATGGGATTAAACCGTCTTATTTTTTTTGAAAAATTAATAGAAATGAAAACATGGTGTTTTGTAAATTCAATACCATTAAAATTGGTTTAAGTAAGGAGAGAAAATTGGATACCAAAGAAGAACCCAAAGGAATAAAATCTAAGGAGACTTTTAAAGAGAATATTCATAAGCAGGAGAAATCTTGTGGGGAAAGTAATAAATCAGAAAAAAAATCTTGTAAAAAAGATGAGAATAAATCTGATCAAAAAGTTGAAAAATTTGAACAAGAGCTTAAAATATCTGAAGATAAACTACTAAGGCTTTCAGCAGAATTTGAAAATTACAAAAAGCGTTCAACAAGGGAAATAAATGATTTTAGAAAATTTGCTAATGAATCAATTTTAAAACAACTTTTAATAGTTGTGGATAATCTTGAAAGAGCAATTGATTCATCAACTGAAAAAAAAGCAGATAAAAATAGTATTCTTGAAGGTGTGCAAATAACACACAAAGAAATACTGAAACTTTTTAAAACATTTAATGTAAATTTAATAAAAGCTAATGGTAAAATTTTTGATCCTGCTCTTCATCAAGCTATAGTTCACGAAAAATCTGATGAATATCCTGATAATACTGTGATTACTGAACTTCAAAAAGGATATCTTGTTCATGACAGGCTTTTAAGACCATCAATGGTTATAGTCTCTAAAAAAATAATAAAAGAAAAAGAAACTAAATAAAAAATATGACTGGCTAAAAAATTTGATATACAAAACTTAATATTCTTTTAAGAATGAAATATACAGTATTTTAAGAATTCTTGAAAAAATATTAAAATAAAGTAGATGGAAAATTTTTATGATGCCATAAAAAATTTTTGGAGGATAATATTATGGGAAAAATAATAGGAATTGATCTTGGCACAACAAATTCATGTGTTGCAGTTGTAGAGACAGGAGGCGAATCAAAAGTTATTACTAATCCTGAAGGTGGACGCACAACGCCTTCGGTTGTAGCTCTAACAAAAGATAAGGATCGTCTTGTAGGTCAAATTGCCAAAAGACAGGCAATTACAAACCCTGAAAATACAGTTTTTGGAGTTAAAAGGCTTATTGGAAGAAAATTTAAATCAACTCATATTCAAAACGATATTAAAACACTTCCTTATAAAATAGAGGCAGCAACAAATGGAGACACAAGAATAAATCTTAGGGGGAAACAGCACAGCCCTGCTGAAATTTCATCATTTATTTTATCTAACATAAAAAAAACAGCAGAAGAATACCTTAATCATGAAGTTAAAGAGGTAGTTTTAACAGTTCCTGCATATTTTAATGACAGCCAGCGCCAAGCAACAAAAGATGCTGGTAGAATTGCAGGTCTTGAAGTAAAAAGAATAATTAATGAACCAACTGCTGCTGCTCTTGCCTATGGTTTAGATAAAAAAGGAGATGAAAAAATTGCAGTATTTGATCTTGGGGGAGGAACATTTGATGTTTCTGTGCTTGAGATTGGGGATGGTGTTTTTGAAGTAAAATCTACAAATGGTGATACACACCTTGGTGGCGAAGATTTTGATTTAAGAATTATTGATTATCTTGCAGAAGAATTTAAAAAAGATCAGGGAATTGACATTAAAAAAGACAAGATGGCTCTTCAGCGATTAAAAGAAGCTGCTGAAAAGGCAAAAATGGAACTGTCCTCTTCTGTATCAACTGGTGTAAATCTTCCTTTTATAACTGCTGATGCAAGTGGTCCAAAGCATCTTGATATTAAACTTACTAGGGCAAAATTAGAATCTCTTGTTGATGATCTTCTTAATAAATTAGATATACCATGCGAAACAGCACTTAAAGATGCAGGATTAAGTTCAAATGAAATTAATGAAGTTGTTCTTGTAGGTGGAATGACTAGAATGCCTGCTGTTCAAGCAAGGGTTGAAAAAATTTTTGGTAAAAAACCACACAAAGGCGTCAATCCAGATGAAGTTGTTGCCATAGGAGCTGCTATTCAAGCAGGTGTTCTTCAGGGAGATGTTAATGATGTTCTGCTTCTTGATGTAACACCGCTTTCTCTTGGTATAGAAACTCTTGGTAGTGTAATGACAAAACTCATTGAAAAAAATACAACTATTCCAACTAAAAAGAGTCAAACATTTTCAACGGCTGCTGACAATCAACCCGCAGTATCCATTCATGTACTTCAGGGTGAACGGGAAATGGCAACAGGTAATAAAACTCTTGGGCAATTTGAACTTGCAGATATTCCTCCTGCTCCACGGGGAGTGCCTCAAATTGAAGTTACCTTTGACATAGATGCCAATGGAATTGTTCATGTTTCTGCTAAAGACAAAGCAACAGGAAAGGAACAATCAATACGAATTACAGCTGCAAGTGGTCTTTCTGAAAGTGAAATAGATAAAATGATTAAAGATGCTGAGCTCCATGCAGATGAAGACAAGAAAAAAAAGGAGCTTGTAAATACAAAAAATACAGCTGAATCTCTTATTGATCAAACAGAAAAAACATTAAAAGAACATAGTGATAAAATTGATGATGCAACTAGAAAAAGTATTGAACAAGCAATTGAAGCTTTAAAAACAGTTAAAAATGAAGATAATGTAGAAATAATCAAACAAAAAAGTGAAGAACTAACACAAGTTTCTCATAAACTTGCAGAGGCAATGTATCAACAGGCAGCCCAGGAAAATCCACAGGAAAATGCCCAGGCTTCAAATACAGATCAGGCAAAAGCTTCAAAGCAGGATGATGATGTTATTGATGCTGATTTTGAAGAAGTTGATGACAGTAAAAAATAGTTAAGCTTGCATGTGATAGATCTTAACTTTTTAAAATAAAGACAAATAGTATTTTAATACTTTTATTAAAACTAAAATCCCGCTGTGCTTTATACTGCACAGCGGGATTTTACTTAGAAAGGTATAATATAAAAATACTAAGTTTTGTTTATTAGCTGTTTTTTAGCATTTGATTATGTTAATTTCTTTTCTTAAAAAGAATTGGTAAATGGATTATTTTAAGGATTGTTTGAATGATAATTACAGAAATACTAGCAAGAAACAGTAGAATGTATAAAAATGAAGTTGCCCTTATTGAACGAACTTTTGAAAAAAAAAATAGAAAAGAAATAACATGGGATGAATTTTATAAAGAATCTAATCGTCTAGCTAATGCTTTGATAAAAAATGGAGTTAAAAAAGGAGATAAAATTGTTCAGTTGATGACTAACTGTATTGAATGGCTGCCAATATATTTTGGTATTTTAAATACATCAGGTTTGGCTGTGCCCTTAAATTTTAGATTTGATTCTGAAAAAATTAGTCTTTGCACACAAGTTGCTGAAGCAAAAATTTTTATTTTTGGGGAAGAATTTATTGAAAGAATTGCTAGAATAAAATCAATTATTAGAACAACAGTAAAAATCTGGGTTTTTACAGGCAATAAAGATAAATGTCCTGACTATGCTATTACTTATAAGGATTTTATAAAATTTGAAAAATCTGATGACTTGAAAAATATTAACTTAAGAATTGAAGATGATGCAGCTATTTATTTTACATCAGGTACAACAGGTGTTCCCAAAGCTGTGCTCCTTACCCATAGAAATCTTGAACATGCGTGTTATGTAGAAAATCGTCATCATAATCAAACCCATGAAGATATTTTTCTTTGTATTCCTCCTCTTTATCATACTGGTGCTAAAATGCACTGGTTTGGAAGTTTCATTGTTGGGGGAAAAGGTATAATATTAAAAGGAGTTAAGCCTCAATGGATTCTTGAAACCATCTCTGAAGAACAGGCAACTATTGTCTGGCTTCTTGTACCTTGGGCTCATGATATACTTATATCTATTGAAAATAAAAAACTTGATTTGTCCAAATACAAACTTAATCAATGGAGACTTATGCATATTGGAGCTCAACCTGTTCCGCCAAGTTTAATAGAAAAATGGAAAAAATATTTTCCTAATCATGAATATGATACAAATTATGGTCTAACAGAATCAACAGGCCCTGGTTGTGTTCATCTTGGTATAAAAAACTATGATAAAATAGGTGCTATTGGAGTTTCAGGGTTTGATTGGGAATGTCGTATTGTGGATGATAAAGGTAACCAACTTCCAGGAGGAGAAACAGGAGAACTTATTATAAAAGGTCCTGGTATTATGAAGGAATATTATAAAAATCCTGGGGCAACAAAGAAAACTCTAAAACATGGGTGGCTTTATACAGGTGATATTGCCCGATATGACATAGCTGGATTTATATGGCTTGTTGACAGAAAAAAAGATGTTATTATCTGTGGCGGAGAAAATATTTTTCCGGTTGAAATAGAACACTTTTTTATGGGACACACAAAAATAAAAGATATTGCTGTAATAGGTTTGCCAGATGTTCGCCTGGGAGAAATTCCAGCAGGAATTATTTCTCTAAAACCAGGAATGGACCTTACAGAAAAAGAAATTATTGAATTTGGGAAAGGTCTTCCAAGGTACAAACAATTAAAAAAAATTATTTTTGGTGATGTACCACGAAATCCCACAGGTAAAATTGAAAAACCAAAGATTAGAAGAATTTATGCAAAGGACAACAGAAAAGATATTAAAAAATTACTTAAATAATATTTTTAATTTAGCCTTTTAGATATTGTTAATTAAATAGTAAATGCCATTATCTTATTTGTATTTTTTTATATGCTCATAAAAAATAGTAATAATATATTTGAATGTCAGCAATGTGGAAAGTGTTGTTTTGGATTTGGTGGCACTTATGTAACAAAAAAAGATATTAATAAAATAGCTGAATATCTTAATATAACTCCTGGCAGTTTTATAAATCAATTTTGTGATAAATCAGGTACAAAAAACATTTTAACCCAAAAGAAAAATGGTTTTTGTATTTTTTTTGATAAAAATTGTACTATTCATCCTGTAAAGCCATATATGTGCAAAGCTTGGCCCTTTCTTAAAACAATTCTTAAAAATCCTGAAAATTGGGATGCCATGGCAAATTCCTGTAAAGGAATGAAAAAACAAATTCCTCATAAAATTCTTAAACAAATAGTTTTAATGGAAATACAGAAACTTATGGCATAAGAATGTTTTATCTATTTTGTCTCGACATTTTTTTATTTTTATTAGTTATATTTTCATTGGTTTATTAAAAAAATTGGCTTAAAGAGATATTTTTTTAAGAGTTTTTGTAAAGGTCAACTAATTCTATTATTGAAATATGTAACCTTTACAAAAAGTTTTTTTTAATTGTTCCACAGTTTGGGAGTAGATAAAAAAATTATTATGCTATTAGTATTTTATTTTTTTAACTGTAAGATAAACATTACTTCCAAAAACAAGAAAAGCTCCGATCCATCCAGATAATGAAAGAGCAGGATCTGATGTAAGATAATGTTCCAATAAAGCTGCAAGCAAAATTCTGCTGGATGAAAGAATCCCACCTTCCAAAGCAGTAACATATTTAAATCCTATTGTTATTAAATATTGACCTGCAATGCTAAAAATAGAACAAGCAGTTAAATATTTTAGTTCTATAGGATTTGGAATAAAAAATTTGTCATGGAATAGAACAAGCATTGTAATACTTCCAATTCCAAAAAGAAAAAAAAGTATGGTTTCAGTATCATGCACTTTTCTGCTTAAATTAAGATATATAATAGAAAAAGATGCACTTATGCCTGATAAAAGTCCCCAAAAATTTTCAATTTTAATTGTTGCGTTACTAGGAGCTATTATCAGCCATATACCTAGAAATGCTGTAATAACTATTAATATTGTAATCTTATCCAGACTAACTTTTAAGAAAAACCATGATATTAAGGCAATAAAAAGAGGATAGGTCATATTTAAAATATTTGCTTCTGCCACAGAAGTTAAATTAATACTTACAAAAAAACAATAAACAGCTATACAGTTTGCAAAAGTTCTACCTAAAAGATAATGAAGTTTTACAGGTTTAGGTGGAGTTTTTTTTATGTACATTATTATACATACTAAAATAAAACCTGTTGAAAAGCGGAAAAATACAAAAAATGAAGGATCAATTAAAAGGTTTGCCATTTTTGCCCATTTAATAAAAACTGTTGCAAAATAGAAGAAAAAAGCAGAACCAAATATACAAAAACAGCCCATAAGTTCTAAATATTTGTTTTTGTTCATAGAATTGTCCCGACCTAATGTATATAAGTATTTGTATTTACATAAAAAATTCTTCTGCTATTTTTCTGTGGTTAGGATTAGCACAAATTGGAAAAATTTCAAAGAAGAAATTAAAAAGTGAATTCTCAAGATAATATTGATAAATTTTAATATACACCCATAATGAAAAGTTTTGTTTTTAAGTTTTATTTATTTTATGGTTTTTATGTTAAATATAATGGTGAATTTTTATAAAGAATTAAAGGTATTAACAAAATATGAAACAAAATAAAATTTTACTTGAGCATGGCAGCGGCGGAAAAATTTCTAATTCAATGATTTCAAAAATGATTATTCCTATTTTTGATAATTCTATTCTGGCAAAATTAAATGATGGTGCAGAACTTAATATTAAAGGACAAAGGCTTGCTTTTTCAACAGATTCCTATGTGGCAGATCCTATTTTTTTTAAAGGGGGAAATATTGGAGACCTTGCAGTTAATGGAACTATAAATGATATTTCCATGTGCGGAGCAGAGCCATTATATTTAAGTGCTGGATTAATATTAGAAGAAGGATTTCTTTTGTCAGATTTGGAAAAAATTCTTAAAACAATGGCAAAAGCTGCAAATAAAGCTGGAGTAAAAATTGTAACCGGAGACACTAAAGTTGTTCCAAGAGGAAATGCTGATAAAATATTTATTAACACATCAGGAATTGGAATTATTCCTGAAAAAGTTAATGTTTCAGGAGACAATGCAAAAGTTGGTGATAAAATTATAATTAGCGGAACTATTGCTGACCATGGAATTACAATTATCAGCAGCAGAAAAGGATTAGAATTTGATTCAGATATTAAAACAGATAGTGCATCTTTAAATAAAATGGTAAAAGATATGCTGGCTATCAGCAATAATGTGCATGTTTTGCGAGATCCCACAAGGGGTGGACTTGGTACAACCTTAAATGAAATTGCATTTCAATCAAATGTGGGCATTAGAATTAATGAAGAGTTTTTACCCATAAACAAGCAAGTTCTTGGAATATGTGAACTTTTGGGATTTGATCCAATTTATATTGCAAATGAAGGTAAACTTCTTGCATTTGTTTCATGTGATGATGCTGATAAAATACTTAAAGTTATAAGACAAAATGAATTTGGGAAACATGCTGCTATTATTGGCGAGGTAGTTTGTGACAATCCTGGTAAAGTGTTTCTTAATACAACAATAGGGGGAACAAGAATTATTGATATGATGATAGGAGAGCAGGTCCCTAGAATTTGTTAATCTAAAAGTGTTGAGATTTTATTACGAGCTGCTTTTAAATATGTTGGGAATTTTTTTTTTAAAGTTGGAGAAAGTTCTATGTCCCAGTCAATTTTCTTAGGTTCAATGCCAAGAACAAAAAGTTCTGGTTTGTTTCCAGCAAGCCCTGCCATAATAAGAGAGTCAAGAAGATCAATATCATGTAGAGAAAGTAATTGGTTTTTGTCTTTTCTTAAATCATTTTCTTTAAGGTGATAAATTGTTCCAGGCTTATTTCCTGCCTTTACAATATCTAATACAAGAATTTTTTTATACTCCTGAAACAAATAAAAAATATCCTGAGTAAATGTGCCTCCATCAATAAAATCAATTTCACCAGACCATTTTTCTTTTAACAGTTCATTAACTGCATGAACTCCAATACCCTCATCCATTAAAAGAATATTCCCAACTCCAAGCACAAGCAGATTTTTCATTTTTCATTATTTCCTGATTATTTTATATGTGCAGTATTGCTTTTTTAAATTTTTAAGTGTGTTTTATTCCTAGATATTAATGATTTGAGTCTGGGGCATGCCCAGCTATTAAAAAAAATTATCTTTATAAAATATTAAGAGAGGAAAAGGCTTAAAGTTAAAGCCTATTTTCCTCTCTTTAATTTTATTGATTCTATAAAAATTAATTTTTATGAATTTGTAAAAACTTCAATTAAAGTGGAAGTTCAACAATTGATTCTTTGCCTGTTTCTGCGTGCAGCACGTGCACGGCACACCCCAGTCAGGGGTCAAAAGAGCGTATTAAGCGTCCCACATTAACTGGATTTTCAGGATCAGGAACAGGGACTCCCAGTAAAGCTTCTTCCATGGGGCCTCTTTGTCCCATATCATCTCTTGGGCTGGTATTCCATATAGTTGCTGATGTAATCTGGTAGTTACTAATCACACTGTTTTTAATATCAACATAATGAAGAAGTGAACCCCGGGGAGCTTCAGTAAGGCCAAGACCTTCAGAAGATTCAGGAACTTTACCAGGCACAAATGTTTCAACTCCGGGTTCTGCCTGATTAATCCATTCCTCAATAGCTTTGGCAACTAAAAGTGTTTCTTCAGCCCTTGCAATATGTCTTCCAAGAATAGAAAATGCAGCATCTCCAATATCCCGCATTTTTTTAATACCAAGAGTTTTTTGACCAGTTTTTGAAAGTTCAGGATTTGTAACCCACATTCTTGCAAGGGGTCCAGTCTCGTGGGGTTTATCTTTATATCTTGGAGCCTTTATAAAACTATATCCTGTTTTTTTTTCAGGTGCTGGTATTGTTTTTCCCTTTTTAGGGTTAAGCCCTGTTGTTGAATCAGCAAAAAAAGAATGTTTTACATGTTCTTTAATTTTTGATGGAGTAAATTTTGAGTCTCTTCCATTTGTATAGGCACCAGATTTTAATAAAGTATGTCCCTTTGAATTAAGGGGAAATACACCAAATGATATACAGTTTTTATAACCTGACCCACATATAAAAAGATTTTCATAAAATTCTGCAAGAAGATATACAAGGGAAAGATATTTTTTTTCTATGAATTTTCGTACAGTTTTAAAGCGTTCTGAATAGGCAAAAAGTTTTTCTTTACTTGGGATTTCAGTTGTACCACCAACAACAATACCTTGAACATGGGGCATTTTTCCACCTAACAGAGATACCATTTCATGGCAGATTCTTCTTATTTCAAGAGCTTCAAGATAGTCATTAACACTTACATCATTAACCTCTTTATCAACACGAATATCATTTTTTTTATATCTTGGGATAAAAGGAGCAACATCAGGACCATTTACATAATCAAGTGCTGCAAGATGATAAAAATGAAGGATATGAGATTGAAGATAGTTTGCTCCAAGTATAAGATTTCTTGTGAGCCTGCCATTTGGTGTAAGTGTAATACCAAAGGCATCATCTAATGCCAGGCTTGATGCAGTTGCATGGGCAGTTGGGCATACACCGCATATTCTTTGGGTTATTTGTGTTGCATCCCTTGGATCTCTTCCTTTAAGTATATTTTCAAATCCTCGAAACATGCCGCCATATATTTTAGCATCAACAACTTTTCCGCCCTGTACTTTGACTTCTGCTTTAAGATGCCCTTCAATTCTGGTTATAGGATCTATGGAAACTTTTATTGTTTTTCCAGTGGACACGGGTATCACAGGAACTGCTTTTGGTTTGCAGCCTATCCCTATCATATTAAAATCTCCTTATTTTGATTGATAAAATGGTGAAGATTCATCGGGAAAACCCGGCTCAACACAACCAATGCAGATTGCATTTTCCACACACCAGTTCATATTATTATTCCATTTCCGTTTAAAACAGTCAGCAGATGTATCTGGTCCACTGCATCCTAATTCCATACGGCAGCCTTTTTTATCTGTAAATTTTTTGCTATAAATATCTTTTTCAAAATACTCAAGATATGGACAATTTTCATGAATGTTTTCCCCAAAGAAAAGAATAGGACGACCATTTCCATCAACTTCAGGCAGACCTATTGTAAGAAGATGAGCTAGGGAACCCACAATCCAGTCAGGATGAGGTGGACAACCTGGAATATTTACAACTGGAGTTTTAATGCCGGATATTTTAAATACAGTATTTACTCCAGCAGCTCCTGTTTCGTTTCCCCTGGCTGCTGGTATTCCGCCATAGGCAGCACAGGTTCCAACTGCAAGTACGCTTCCTGCTTTTTCGCCAAGATCCTTTGTCATATCAAGCATAGTGATTTCTTTGTGGTCAAGTTCACCACAAATGCAATATTTACCATTGGAAGCCATTGGGATTGCACCTTCAACAACAAGGGAAAATTTTCCCTTATATTCCTCAGCTATTTTATAAAGGTTTTTAAGAGCTGTTTCCCCTTCACTTGTCATTAAAGTTGGATGAAACTGCAGGCTGATAATATTTATAAGAATTTGTTTAATATCAGGATTCACACTATTTAATAAAGATACTGAACAGCCTGTGCAGCTTTGTCCTTGAATCCATAGCACAGGATGATTTTCAAGTCCTTTTTTTAAAGCAGCTACAAGTGCTGGGTTAAACATTTGTGAAATACCGATTCCAGCAATTGTTCCAGAAAAAGCTTTAAGAAAAGTCCTTCTTGAAATACTGCTTTTTATTTGCTTATTAAGCAATTTTTGTTTTTCCTTCAATGGCACCTCCTTAGTTTATATAAAACACTATGCTCTTTTTTGATTTTTATAAGTATTTAATCCTTTGTTGTGACCAAATACTAATAATTTTAGGCTGGCCATCCTACCAGTTAGGCATAAAGATAGGCAGCACAAATATGATTAAAGTTAATTATTTTTCTACCTAAATTATTAATTATAATTAATATAAAATATTAAATTTTAAAATGTCAATAAATATTCCCTTGAATAACCGCACCTTTCAATCCTATTGTTTTAGTATTTATGGGGGATATGTAACATTTCCCATGTTTGTTCAGCTTGAAAAATAAATAGCTTTTTTTTAAAAAAAAATGTAAAAATAACTTTTGTCTCAAATTACTATTTTAAAATTAAATGGAGTATTTTTATGCATGAAATGGGTGTAGCAATGCAAATGGTTGAAATTGCACTTAGTTCTATCCCTAAGAATATTAATAATCCCAGGATTAAAAAAATTAATCTAAAAATTGGTGAACTTACAGCTATTGTGGAAGATAGTTTTAAATTTTGTTTTAAGATAATAACAGAAGATACTCCATTAAAAAATGCAAAACTTATAATAGAATCAGTGCCTGTTAAAGCACAATGCCAGAATTGTAATCATACATGGGATGTTAAAAATTCTGTATTTACATGCCCTGGATGTGAAAAAGGTACTGTTGATCTTATTTCAGGAAGAGAACTTGAAATATTATCTCTGGAAATTGAAGAATAAAAAAAAGGAAATAAAAAATAATGGAAATAAATATACAGGAAAAAATTCTTAGGGCAAATGATGATATGGCTTGCAAAAACAGAAAATATTTTACTGAAAAAAAAGTATTTGTTCTTAATATGATGAGCTCTCCTGGATCTGGTAAAACAGAAACTCTTTGTAAAACCCTTAAAAAAATAACACCTGAAATAAAAACAGGGGTAATTACAGGAGATATATGCACAACAAATGATGCAGATAGGCTTAAAAAAACAGGAGTTGCTGCAATTCAAATAAATACAGATCAATTTGGAGGTGATTGCCACTTAGCAGCTCATCTCATAGAAAAAGCTGCACAAAATCTTAATCTTAAAAATCTTGATCTTCTTATTATAGAAAATATTGGAAATCTTGTATGTCCTGCAGAATTTGATATTGGAGAAGATGCTAAGGCAGTTGTTTTAAGTGTAACAGAAGGTGAGGATAAACCTTTAAAATATCCTTTAATGTTTCAAGAAGCAGATATTGCTATTCTTAATAAAATTGATCTTTTACCCTATCTTGATTTTGATTTAAAAGAAGCTGTAAAAAATATTAAACAGGTTCATCCGAAAATACCTGTTTTTGAGATATCTGCAAAAACAGAACAAGGTTTTGAGCCATGGATTAAATGGCTTAAAACAAGTGTAAAATCAAAATTAATGGTGTTATAGAAATTTTTGTGGTTTTTTTAAAAAAAACAAATCTATAATTCGTCTATGATTTAATTTGCAGGTGTCTGAAATGAATGAAAAAAAAGCAAGTTTTGCAGGGTCATGGTATCCTGAAAGTTCTAGAGAATGTGAAAAAGAAATTAAAAAATTTATTAAACATAAAAGCAAAGTTTTAAAAGGTAATTTTAAAGGTTCGATTGTACCCCATGCAGGATGGTATTTTTCAGGTTCTATTGCATCTAGAACTATTGCAGCAATGCAGTCGGAAAAAATTGATACAGTTATTATTTTTGGTATTCACATGCGTCCTGATTCAAAACCATGTATAATGATTGGTGATGCTTGGAATACGCCATTTGGTAATCTTAAAATCAATAAAGATTTTGCACATTTTATAGCTGAAAAAGAAAATCTAAAAAAAGAAACTTGTTTTTCATTTCCAATAGAAAATACTATTGAACTTCAACTTCCCTTTATTAAATTTTTTTTTCCAGAAGTTTCTATTGTACCCATTGGTGTACCTCCCGCTTCCATTGCAGTTAATATTGGAGAGTCAACAGTTAAGGTAGCAAAGAAATTTGGAATTAATATTATTCTTATTGGTTCAACTGACCTTACTCATTATGGCCCAGATTTTGGATTTATTCCCAAAGGCCTGGGAGAAAAAGCATATAACTGGGTAAAACAGGAAAATGATAAAAAAGCTGTTAATGCAATTCTTGAAATGAATCCTTTGAAAATTATTGAACAAAGTTTTGAAAATCATAATCTCTGCTGTTCAGGAGCTGTTGCTGCAACTGTTGCAGGTGCAAAAAAAATGAATGCAGTCAAAGGTATTAAGCTTGATTATGGTTCAAGTTATGAAAAAAAATCTGAAAATAGTTTTGTGGGATATACTGGGATTCTCTTTGGTACTTAGGAAAGTTTAATATGTTCCATAGCCTGGTAAATTCTTTTTATAGTTTTTTCCTTTCCAAGAATAAGAATCATTTCAAAAATTCCAGGACTTGTTGTTTTACCAGTTAAAGCAACACGAACAGGTTGAGCAATTTTACCAAATTTTAAATTTGTCTCTTCCATAATATTTTTAAACCCATGTTCAAGATTTTCTTTAGTAAATTCATTTAAATTTTCAATAAAATCACCTGATTTTTTTAAAATTTCGAGATTTTTTGGGATAAGAAATTTTTTTGCAATTTTTTCATCATATTGAACTTGTTCCTGAAAATAAAACAAAGCACTTTGTGCCATTTCAGCAGTTAGTTTGTCTTTATCAAACATAGAAGGTGATTTCCCAATATTTTTCAGACTAAATTTTTTGATTAAATCCTGCCTTGTAAAAAATTCCTGATCACCAAAGGACCATCCAAGCCTTACAAGATAATTAATCATGGCGTCAGGTAAATATCCCATATTTCTATATTCAGTTACTGACATGGCTCCATGGCGTTTGCTAAGCCTTGATTTGTCATGACCAAGAACCATGGGTACATGGGCAAATAAAGGCAGGTTATTGCCAAATGCCTTGTACAGCAAAATTTGTTTTGGTGTGTTTATAAGATGATCATCACCTCTTATTATAGTATTAATTCCCATGGTTATATCATCAACCACAACAGCTAAATTATAAGTTGGTGTATTATCTCCCCTTTGAATTATAAAATCATCCATTTCCTTGTTTTGAAATAAAGTGGTTCCTTTGACAGCATCCTCAACAATAGTAACTCCTGTCTCAGGAGTTTTAAATCTTACAACCATGTCCTTGGCATTTTCAAGATTTTTTCTTCGGCATTTGCCATTATACATGGGTCTTTGGCCTTGGGCTTTGGCTTTTTTCCGCATGGCATTAACTTGTTCATGACTGCATTGGCAATAATAGGCATGTCCATTATTAACAAGTTTTTTAATATATTTTTGATAAATATCATATCTTTGTGTTTGAAAATATGGACCCTCATCCCAATCTATTCCAAGCCATTTAAGGGAATCAAAAATAGCTTGAGTGGATTTTTTTGTTGAACGTATACTATCTGTATCTTCAATTCTTAAAATAAATTTTCCCTTTGTTTTTTTTGCATAGAGCCAATTAAAAAGTGCTGTTCTTGCACCACCTATATGAAGATATCCGGTTGGGCTTGGTGGAAATCTTGTAATTACTGTATTCATTTTTTCTCCCTATATTAGATTTGTCCTAAATTATTTGTTTACTATATTACTAGTTTTTTTACAAAGTTGTTAATTATAATGTTTTTTCTATTCTTACTTCTTAATTTTATATGAAATACTACGCTCTTTTTTAAATTTTTATAAGTGTTTTATCCTTTGTTATACTTATATACTAATAATTTGGATATAGGTAATGCCAATTGTTTTAAAAATTCATATTAAATCAAGAACTTCAAGTTAAATTCTATATAGAATTTAACATGTTCTCTTGCTATTTAGTTAAGACTATGACATCTGTCTATTTGTTTTAAATTAAGGAATTAATGTAAAAAAACCAAATTTTAAATATAGATATTATAGGTTTACCATGCCATCAAAATTAAGGAGTTAAGACTGTGGAGAAACATTATAATCATAAAGAAATTGAGCAATGGTGGCAAAATTTTTGGGAAAAAAATCAAACATTTAAAGTAATAGAAGATAATACAAAAAAGAAATATTATCTTTTGGAGATGTTTCCATATCCTTCAGGAAATATTCATATGGGCCATGTAAGAAATTATACAATTGGAGATGTCATTGTAAGATATAAAAGAATGAAAGGATTTAATGTACTTCATCCAATGGGATGGGATGCCTTTGGAATGCCTGCTGAAAATGCTGCCATAAATAATAATACTCATCCTGCTAAATGGACCTATGAAAATATAAAAATCATGCGTGATCAACTTAAAAAATTAGGTTTTTCCTATGATTGGGCAAGGGAGCTTGCAACTTGTAAACCTGAGTATTACAAGTGGGAACAATGGCTTTTTTTGAAAATGCTTGAAAAAGATATGGTATATCGCAAAAAATCATATGTAAATTGGTGTGAACATTGTCAAACTGTTCTGGCAAATGAACAAGTTGAATCAGATATGTGCTGGAGATGCGGCAATATGGTTCAACAAAAAAAGCTATGGCAATGGTTTTTCAGAATTACAGATTATGCTGAAGATCTTCTTTCCTATTGTGATAAACTATCAGGCTGGCCTGATAATGTTACTCTTATGCAAAAAAACTGGATAGGTAAAAGTACAGGTTCAAAAATAAAATTTAAAATTGTCGGGCATGATGAATATATTTCTGTTTTTACAACAAGGCCTGATACACTTTTCGGCTCAACATTTATGTGTCTTGCTCCTGAACATCCCTTTGTGGAATCTCTTTCCAAGGGAACTAGTCAGGAAAAAAAAGTTGCAGAATTTGTTCAAAAAATTTTAAATCAGAAAAGATCAAAAAATGCTCTGGAAAAATATGAAAAACAGGGAGTATTTACTGGTGTCTGGTGTATAAATCCTTCAAATAACAAAAAAATACCTGTTTATACTGCAAACTTTGCACTTATGGAATATGGCACAGGAGCTGTAATGTCTGTTCCTGCCCATGATCAAAGAGATTTTGAGTTTGCAAAAAAATATAATCTTGATATTAAGATTGTAATTCAGCCCCATAACAAAGTTCTTGATGTAAATACCATGCCAGAGGCTTATGCAGGTGATGGTGTTCTAGTTAATTCTGGACAATTTAATGGTATGGAAAACAAACTTGCTATAGAAGAAATTACAACATGGCTTGAGAAAAATAATAAAGGTAAAAAAGCAATAAATTTTAAACTCAGGGACTGGGGCATATCAAGACAAAGATATTGGGGCACACCAATCCCTGTAGTTTATTGTCCTGATTGTAAAGTTGTGCCTGTTCTGGAAAAAGATCTTCCTTTAATACTGCCAGAAGATATAGATCTTCTTGATAATGGAGGTTCGCCCCTGGCAGAATTTGATTCGTTTTTTAAAACTTTTTGTCCCAGATGTGGAAGAGATGATGCAAAAAGAGATACTGATACTATGGATACATTTGTAGAATCATCCTGGTATTTTTTAAGGTATTGTAATCCTCATTATGATAAAGGCATGTTTGACTCTGAGGCTGTTAAATATTGGATGCCTGTTGATCAATATATAGGAGGTGTTGAACATGCAATTTTACATCTTTTATATTCAAGATATTTTATGCGTGTTCTTCAAACACTTGAATTGATTGATTTTAAAGAACCATTTACAAGACTTTTAACTCAAGGAATGGTGTGTAAGGAAACTTTAACATGTCCTGAACATGGATATGTTTTTCCAGAAGAAGCAGAAATTCTAGATGGAAAAACTTTATGTAAAAAATGCAGAAAAACAGTTGAGGTTGGTAATGTAGTAAAAATGTCAAAATCAAAGAAAAATGTAGTTGATCCAAATATTCTTCTTGAAAAATATGGTGCAGATATAACAAGACTTTTTTGTCTTTTTACAGCACCGCCTGAAAAGGATCTTGAATGGAATGATGATAGTGTTGAAGGATGTTCCAGATTTATTAACAGAGTTTGGCGTCTTGTTCTTCAATCAACTGAAAAATCAGAAAATATAGTTCCCTATACAGGGTCTTCCAAAAATCTTTCTGGAAATGCAAAAAAACTTTATATTAAAGCAAATCAAACTATAAAAAAAGTTACCAATGATATTGAAACAAATTTTCATTTTAATACTGCAATTAGTGCTGTTATGGAACTTGTCAATACTATGTATGGAATAGATTTTGACTCCAGTCATATTAAAAATGATACTGATATGAAAAAAGTTACAGCATTTTGCATTGAAAATATAGTTTTGCTTTTATCTCCTCTGGTTCCCCATTTTGCAGAAGAGCTATGGAAAAGAATAGGTAAGAAATCAAGTGTTATAGAACAACCCTGGCCAAAATATGTTAAGGATGCTCTTGCAACAAGTGATGTTTTAATAGTTGTCCAGGTAAATGGAAAAATCAGATCCAAATTTATTATTGATTCCCAAATAGATGATGAAGCAATTAAGGAAAGAGCAATTAAGGAAAAAGCCATACAAAAGTATATTAAAGATAAAGAAATCAAAAAGGTTATTGTTGTTAAGAACAAACTTATAAACATTGTAGTATAAACATGCCATTATAAACCTATCCATTGATATTTTAATTTTGGACTTTTTACTAGTTTTTTATATGAAAGAACCTATACCTACTTAATATTTTTTCATATTCCGTTGTGATGCAAACCAAGAATCAAAAATTAGATCTGCCTTATGGCAGTTATTAAAATTAACTTTTTACAGGTTTAAAAATTATGAATAAAAAATTATTAATTTATGGGATTGTTGGTGTTTTATTTTTTACATGTTCCTGTGGATATAAATTTTCAAATCAAGGGCATCTTTCAGAAAATGTAACAAAAGTTTTTTTGGAAATATTTGAAAATAAAAGCTTTGAAGCAGGAGCTGAAAATTTTTTTACCAGTGCTTTAATCAATGAACTTATTAAAAATACAAACATAGAAATTGTAAAACAGGAAAATGCTGAAGCAATTATTAAGGGAAGTATTAGAGCAATAACAATAGATGCTTTGTCCCGAGAAAGTGATGACTCAGTTATTGAAAGAAATGTTAGTGCAGTTGTTGATTTCTAAGGCAAATGATAGAAAAATAATTAATGAAGCAATAGAAAAACAGATAATTAGTAAAATTGCTCAAAGGATTGCTGAAAAACTAGTTGGTGCAATGACAGATGATTTTTAGAATATAATGATGTAATCTAAACAAATCAGTTCTACATAAAAAAAATTATATGAAAAAACTTACACCTACTTAATATTCTTTTATATTTTGTTGTGGGACAAACTAATAATTAAAAACCAGATCTGTTTTATGGCAGTTGCTTATGTCATCTTGTTGGGTCCCCATTATTTTATAAAGAACAAACAAATCTCCATTTACTTAGTTATTATATTTTTAATTTAGATTTTTGTGGAGAACATTATAATGAAAGGTTTTAAATTTAACGGTATTAGCGCAGGAATAAAAAAAAATGGAGAAAGGGATCTTGGAATTATTTATTCTGAAAAAGCTGCTTGTGCTGCTGCTGTTTTTACAAAAAATATAGTTACAGCTGCACCTGTGATTCTTGGCCAGGAAAAAATAAAAGCCGGATTTTGCCAGGCTGTTATTGTAAATAGTGGAAATGCAAATTGTTTTACAGGTAAAAAAGGAATGGAGCATGCAATTATGACCTCGAAATTTGCAGCTAAGTCTCTTAATATACCTGAAAATCTTATTATGGTTTCTTCAACAGGAGTAATTGGCGAACCATTGCCCATTCAAAAAATTAAAAATGGTATTTTAAAATTGACTAGAGATTTAAATTCAAATTCTCTGGATAATTTTGCAGAATCAATACTTACAACAGATCTTTCAAAAAAAATCATAGCAGAAAAATTTAAAATAAATGGAAAAGAATTTTCAATTATAGGAGTTGCAAAGGGTTCAGGAATGATAAAACCTGACATGGCAACAATGCTCGCATTTATATGCACAGATCTTGATATATCATCTTTATTATTAAATTCATGCCTTAAAAAAAGCTGTGATTCCTCATTTAATAGAATATCAGTTGATGGAGATACTAGTACCAATGATACAGTTCTTATTCTTGCCAATGGAATGTCCAGTGTTAGGATTAAAAATAATGATGATTGTATAAAGTTTCAGAAAATACTTGATGGTATCTCCCAAAGGCTTGCTAAAATGATAGTAAAAGATGGAGAAGGAGCAACAAAATTTGTTAAAATTATTGTAAAGGGAGCTGGGTCTTGCAAAGATGCTTTTAAGGTTGCTGAAACAATATCTAATTCCAATCTTGTAAAAACTGCTATTTATGGAGAAGACCCAAACTGGGGAAGAATAATTGCAGCAGCAGGAAGGGCAGGGGCAACAATAAATCCTGAAAAAATTGATCTTATATTTGATGATATTTCTGTTGTTAAACAAGGAATTTGGCAGGGGGAAAATGCTGAAAAAAAAGCTGCCATATATATGAAAAATAATGAAATTAAAATTATTCTTAATTTAAATATTGGAAAGGCAACTGATTTTTTTATGTTTTGTGATTTTTCTGAAAATTATGTGAAAATAAATGCAGATTATAGAACATGATAATGAGATTACAAAAATTCTTATCCATGTCCGGGGTGTGTTCCAGAAGAAAAGGAGAGGAATATATTGTTAAGGGAAGGATAAGTGTTAATAATAAAATTATAACATCTTTGGGTACAAAAATTCATTCTGAAAAAGATTATATAGCATTTAATAATAAAAGAATTTTTTTTTCACCTAACAAAGAAAATATATATATTATCCTTAACAAGCCTCTTGGCTATGTAACTTCATGCTCCCATAAAGGAGAAAAAACAGTTCTTGATCTAGTTAATATCAAAAAGAGAGTTTATCCAGCAGGCAGACTTGACAAGAATTCTAAAGGATTAATTCTACTTATAAATGATGGAGATCTTCATAATAAACTTTTACATCCATCATATAATCATGAAAAAGAATATATTATAGAAACATTTAATCCTGTTGGAGACCATGACCTTGACAAAATGGCCCAGGGGATAATGCTTGATAATAAAAAGACACGAAGGGCAAGGGTTAAGAGAATTTCACAATATAGTTTTAATATAATATTAAAACAGGGAATAAACCGTCAAATAAGAAGAATGGTACAAAAGATAGGAAATAGAGTTAAAGTTCTTAAAAGAATAAGAATAGGAAGTATAAAACTTTCTAATTTAAAGGAAGGAAAGTGGAGATATCTTAATTCAAATGAAATTAAAACTTTTAAAATAGAATCTTCTAACTAATTTTAAAATTAATGATTAAGTAATTAACTTAACTTCCAGTCTTTGAGCAAAAAATATGATTGGGGTTGCTATGATAAAAATAACACTTGCAGTTGATTAAACCCCCGGTTAATAATTTTTTCTTTCTCTATCCATTTCTCGTTTTATATCTTTTTGTTTGATAGATTCTCTTTTGTCATAGAGCTTTTTTCCCTTTGCAAGACCGATTTTAATCTTTACTCTACTGTTTTTAAAATAAATTTTTAAGGGAATAATGCTAAATCCTTTTTCCTTTACCTTTCCAATAAGCCGTTTTATTTCAAATTTATGCAAAAGAAGTTTTCTTGATCGAAGAGGCTCATGGTTACCATAATATGCATATTTATAAGGACTAATATGAAGTTGTTTTAAAAAAACTTCTCCATTACTAATATCAGCATAGGAATCTTTTATGCTTACTTGGCCTTTACGCATTGATTTAACTTCTGTTCCAGAAAGCACAATACCTGCTTCAATTTCATCAAATATAAAAAAATTATATTTTGCTTTTTTATTATTTGCTATCATTTGTATATGATTAGATGTCATATTTTATTTTTTAATTCTTTTTTCTTGCAGTTAATTTATATTTTTAATTTAGATTATTTATGCTTGCATTAAACTTTTATATTTTTTTTGTAAAAGATTTGATATTTCAGAAACAGTATTTTTTTTTAAAATTTTGCTGGCTATTTTTTCTGTTTCCCTGGAATCAAGATTCCTAATAATTTTTTTAACAATAGGTATTGAACCAGAATTCATTGAAAGTTCTTTAAGCCCCAGACCCATTAAAATAGGAATATTTACTGGGTCTCCAGCCATTTCACCACATATTGTAACATCTATACCATTTTTTTTTGCAGCATCCATTACTTTTTTTATCATTCTAATAATAGCAGGATTTAAAGCTTGGTATAAATGAGCTACTTGTCTATTTTTTCTATCTATTGCAAGAGAATACTGGATTAAATCATTAGTTCCTATGCTGAAAAAATCTACATTTTGGGCAAATTCTTCAGCCATAATCACTGCAGAGGGTACCTCTATCATAATGCCAAGTGGTATATTATCATTAAAAATTTTGTTTTCTTTTCTAAGCTCAATAACAGCCTTTGCAATATTTTTTTTAACATCATTAATTTCTTCAACACATGATATCATTGGAATTAAAAGTTTTATGTTACCAAAGGATGCAGCTCTTAATATAGCTTTTATCTGGGTTATAAATATTTCAGTTCTTTTAAGACAAAATCTTACACCTCTTAAACCCAGGGCAGGATTTGTTTCTTCCTTTGAATTCAAATAAAAAACTACTTTATCCCCATTAATATCAAGCGTTCTTATAGTTACAGGCTTTGGTGTTAAAAGATCTAGTAACTCTTTGTATTTATTAAAAAGTTCTTCTTCAGTTGGGAATCTTTTAAGGTCAAGATAAAGGAATTCTGTTCTAAAAAGTCCAACTCCGTCTGCAACATTATCTATTACTGAAACAGCTTCTTCAACAAGTTCAATATTTGCCATAAGAGTTATTTTTTTTCCATCAACAGTAACAGCAGGCAAGTGATTATTTCTAGCAAGCAACGCTATATATTTATCATAGTTTGTTCTTTTTTCTTCATATTTAAAAAGTGTATTTTCTGAGGGGTTTATTATAATAACACCTGTTGTTCCATCTACTATAAGAATATCATCATTTTTTACAGATGTTGTTGCTTTTTCAAGGCCAAGAACAGATGGTATTTTTAATGACTTTGCAATAATACCTGTATGGGAATCTTTACCACCAAGATCAGTAACAAAACCCTTAATTCGTTTAAGATTAATCTGACTTGTATCTGCAGGAGAAAGATCATGAGCAACAAGAATAACACGCTTATTAATGTCTGAAATTTTTACATCCTGGGCACCAATAAGATAACGCATAATTTGTTCAGCAACTTGCACAATATCAGTAACCCTTGATTTAAGATATGGGTCATCAATTTTTTGAAACATGAATTTTGCTTGATCTACTACTTTTTTTAGTGCCCATTCTGCATTTACTTTATCATTATATATTGTATCAATGGTTTTTTTATAAAGCATTTTATCTTTAAATAGAACCATATGAGTTTCAAGAATATTAATATGTGAGCTTAAATCATTATTAAGAGATTTAATTATTAAAGCATGTTCATCCTTTGCTTTTTTAACAGCATTTTTAAAACGATTTATTTCCTGTTTAATACTGGGGCTTAATATACAATATTTTTTTATAATATTTACACCTTCACGATCAACTATATATGCTTTTCCTATACAAATACCAGGTGAACCAGTTATACCTTTTATAATAATTTCTATAGATTGTGATCTGAGTATATCAATAATATTTGATGCATCTATCATAGCATGATCATATTCAATCCATACAAGCTTTTGAGCATTTGATGCGATTTTTGCGATCATAGCTGCAGGCCTTGCATGTATTCCCAATTCATTAATTATTGTAACTTTTTGCGATAATATTTTTTCCATGATCATTTTTGTATCATTAATTCATGGTTCTGTAAAAATTTTTCAGTTAAATTATAAACTATAACCTAATAAAAATACTAAAAGTGATGGAAAAACATAAATTCCTTTTTGTGTGATTTCATGTCTTTCATGGTTACAATATAAAATAGATAAAAAAAGATTGATTTAATACAAGAACTTTGCATAATGGTTGATTTCGTTCAAATTTTATAGTGAAGATGTATTAGTAATATCTTGAACCTAAAATTGGATAAAAGAGAGCAAGTCTTGTTTACAGGCATTTATAAATATTTTTTAGATTAAAAATTAGGAAAAGATATTTTTTTAAAAAATGCGTTTGTGCCAAAGGTCTCGTTCGTATTAATAATTATATTTCAGTTGCTTTTTAACTAATGCTTTGATATTTTTTTTTATTTATAAAAGTTTTTTGTTTGATGTGTTTATTTCCAGATTTTATAATTATATTCTATAAAATGACAAAATCATCCTTAAACATATATTTTAAATATGGAGTTTTAAAAAAATATGAAATTAAAACAGATTAAACAAAATATAACACATGAATTGTTACAAGATGATTCAAGTGATGAGCTTAATTGTTTTGGAGAATTTAACAAATATAATAAAGTATGTACAAAATATTGTTCTACTTCCATCCAATGTGTAATTGAAAAAAGTCAAAATCCTAAAGTAGATATTCTTGAACATATTCTTACTTTTAATTTTTTTCCAGCTAGAATGCATTAAAATCAAAAAAAGAATTAAAACTTGTTTAGATAAATATTTTTCTAGGGTTAAGAATATTTCTAGGATCAAATATTTGCTTAATGCTTTTCATTATTTTTATTTCAGTCTGCCCTATTTCTAAATTCAGATATTTTTTTTTAGTAATACCCACTCCATGCTCTCCAGTAATAGTTCCCCCAATTTCTAAAGTATAATTAAAAAGCTCATCAACAGCAATTTTCGCTAGGGATGCTTGTTTATCATTTTTTTTATCATACATGATATTACAATGTATATTTCCATCACCTGCATGTCCAAAACTTATAATAACAAGTTTTGTCTTTATTTGAATCTCTTTAATTTTTTCAACCATATCAGGAATTCGATTAATAGGCACAACAATATCTTCATTTATTTTATTGGGAGCAAACTTAAATAAAGCAGGAGATAAGGCTTTTCGTCCCTTCCATAAATTTTGTGTTTCTCTTGAATTTTTTGCAATAATCACATCAGATGCATTATTAAAAAAACATAGTTTTTCAAGTTTTTTTATATTTTTTTCTACCAGATCAACCTCACCATCCAGTTCAATAATTAAAATTGCCTCAATCTTTTGAAAAATAGAATTAGAACTAATAAAAGACAAGTCATTTTTAACACAATTAATGGAAGCTTTATCCATATATTCAATACATCTTGGGACCATGCCTGCATGGATAATTGCTAAAATAGTACTTACAGCTTTTTCCATAGAATTAAAAACAACTGCTGCAGTTTTCACCTTTTCAGGTAGAGGAATAAGTTTTAAAATTATTTTGGTTACAATAGCAAGAGTACCCTCAGAGCCAACAATCAGTCTTGTAAGATCATATCCTGCAACACCTTTGGCAGTTTTCACTCCTGTTTTAATAATTTCCCCGGAGGCAAGAACAGCTTCAAGTCCTAGTACATAATCTCTTGTAACACCATATTTGATTGCCCTTGGTCCTCCTGCACATTCACCTATATTACCACCAATTGTACAAAAAGAAGAACTTGCTGGATCTGGTGGATAAAAAAGTTTTTCTTTTTCAACAGCTTTATGAAGATCCTGCGTAATAACACCGGGTTCAACAATGGCAATAATATTTTTTTTATCAATTTTAAGGATATGGTTCATGCGAGTAAAAACCATTACAACACCACCCATAACAGGCAATGCTCCTCCTGTCATTCCAGAACCACTACCCCTTGGAATTACATAAAAAAATTCTTTTTGAGCAAGCTTAAGTATTTCTGATACTTGATTGGTGGATGAAGGGAAAACAACTGCATCAGGCAGGAAAGACCTGCCTGTAGCATCATATGAGTAACAAAGGAGGTCTTCTTTTTTTTTTGTTATATTATTTTTTGTTATATTCTTTAATTCTTTAAAAACAGCATTAGAAATCACTTTTATACCTTGCCATTTTCAATTTTTTTATAAAGATAATTCATCTGTTGAAAAAATACACCTTTTTGTTTTAATTCCTTTTCAACGGCATTTATAGAATAAATTGCTGTAGCATGATATCTATTAAAATTTTTACTAATTATTTTAAGGGGCTGGTCAGTATATTTACGTGCAAGAAAAATTGCCATCTGTCTTGGTTTTACAATATTTTTTTTTCTTGAGGCAGATACTATTGTCTGCTCTGAGATATTAAATTCTTTGCACACAAATTTTTTAATAATATCAATAGTAATTTTTTTTTTTCTTCTAGAAATATTTAAAAGAACATTTCTTGCAAAACTAATGTTTATTTCTTCCCCTAGAATATTCGCCTTTGTTGTAATACTTATAAGTCCATTTTCAAGCTGTCTTACATTATCACAAAGCTCTTGTGCAATATAATCTATAACCTCCCTGGATATTTTATAACCTTTACTTTTTACCTTTTTTTTAAGAATTCTAACTCTTGTTTTAAAATCAGGAGCTTCGATTTCTGTTACAAGCCCAACTGAAAGTCTTGATTTAAGCTGCTCGTTCATTTTAGGAATATCATCCGGAATATAACAACCACTAAATACAATTTTTTTATCAGCATCCATAAGATAATCTAAAGTCATTGCAAGTTCTTTTTGTGTGGCATTTTTACCAGAAAGAAAATGAATATCCTCTATAATAAAAACATCACATTTTTTTCTATATTTTTCTTTAAAAGCATTAATTGTATTATTTTTAATTGAACATACCATTTCATTAGTAAATTCTTCTGCTGTTACATAATATATTTTTTCGGAAAAATTTTGAGACATAATATAATGACCAATAGATTGGGATAGATGACTTTTACCTAACCCTGTACCAGAAAGAAGATAAAGAGCTTTATTTCCATTATTTGCCCCCTTAGCAAGACCAAGAGAGGCATGATAAGCAAAATTATTGTTGTCCCCCACAACAAAATCATTAAAAGTATAATCTTTTTTAAGCATTCTTCCACTGTCAAATCTTATATTTAATCCCGGTAAAGTTTTTTGCCTTAAACTTTGAGAATTTTTATTTAATAAAATTTTAGAGGCTGAGTTGATTTTTTTTCTTTTATTTTCAACTGTTAATTCAATTTTTATGCTTTTATATCCATGTTTTTTAAACTGAGTTTCAAGCGTTGTGAGATAATTTGTTTTTATTCGATTTTTGGAAAAAAAATTGGAACAGGACAATTTGATCACATTATTTTCTATTTCTATAAATTGTATTGGCTGAATCCACATTCTATAACTGTGATCAGGCAAAGATTTTTTCATGGTTAATTTAATTTTTTTCCAACAAGACTTCATAAAACTCCATTTTATATTGATAGTGCCGTAAAAATTATCCTTGTTATTTTGTACACTATCGTTTTTTTATGATTTCAACATACTAACTATAAACTATCAGCAACTTCCTTTCATGAGGCAGATCTGGTTTTGGGTTGGGTACTTAAGTTTGCATTACAAGGAAACATGAAAGAATATTAATTAGTTATAAGTTCTTTCATATAAATACCATCTATATTCCAGATTTGGATTTTTTATGATTGCGTTAAAATTATTTTTATTATTTTTTAAATTTGGATACTTTTTAATTTATTGTATTTTTCTAGTCAAATCGCATGGGCATTTATTTTTAAAATTATTAACATAAATTCTTATTTCAAGGCTCTTATGTATTAATTTTATTAGACATTATTTCATGGAACAACATTTTACGAAGTAATTATTGAATGTCTTTAACATAATGTTGTTCCATAAGATAATTGTTGTTTTAGTATTTTTTAAAATTTAAATTTAATATTTTAAAACTTTTATTTTCTTTTTATATTTAAGTTTTCTTCTGTTTTTATTTTTGTGGAATTTGAACTATAGATAAATCTTAAATAATATTTAATATACTCAAGAGTATAGCTCCTATTCACCAGCTAAGAAAAATAAAGCAAAATAAAAAAAAATCACAGGCAGTTGCAAAACTAGAAAAGGCTATTTTAAAATACAACATATAGTTATTCCAATTATTGAATGCTATATCTTTGTAGATTTATTAATATATTGCACCCATATAAAATAATTAGTGTATATGCTTTAGAAAATTTTTTTGTGGGAATTTTTACAGGTGCATGAAAATTAAGTAATGGATTTTAGTATATAATTTGAATTATTTAATAAAATATGAAAAAATAATATTTTATATTATTAGATTAATGTTTATATGAAAGAACTTATAATCATTTAATATTCTTTTATATTTTGTTGTAAGGCAAACTAAGAATTTAAAATTAGGTATAGCCTTATGACAGTTATTAACATTTATTAAAATTAAGAGGTAATTTTATGTCTGAAAATGTATTGGCCCCGCTTGCAGGAAAAATTATTAAAGTTAATATCGAAAAAGGAACAAAGATTGAAGAAGATGATGAGATTTTCATAATAGAGGCTATGAAAATGGAAACACCTGTTTTCGCCCCTTGTGACGGTATTATTAAAGACGTGAAATCCAGAAAAGGCGATGAAGTTGAAGAAGATGATCTGCTAGCTATTATTGAATAACTCCCATAAGGCAGATTGGGTTCTTGGTTTGCCTTACAATAACTGCGGTGCCCTTATCCAGCACAATAAAGCATGAAACATTTATAAAAATTAAAAAAGACCCTAGTGTTTCATATAAAAATATAAAGGAATATTAAATGATTATAAGTTCTTTTATATAAACCAATATCAGGAGTAATTATGAGACCATATTTTGAAAAAATGGATGCCTTTGGAGTTAAGCTTAAAAAAGGAGAAATTAAAAGAACTGAAGGAAATATTAAAAAAATACTTCAAGCAGAAAAAGAAATTAAAATAGCTGTAGAAAAGGTTAAAAACACTGGTTTTTCAACGGAAAAAATTAATGCAAGAGGACAGATGACTGTGTGGCAGCGTCTTTCATATCTTCTAGATGCTGATGATACATGGTGTCCATTGCATACATTATATAATCCTGCTGATAATGAAGAAGGAACTACTAATGTTATAGATGGAATTGGAAAAATTTCAGGAAAATGGGCAGTAGTTATAGGTTTTGATAACAAGGTTATGGCAGGAGCATGGCTGCCTGGTCAGTCGGAAAATATTTTAAGGGTAACTGATCTTGCAAAACGCCTTAACATTCCCCTTGTCTGGCTTGTAAATTGTAGTGGGGCAAAATTGCCTGATCAGGAAAAATTCTATGCAAACCGCAGGGGTGCAGGAACTCCTTTTTTCAGACATGCAGAGCTTGAACAAATGGGCATTCCAGTTCTTGCAGGAATATATGGAACAAATCCAGCAGGAGGTGGATATCAAAGTATCAGCCCTACAATTCTTTTTGCCCATAAAAATTGTAATATTGCTGTTGGAGGTGCAGGTATTGTAAGTGGGATGGCACCCCAGGGCGGATTTGATGTAGAAATGGCAGAACATCTTGTAGAAAAGGCAAAGGAGCATAAGGCAAAACCCCCAGGTTCCGTTAAAATCCATTATGATGAAACAGGATTTTTTAGATATGTATATGAAAAGGAAGAACAGGTTCTTGATGGTCTTAAAGATTATATGAAGGATATTCCAAGCTATAATCCAAAATTTTTTAGGGTTACAAAACCTTGTAAACCTGCATATCCAGAAGATGATATAATGCGGCTTCTTCCTCTTGAGCCTAAAAAAATTTATTCCTTTGATCAAATACTTTCAAGGCTTGTTGATGCAGGAGAGCATAGTGAATTTAGAAAAGATTATGGACCTGAAATGTACACTGGATTGTGCAAAATAGATGGGTTCCTAGTGGCATGTATTGGAAACAGACAGGGCTATCTTGGTAAGGGATATCCAGAATATGCTGATTATCCAGGATTTGGAGGCAAGCTTTACAGACAGGGCTTAATTAAGATGAATGAATTTGTTACTTTATGTAATAGAGATAGAATTCCAATTATATGGTTTCAAGATACTTCAGGTATTGATGTGGGGGATATAGCAGAAAAAGCAGAACTCCTTGGTCTTGGTCAGTCTTTAATATATTCCATTCAGCAAACAGATATTCCCATGATGCTGGTTGTGTTAAGAAAAGGCTCTGCTGCTGCTCATTATATTCTTGGGGGACCTACAGCAAACAGGCATAATGCTTTTACCCTTGGAACTGCTGCAACAGAAATATATGTAATGCATGGTGAAACAGCTGCTGTTGCATCTTATGCAAGAAGGCTTGTTAAAGAAAAACAAGCTGGAAATGATCTTCAAGGTGTTGTTGATAAAATGAATGATTTAGCAGATAAATATCATGAAAAATCAAGACCTTTATTTTGTGCAAAAACAGGGCTTGTTGATGAGCTTGTGTCTTTAAAAGATATTAGAAAATATATACTTGCTTTTGCTGGAAGTGCATATCAAAATCCCAAATCCATTTGTCCCCAGCATCAAATGATTCTTCCCAGAATAATTAAAGGATGACAATAGAGTTGTAAAAATTCTTTATCTATTTTGTTGTAATATTTTTCAAGACTTCTCACAATACTCACTATAAGCTATTAGTTATTAGGACTTAGCCGTTAGCTATTATCATTAAAGTAAGAACATAAAAAAAATACAAAATAGCAAAAGCAAAAAATAATTTCCTCCTTAAAAAAATATTATGCTTTATAGATGAAGTTTGGCATAATGCCATCTATATTTTTTTTAAATTTGGCTTATATCAGGACTACAAATATGAAAAAACTAATATTAACCAGTATAGTTATCTTATTAATTCCATTGAGTGTTTATGCTGTGATTTTTGGTGGAAGTAATTTGGAACTTATTGTTGGATATCCATCATGCAACTGTATTAAACCAACCAAACCTTTCAAACCCTACTCATTCAATAATCAGTGGGAAATTGATTATTATAATATGAATATTGATTCTTATAATTCACAATTTCAACAATACTTGAGTTGTATTAATGAATATGTTGAAAATGCGAATAATGATATAAAAATAATTAAATCAAAAATACAAGAAGCTGTTGATGAAGCTAATTATTAATCTTAAAAAAGGGCAATAAACGGTTAATATTTTGTGATTTAAATATAAGAGCAGAGTTTTTATAATATGCGATTACTGATTAACCCAAAATATAAAGGAGTTTAAATGACAGATTTCTTAATAATATTTATTTCAGGTATTACAGGTGTTTTTCTGGGAATGTTACTTCTTTATGGATCAATAAAAATCACATCAAAAATAACAGATAAACTTATGGCAAAAAATCAGGAGAAAATATAAATGACTGATTTTTTAATAGCTTTTAAAACAATTGGATTTTTTCATCTTACACCAGGCATGATTTTTATGTGGTTTATTGCCCTTATTCTTATTTATTTGGCTGTAGCAAAGGAATATGAGCCTCTTTTACTTCTTCCCATTGGTTTTGGTATTCTTATTGCCAATCTTCCCTTAACAGGTCTTATGGAACCAGAACAAGGTTTGCTCTGGCGTTTTTATCATTATGGAATTCACTGGGAAATTATTCCTCCTTTGATTTTTCTAGGACTTGGCGCTTTAACAGATTTTGGTCCTCTTCTTGCTAATCCAAGATTGATTTTTCTTGGTGCCGGAGCTCAAATTGGTGTTTATATAACATTTTTTACAGCCTATAAAATAATGGGATTTGAGTTAACAGAAGCTGCTACAATCGGTATTATAGGTGGGGCTGATGGTCCTACCACCATATTTCTTGCATCAAAAATGGCACCCCAGCTTCTTGGTGCCTGTGCTGTTGCTGCTTATTCATATATGGCAATGGTTCCAATAATTCAACCTCCTATTATGCGTGCCTTAACAACACAAGCTGAACGAAAAATAAAAATGAAAAAAGTTAGAAAAGTTAATAAACTTGAAAAACTTTTTTTTCCTATTGTGTCTGTGATTTTGATTATTCTTCTTATTCCAGCTTCTGCTCCTCTTATTTCAATGTTTATGCTGGGAAATCTTTTTAGAGAAGCAAAGGTTGTTGAAAGATTAAGTCATACTGCACAAAATGAACTTATTAATATTGTTACAATATTCTTAGGACTTCCCATTGGTGCAACAATGAATGCAGACAGTTTTCTTAAACCAAAGGTTATTTTTATATTTATTCTTGGACTTTTTGCTTTTATGATAAGTACTGCATCTGGAATTCTTTTGGCAAAATTTATGAATCTTTTTTCAAAAAGAAAGATTAATCCTCTTCTTGGCGCGGCAGGAGTATCAGCAGTGCCTATGGCAGCACGAGTTGTGCATAAAGTTGGTACTCAGGCAGATAAAAAAAATTATCTTCTTATGTATGCTATGGGGCCCAATGTAGCAGGTGTTATTGGTACTGTAATAGCAGCAGGAATTTTTGTTACTTGCTTAACATAAAAAAATAATTTGTTAATGTACCATTTTTAAATAATATAAAATCTAGGGAAATAGACAAATGACTGAATATAAAAATCTTAAAATTGATAAATCTAAGGATATTATAAAAATATTTTTAGATCGTCCTAAAAATAATGTTTTAAATATAGAAATGATAAAAGAATTTAATTTGGTGCTTGAAAAAATACATTTAGATAAAGATTTAAAATGTGCTGTTATTTCAGGTAAGGGAAAAAGTTTTTGTGCAGGAGTTGAAGTTGCAGATCATAAACCTGAAATGGTTCATGAAATGATATCTGTATTTAATCATATATTTGAGCTTATTAATGTTATTGAAATTCCTGTAATTGCAGCAGTAAATGGCATATGTCTTGGTGGTGGTATGGAGCTTGCCATTGCATGTGATATTGTTATTGCATCAGAAAAAGCTAAATTGGGACAGCCTGAAGTAAAACTTGGATTTTTTCCTCCTTATGCAGCTCTTCGTCTGCCTGAACTTGTTGGACAGGCAAGGGCAATAGAAATATGCACAACTGGTAAAATATATACTTCCAAACAATCAAAATGTATGGGATTTGTTTCTGAAACATTTTCTGTTGATGATTTTGATGATGGTGTTGAAAAAACAATAAAAGAAATTTGCATGTCAAGCCCTCTTATTTTAAAAATGAATAAAATAGCTGTAAAAAGACATATGGGAATGAAATTTTCTAAGGCTATTAATCTTATAGGCAGTTATTTTCTTAATACATTGATGGAAACACAAGATACGCTGGTTGGAATAAAAAGTTTTGAGGAAAAAACTATCCCTCAATGGAAAAATAAATAATGATGGCGTTTTAAAAATTCTTTATCTACTTTGGTATAGACTTTTTTTAAGATTTTAAAATATTTACTAGAATGTATTAGTAACCAGTAGCTATCTATGCCCTTTAGAACAAGGACAGGGCAATACAGAATATAAAAGCAGAAAATGATTTCATCATTTAAAAATTAGAAAAAATATGGTGTTTCATATAAAATTAAGGATTTAAATAATGTCTCTTACAATTACTAGAAAAAAGAGGCAAATGATAAAAGTTGGGTCTGTAACTGTTGGTGGGAATGCACCCATTAGAGTTCAGTCCATGACTAATACTTATACCCAGGATGTTAAGGCAACTGTTTTACAGATTAATAATCTTACTAAAGCAGGATGTGAGATTATAAGAGTTGCAGTTCCTGATATGGAGGCAGCTCAATCAATAAAAAAAATAAAAGAAAAAATTACAATACCTGTTATTGCAGACATACATTTTGATTATAAACTAGCCATTGCATGTTGTAATGCAGGAGCTGACGGCTTAAGGCTTAATCCTGGAAATATTGGTGAAAAAAAGAAAATTAAAGCTGTTGCAGATTGTGCAAAAGAGAAAAATATTCCCATTAGAATTGGAATTAATGCAGGATCCCTTGAAAAAGATATTGCACAAAAAATGGGAATTACTTCAAAGGCTATGGTTGCAAGTTGTATGCGAAATATTGAAATTTTAAGGGACCTTGATTTTCATAATATTAAAATTTCTTTAAAAGCATCAAATGTTTTACAAACTATTGAGGCGTATAGACTTATATCTTTAAAAACAGATGTACCTCTTCATGTTGGTATTACAGAAGCAGGAGGTCTTTATGCAGGCATTGCAAAATCATCAATTGGCATTGGAATGCTTTTGGCAGAGGGAATAGGAGATACAATCAGAGTATCTCTTACTAGGGATCCCATGGAAGAAATTAGAACAGCATGGGAAATATTAAGAGCCCTTGACATTAGAAAAAGAGGCCCTGAAATAATATCATGCCCCACATGTGGAAGATGTAAAATTGATCTTTTTAAAATTGCAGGTCAGGTTGAAAATGCCTTAATAAAATCTTCAAGCACCATTAAAGTTGCAATAATGGGATGTATTGTAAATGGGCCTGGAGAAGCAAAGGAAGCTGATCTTGGGATTGCAGGTGGTGATGGTACAGGTGTTTTATTTAAAAAAGGAAAAATAGTAAGAAAAATTAAAGAAAATATGCTTGTGAAGGCACTGCTTTATGAAATAGATAAATACCAAAAAGATTTAGGAGAGATTAATGGGGAAAAAAAATAAAAACGCAATTTCACCAACTCGTGATAAAGATTATCCAATGTGGTATCAGGAAGTTGTAAAAGAATCTCAAATGGCAGAAAAATCTCCTGTTAGAGGATGTATGGTTATAAAACCCTGGGGTTATGCATTATGGGAAAATATCATGTCATCTCTAGATGTAATGTTTAAAAAAACTGATGTAAAAAATGCTTATTTCCCATTATTCATACCTTTAAGCTATCTTGAAAAAGAAGCAGAACATGTTGAAGGTTTTGCTAAAGAATGTGCAGTTGTAACACATCATAGACTTGAAAAAGGTGAAAATAATGGACTTGTTCCAGCAGGAAAACTTGCAGAGCCCTTTGTTGTTCGTCCTACTTCTGAAACTATAATTGGTGAATCAATGTCAAGATGGATATCAAGTTATCGAGATCTTCCTCTTTTATTGAATCAGTGGGCAAATGTTGTAAGATGGGAAATGAGAACCAGAATATTTTTAAGAACCAGTGAATTTTTGTGGCAGGAGGGACATACTGCTCATTTTTCTGAACAAGAAGCAAAAGATAGAACAAAAATGATGCTTGATATTTATGCTGATTTTGTAGAAAATTATCTTGCAATCCCTGTTATTAAAGGAGCCAAATCTTCCATGGAAAGATTTCCCGGAGCTGTTGATACTATATGTATTGAAGCAATGATGCAGGATAAAAAAGCCCTTCAGGTTGGAACCTCTCATTTTCTTGGTCAAAATTTTGCTAGAAGTTCTAATATTAAATTCCAGACTGCTGATAAAAAAGAAGAGCTAGCATGGACAACATCATGGGGGGTTTCTACACGAATGATTGGTGGTATGATCATGGTTCATGGGGATGATGATGGTGTTATTATGCCTCCTAAAATTGCCCCGGCTCATGTAGTTCTTTTACCAATTATAAAACAGCATGATGAAAAAAGAAAAATTATGGAATATACTCATAATATTGCAGATATGCTACAGAATCGTACATACCATGGCAAAAAAATTATTGTGGAAATTGATGCTAGAGATATTGGTGGTGCCAGGGGCTGGGAATGGATTAAAAAGGGAATACCTGTAAGAGTGGAAATAGGTCTAAGGGACATAGCAGATGATTCTGTTTTTGCTGCTAGAAGAGATAAAAGCCCTGGAGATAAATATTCTATTAAAAAACAAGACTTTATTAATGGAATCGAGAACTTGCTGGATGATATTCAAAAAAATCTTTTTAATAAAGCTTTTGCATTTAAGAAGAACAATACATTTACAATAGATGATAAAAATTATTTTTATGATTTTTTTAAATTAAAGAGAAATGGTATCAACAAAGGATTTGCCATGGCTTTCTGGTGTGGTTCTGATAAATGTGAAACAAAAATCAAAGAAGACTTATCTGTTACAATAAGATGCCTACCCTTTGAAAATAATAAAGAAAAGGGAAAATGCATTTATTGTAACAATTCCAATAGTCAAAGAGTTGTTTTTGCAAAAGCCTATTAGAAATAATAACATCATAAATTACTTAATATTCTTTTATGTTTCGTTGTGGACTAAACTAGGAAATAAAAGTCAAATCTGCTATATGGCAGTTATTAAGAGTTTTTAAATAATCATCAAAAATAAAAAGTAGTGTTTCGTTCAATGATTAGAATTAATGATATTCTTGATAAAATTATAGAAAGTAATCCCAATGCTGATTTAAGCCCTATTGACAAGGCATATATATATGCTGCCAGAGCCCATGCTGGGCATACACGACTTTCAGGAGAGCCGTATCTTTCCCATCCCCTTGAAGTTGCTTTAATTCTTGCTGATATGAAACTTGATGTTGAAAGTGTTGCAGCAGCTCTTCTCCATGATGTGATTGAGGATACTCCTGTTACAAAACAAGATATTATTAAGATGTTTGGTTCTAATATTGGTCATATTGTTGAGGGTGTTACCAAAATTTCAAAGCTCAAATTTTCCACCAAAGTTGCTCAACAAGCAGAAAGTCTAAAAAAAATGATTCTTGCAATGGCAGATGATATTAGAGTTATTTTGATTAAACTTGCTGATCGCCTCCATAATATGAGAACTTTAAAATATCATAAAAGTGCTGACAAACAAAGAATGATTGCCCAAGAGACTTTAGATATATATATGCCCCTTGCAGCAAGACTTGGCATTTTCTGGATAAAATATGAGCTTGGAGAAAGAGGTTTTTTTTATAGTATGCCGGAAGAATATGACAAAATTGATATGCTGATTAACAAAAAAAAGGGGGGAAAAGAAAAATATATAAAAACAGTTAATGCAAAGCTTAAACAAGCAATGGATAAAGCATGCATTAAAGCTGAAATAAAAGGAAGATACAAACAGCACTATAGTATTTATCAAAAAATGATTTCACAGAATCTTGATTTTGGAGAAATCTATGACATTGTTGCCTTTAGATTAATTTTCAATACTGTTCCTCAATGTTATGAAGCCATGGGAGTTATACATTCAATGTGGAAACCAATATCTTATAAGTTTAAAGATTATATTGGTATTCCAAAGCCTAATATGTATCAGTCCCTTCATACAACAGTTATAGGACCCTATGGCGAAAGAGTTGAAATTCAGTTAAGAACCAAAGAAATGGATAAGATAGCTGAATCAGGAATTGCTGCTCATTGGACTTATAAAGAAGGAGTAGCTTTTGATAAAAATAATAATAAAGTATTTGAATGGATTAAAAATCTTGTGGAAAATCAAGATGATTCCATTGATCCTGATGAGTTTATTGAAAATGTAAGAATAGATCTTTATCCTGCTGATATATATGTCTTTACTCCCCAGGGTGAGATTAAAACTTTAAGAAAAGGTGCAACTCCTGTTGATTTTGCATTTATGGTTCATAGTGAAATTGGAATCCAATGTACAGGTGCCAGAGTAAATGGAAAACTTGTTTCTCTGGACACCAAACTTGAAACAGGTGATACAATTGAAATTATTATAACTAAAGGTCATGCTCCAAGTTTTGACTGGCTCAATTTTGTTAAATCTGTTAGGGCAAAAACTAAAATACGACAATGGATTAGAACCTTTGAGAAAAAAAGAAGTATTAGTCTTGGCAGGGAAATGTGTGAAAAACTTTTCAGAAAAAAGAATCAGAATTTTAATGGGGTTATAAAATCAGGCAAAATTGAAAAATGTTTGGATTGTTTTGCCTTTAAAAGTGTTGATGATCTTATAGCTCATGTTGGATTTGGCAAAATAACTCCTTTACATATATTTCATAAAATATTCCCTCATGAGGAGGAACAACAAAATAAAAAAGACCCTCTAAAAGATATAATCAAGAAAGAACAAAAAGGAAACAAAGAAGGTATTGTTGTAAAAGGGTTAAACGATGTTCTTTTTAAAATTTCAAAATGCTGTAACCCTTTACCAGGGGATTTGATTATAGGGTTTATAACGCAGGGACAGGGAATTGCAGTTCATAGAAAAAATTGTATTAATGTTTTAAAAATGAGTTCTGAAAGAAGGATTGATGTCCAGTGGGATAAGGAAATTAAAGAATCATACCCTGTAAAAATTTGTGTCTGCTCAACTGATAGATTTGGTCTTTTAGCAGATGTAGCCTCAACAATAAGTAAAAATAATATTAATATAGTTACTGCATATACAAAAAACCATGATTTTGATACTGCATTAAGCTATTTTACTATTTCCGTTGAAAGCACTAAACAGCTTCGAAAAATAATATTAGATATTAAAAAAGTAAAGCAGGTTAGAACTGTAAAAAGAATAGCAAGCAATTAAGCTGCTTTTACTACACTGCCTTTTTTAATACAGCTTGTGCACACCCTAATTTTTTTTATATGACCATTATATAAAGCACGTACTTTTTGTAAATTTGGATTGAATCGTCTTTTGTTTACATTATGTGCATGGCTGATATTATTTCCAACCATAGGCTTTTTCCCACATATTTTACATTGCTTTGACATATATTATTTTCCTATATTTTCTATAAAAGAACTTATAATCACTTAATGTTCTTTCATGTTTTATTGTAAGATAAATCAAGAACCAGATTGCCTGATAAGAGTTATTGTGAGAGCTTTGAACAAAAGAGAACACCAGAATCATATTTTTTATAAAGACTAGCTCTTCAAAGATCTCATTGTGATTTTAAAAATAACTTTTATTTATACATTAAATAGAATTAATTGTAAATAAAAGTTATTTATTCTTTTCTAGACCATTTATTTTTTCTTTACATATGGATATTTTTTTTAAAGCTATTTGTCTTTCTACAGTATCAGAAAAATTACTAATAATATATTCAAAACGCTTAAGTGCTGCTTTGTAATTTTCTGATTTAAGATAAAAATTTGCTATATAAAGTTCACGACTTGCTAATTGAGATATGCATTTTTCAATATTTTTTTTAGCATTTATGGCAAAGGAAGAATCTGGAAATTGATCAATTAATCTTTTGAATTGATTAAGACTTTTTATTATGGGCTCTTGGTTTCTATCTATAGTATCTATTCTGTTATACCAGCAAAGCCCTATTCTATAAATCACATAGGGAACAGCTTCATTTCTGGGATGTAGCTTTTCAAAATCAGAATATGCAAATATTGCTTCTTCATATTCTTTAAGCTCATAATGTGCATCAGCAATTTTAAGTTCTGCCAGAATCGCATATTTACTAAAAGGGTACCAGTCTTTTAAAGTAGTAAAAGATTCAATAGAGTTCTTAAAATTTTTATTCATAAATGCTTCTGAACCTTCTGAAACAAGTTGTTCAGCAGTTTTTTCAGCTTCATAGGAATCATTTAACAAAGTACATCCACAAAAGGACATAACTAAAATAATAATAAGTAATTTTTTCATAATTAATAATCTTTAAATTTCAATATTTGTCATATTTAAAAATATTTTAAAGTCTTGAAAAAATTTATAGATTTCATTACTAAAAAATTTTTACAAGTGCCATGGGGCAGATCTAATTTTTGGTGCCTGGTTTGCATCACAACGGAATATAAAAGAATATTAAATAGTTATATTTTTTCATATCAAAGCCATTATAAAATGTTCAGCAGATTGAGTTGCAATTGCACCATCTCCTATTGCCGTTGAAACTTGTCTTAATGGCGTATCTCTTACATCACCTGCGGCAAAAACTCCTGGAACAGATGTTTTCATGTTTTTATCTGTAATTATAAATCCTTTTTTATCAAGTTCTAGAAAATCTTTAACAAATAATGTATTAGGCATAATCCCAACCCATATAAAGCAGCCATTTGCTTGAATATTTTTTTCTTTATTTGTTTTTATATTTTTAATTTTAATATTTTCTATATTAAAAAGACCATCAATACCTGTAACCAGAGAATCAAAAATAAATTCAATTTTATCATTTTTAAATGCTCGTTCCTGAAGTATTTTTGTTGCTCTTAGTTGATCTCTTCTATGAACAAGATAAACTTTTCTAGCAAATTTTGTTAAAAAAATTGATTCCTGCACAGCAGTATCACCTCCGCCAACGGCAACAACAGTTTTATCTTTAAAAAATGGAGCATCACACGTGGCACAAAAAGATACCCCTTTCCCTATAAATTTTTCTTCGCCTATATGCAGTTTTCTAGGAGAAGCGCCCGTTGCAATTATTACAGTTTTGGAAGTTATAGTTTTTTCATTAAGATAAATTATTTTTTTATTATCTAATGATTTAATGGAATCAACTTGATTGGTTTCAATTTTAACCCCCAGATTTTCCGCTTGTTTAAGCATTTTATTGCCAAGGTCAAAACCACTTAACCCCCTGGGAAATCCTGGATAATTTTCAATTAAATCTGATACAATTATTTGTCCTCCAGGGGCTGCCATTTCAAGGAGAAGAACATTTATTCCTGCCCTTGCAGCATATATTCCAGCAGTAAGCCCTGCAGGTCCTGCACCAATAATAACAAGATCGTAATCAGTTTCCAGCATAATAATATTCGACTTTATAATTTTGATTTTTTACAAGTTCATTAAATCTAGATATTTTTCTTTATTGCTTCTTCAAGCTTTGGCTTGGGTGTCATCCCTATTATCTGGTCTATCTTTTTCCCGCTTTTAAAAAATATAAGAGTAGGTATGGATGTAATTGAGAATTTGCTTGGAGAAACAGGATTCTCATCAACATTAATTTTTACAAAATTCATTTTATCTTTATAAACTTTTGCAAGGTCGGCAATATTTGGAGCAATAGCTTTACAGGGGCCACACCATGGAGCCCAAAAATCAACTAGTACAGGCTTATTAGATTTTATTACTTTATTTTCAAAAGAATCATCATCTATTTCTTCTATAATATTTTGTGTCATGTTTTGTTCCTTTTAGTATTTATATAAATTAAAAATATTTTTGAATATATTCTTTTTAAATATATTTTGTCAATATTGAGTACAACCCTGATAGTTAAATAAATCTATTTCTCCTTTAATTAAGGTAATAAAATAGTGATATTGTTAATCTAATGTAGCCATGATATATTCAAGCTTTTTTTAACCAAAGAGAGCAAGCTTTGTTTATAGATATTTACAAATATTTTTTAGATTAAAAATTAAAAAGAAAATTGTATGTTTTTAAAGTATTTTTATAAAAAAGTGCGTTTGTGGAAATGTTTTAAGATATATACATCCTATCAAGGGAAAAGGTGGGTATATGAAACCTAATATTATTTCCATTGTTGGAAAATCAAAATCAGGAAAAACAACATTTCTTGAAAAACTTATTCCTGAACTAAAAAAACGGGGATACAAACTTGGAATTGTAAAACATACTCATTCCAAATTTGAATTTGATAAAAAATATAAAGACTCCTGGCGCCATAAAAATGCAGGAGCCAGTGCAACATTTGTTGTGTCATCTGAAAAAATCGCTATGGTAAAGGATGAAAAATATGAATCCCTGAAAAAAATAAGAAAATATCTTTTAGATATGGATTTGATTATTACCGAAGGTTTTAAAAAAGAGAAAATGCCAAAAATTGAAATATTCAGAAAAAATTCCAAACATAAACCTTTATATATAAATGATAAAAGTCTCGTAGCTTTTGTTACTGATTCTTACCATAAAATAAATGTCCCAGTGTTTGGTTTAAATGATATTAAAAATGTTGCAGATTTTATTGAAATAAATTTTATAAAATAAATTATAATACCCTAGAGTTTCATTGCATTCAATCCAACCGACACAGACTAGCAAATAGGCATATCTGTTTGATAGAATACAATTACAGGTTTGTAAAAATTATAATATATAGGTCTAATTGCATTAACCTTCGTTTTTGAATTAATTTGTGTTTGCTCTTCATGAAGCTATATATAGCTGTAAATATTTTTTTTATTTGTAAAATTTATAATAATATGTTTTACTGTTTAATGTTTGCTTGTTGTATATCTAATATTAGAGAAATTGTTATATTTTTAAAGTATTTTTATAAAAAAGTGCGTTTGTGCAAAGATTTCTTAATGTTAAAATATGTAAGTGTATAGGCGGGCATAATGATAGTAATGTCTAGCTAAATATCTTCTGCAATATTCCTTTTGTTTGTTCTTATAATTTTGCAAAAAGTTAATTCAGCGAAAAGATGGCATTGTTGCGAGCTTTATTTATTTATAATGTCTATTTTACAAGCCATAGGCATGTGGTGTGTCATGTTAAAGTCTTGAAAAATACCAGCGTAATAATAAAGTAAATCAAAAAAAATCACAACGCCACCAAGACATAATTAAACCTCTTAAGATTAAGGAGAATGTAAGATGAAATTTCCAAAAACAAATGATGCTCTTGGAACAGTTAACCGCGGTGATGCCGCTGAATCCGGACTTTGTACGCTTTGTCGTGCTGATTGTAAGGGTAAATGTGAAACATGGCTTTCAAGTATGGTAGGTCGTAAACTTTTATATCCAAGAAGCTTTGGGTTGGTAACAGCAGGGGCAAATAATACCTCACATATAGGAGTTTCTTATAATTCATTGAGAATTCAGGGTTATGCTTATGGATCCCATGGAATTTCAGATAATATGACTGATAGTCCAGATGATTGCATTTTTCCCAATGTAAATCTGGAAACTGAATTTGGTAAAAAAGAAAAAACTAAAATTCGCATGCCTTTAATGACAGGTGCTTTTGGTTCAACATTTATTGCTGAAAAATATTGGGATGCCTTTGCCATAGGTGGTGCTCTTGTTGGTATTCCTGTTGTTATAGGTGAAAATGTTGTTGGAGTTGATCGTAAATCTCAAATAAATTTTAGTAAAACTAAAAAAAATAAAATTGAATCTGCTCCAGAACTTGACCGCAGAATTGATACATATTTAAAATATCATGATGATTATGGTGCAATTATTGTTCAGCTTAATGTTGAAGATACAAAAAATGGCGTTGCTGAGTATGTTGTTGATAAATATGGCGACAAGTGCATTATTGAATTAAAATGGGGTCAGGGAGCAAAAAATATTGGTGGAGAAATTCAGGTAAGAAGTCTTGATTATGCTTTATTCCTTAAAAAACGTGGATATATTGTAGATCCGGATCCACTAATACCTGAAGTACAAAAAGCCTTTGAGGAAGGAGCAATTAAATCCTTTGCCCGCCACAGCCGTTTGGGAGGAACTAATCTTAGTTCTGTTGACCAAGTACAGGAAGACTTTATGCAGAGCGTTGAATATCTTAGAAAAATTGGATTTAATAAGGTTACTTTAAAAACTGGTTCCTATGGAATGGAAGAACTTGCAATGGCAATAAAATTTGCAACAGATGCTGACCTTGATCTTTTAACAATTGATGGTTCTGGGGGTGGTACTGGAATGAGCCCATGGAATATGATGCAGAATTGGGGTGTTCCCTCCATAAACCTTCATTCCAAAGCCCATGAATATGCGGAACTTTTGTCTGCAAAAGGAAAAAAGGTTGTTGATATGTCTTTTGCAGGTGGTTTTGCTCTGGAAAGTCATATTTTTAAAGCACTTGCATTAGGTGCTCCCTATACAAAACTTATCTGCATGGGCAGAGGAATTATGATTCCTGGATTCCTTGGAGCAAATATTCAAGGTGCTATAAATCCTGAACAACGGGCAGAGGTAAATGGTAACTGGAATGAATTACCAAGAACAGTTCTTCAGGTTGGAAAAACTGCAAATGAGATTTTTGCAGGGTACCATGATCTGGAAAAGAAAATTGGTAAAGATGAAATGAAAAATATTCCTTATGGTGCTATTGCTTTTTGGACCCTTGCTGATAAACTTGCATGTGGTTTACAACAACTTATGGCTGGTGCAAGAAAATTTTCATTGAAACAAATAACAAGAAATGAAATTTTTTCAGGTAACAGGGAAACTGCCAATGAGACAGGTATTCCTCATGTTTCTGATGTAAATGATGAAAGTGCTAAAAAAATATTAAATTCCTAAAATATTAGCATAGTTTAAACAATAAAAAATCCCTTGCTAGAAAAAAAATCTAACAAGGGATTTTTTTGTTTAATAATATCACCAAATAAAAAAATAAAATTTTATTTCAAAAATTTCACTTTAAAAATACTAGGCTTGTTCATCCCTTAAAACTCTTCTTAATACCTTTCCTACATTTGATACAGGAATTTCATCTCTAAATTCTATTATTCTTGGTCTTTTATATGCTGCCATATTATCTTTGCAAAATTTTTCTATGTCTTTTTCTGTTATAGTTTCTCCAGCTTTTAATTTTATAAATGCTTTTACTTTTTCCCCACTTTTTTGATCTGGAACACCAACAACTGCAACAAGTTCTACTTTTGAATTTGTGTATATAATATCTTCAACTTCTCTTGGATAAACATTAAAACCACCAACAAGAATCATATCTTTTTTTCTATCTGTTATAGTAATATATCCATTTTTATCAATATGGCCTATGTCCCCTGTAAGAAAATATCGTCTGTTATCTATTGTTCTAAAAACTTCATCATTAGCATCTGGTCTTTTCCAATATCCCTTCATAACTTGAGGTCCGCATATTGCGATTTCACCATCTTCACCTTTTTCCATTTCCTTTGTACTAGTATCAATATCCATAATTTTTATATCTGTTTCAGGCATTGGAAAACCTATTGTTCCAATTTTCCTTTGTTCTCTGGTTGTAGGATTTGCACTAACCACAGGACTGGTTTCTGTTAAACCATAACCCTCAAATATAATTGCTCCTGTTGCTTTTTCAAATTGTCTGCATACTTCAGGAGGCAAAGGAGCTCCTCCTGAAAAGCATCCCAGTAAAGATGTAAGATCATATTTATTAATATTGGCATGGTTTGTAAAAGCTATAAATATTGCTGGGACAGCAGGCATAATTGTTGGTTTGTATTTTTGAATACATTTAAGTACTTCAGTAAATGGTGGGTTTCCTGCCCTTGGATCTGGAATACAAATAAGTTTACTTGCAGTAAGTGCAGAAGATAATAATGCCACACTAATACCAAAACTATGGTACCATGGAAGTATACCAAGATAAGTATGAAATCCCCCGGGTCGAGTTTTTTCAAGTTCTGCCCCTGGTTCATGGCGATATCTTCCAAACTCATCTAAAGCCATAATGTTATATATAAAATTTGTATGTGTAAGTTCAGCACCCTTTGGTACTCCTGTTGTTCCGCCTGTATAAAGCATGATTGCTGTATCATTTTCAGGATCAATTTCAACTTTTGGAGGACTGGGAGCAGCTGATGCAACAATTTCATCATACATATAATGGCCTGGTTCATGTTTTTCAGCTTTTGGTATTTTACCAAGAAGGCTACCTAGAAATCCCTTAATTTTTGGAAGATAGGATTTAATATTACAAATAATAACATCTTTAACATCTGTGTTTTTAACAGCCTCAACAGTGTTGGAATAAAAAACTGGGTGATCCATGCAAAAAACCATTTTCGCTTCTGAGTTATTTAACTGATAATTTAACTCGGCTTGAGTATAAATGGGATTACAGTTTACGCAGATAGCACCTGTTTTTAAAATACCAAAAAGAATTTCAGGAAAATGGGGAAGATTAGGGAGAAAAATTGCAACTTTGTCTCCTTTTTTTATGCCTTTTTCAGCCAGAAAATTTGCAATTCTATCTGCTGTGTCTTTAACTTTAGCATATGTTTTTGTCGCACCATTAAATATTGTAAATATATTTTCTGGATAATTTCTAGCAGAATTATCTAAAAGTTCAAACACAGGAAAGTTATAATCAGGAACTTTGCGTGCAACGCCTTTGGGCCAGAAAGGGGTTTCCCATTTTGGTGCATTCATTATTTTTTCTCCTTTTATATGAAAGAATTTATAATTACTTAATATTCTTTCATGTTTCGTTCTGAGGCAGATCAGAAATTAAAAATTAGATCTGCCTTAGGACAGTTATTATAAATATAATTGATGGCGATGTAATTTTTTATTTGTTTTTATATGAAATACAAAATTATTTAGGTAAAATACAATATATGCTATGTTGTGGTCAAGTAATAGCTATATGTTGTACCAAAAATATTTTATTTTTGATTTTCTAATAGTTTAAGAACTCCCATTAAATTTATATTTTAGTATTATATAGATTTTCTTTATATATTAAATATATTTTTTTACTTGTTTCAAAAAAATCATTAAGGGAAACTTTTGCTCTTTTTTCCTTAAGATTGAGTAAATGAAGAGATTTTCTTAGAAGAAGATAACTTTTTTTTAAGTATTTAGCATGTTTTTGTGATAAAATATCTTTTTTTGCAAGAGTTTCAATAAGTCGTACATTATCTGTCCATGTTGTAAGAACAGGATAATAATGACTTTCTTTCAAAACAAGATACTGCACAAGAAACTCAATATCTATAATACCTCCTTCCCCTTGTTTTAAATCAAACATTTTTTTTTCTGGTTTTAAGTGTTCTTCTCTTATGCGTTTCCTCATAAGCCTGACTTCTTTTTTTAAAATCTTATCATCTCGTTTTAACATTAAAATTTTTTTTCTTATCTTATTAAAACTATTTTGAAGATTTTTATCTCCATTTATAGGTCTTGCCCTTACAATTGCCTGGTGTTCCCATGTCCATGCTTGTTTTGTAATATATTCTTTAAAAGCATTAATATGGCTTACAATCATTCCTGATCTTCCACTTGGTCTAAGTCTCATGTCTGTCTTATAAAGTGTTCCAGCAGAAGTATGCATAGTAAGAGCAGTTATTATTCTTTGTCCAAGAAGAGTGTAAAAATCACTTTTTTTAATATTTTTCTTTCCTTGTTTAGTTTGGCCTGAACTACCAGCATGAATAAATACTAAATCCATATCTGAATTATATCCAAGTTCAATGCCTCCAAGTTTTCCATAGGCTATTGCAGCAAACCCACAAGTTTCTGCATCATAGGATTTAGAAGAAGTTGGACTTCCATATTTTTCTGCAAGTTTATTCCATACTATTTCAACAACCTTATTTAAAATAGTTTCAGCAATATAAGTAAGACAGTCGCTAACTCGCATTAAAGGATAATTCTGGCTTATATCTGCAACAGCAACATGCAAAGTATGAATCTGCTTAAACACGCATAATTCTTCAAGTTGAAATTCAAAATCTGATTCTGGTATTTGTGCCATTCTTCTATTAAGTTCTTTTTTTAAAAGATATTTATCAGAAGATATATAAAGTATTTTTTTATCAAGAAGTTGGTCAAGTAAAGTAGGATGGTTGGAAAGAAAAGATATTATCCAGGAACTTTTTTGAGCAAGCTTTGCAAGTGTTTCAACTACTTTAGGTTTTTCCAGAAAAAGAGAAAGGTAACAGGTTCTTCTTTCTATAGTTATAACAAGATCTATCAGCCTTGTTAAAACAATTTCGCTATTTTTTTGTTTGCTTGCATTTTTTATAATTATTGGAACAAGTTCATTAAGGAGATTTCTACCTTTGATAGTAAGTTTTTCTGTATTTCTGTGGTGTTTAAGAATTCTTAACAGCCTGATAATCTTATCAGGATTTTTAAATTCTGAAATAGTATTTACAGTATTAACATCATGTAAATCATTTATATGTTTCCATAAATATTTTAAATTATTGATTTCATCAGTTTGAATTTCTTTTTTTTGAAAAACAAACAGGGAATTAAAACATTGATGAACTTTTTCAGTATGTTTGTTAAGTTCAGCAAAGAAATTATCCCATGTATCAAAATTCATGGAAAGAGCAAGCCTTAATTTATCATGATATTTTTGAGGAAGGTCATGTGTTTGAAGATCAGCATATTCTTGAAGCCTGTTTTCTGTCATTCTTAAAAATATATATGCTTTTTTAAGAGCTCGATTTGCTTTTCTGGTAATGTCTCCGCGTTTTCTAAGGATATCAAGGACCTTAAGGATTTTTAATTCCTGAAGTTCGGGTTCAACACCACCTCTTAACATTTGAAAAATTTGACCCAAAAACTCAATTTCTCTAATACCTCCAGTTCCATGTTTAATATTATTTTTAAATTTTTTCTTTTTTACTTGTAAAGATATTTTTTTTTTCATTTCTCTAAAGGAAGCAAAGGTACCATAATCAAAATACCTGCAATATATAAAAGGATTTAAAATTTTAAGAAGTTTGTATCCTTCCTTAATATCACCTGCAACAGGTCTTGCTTTTATTAAAGCATATCGTTCCCATTCCCTTCCATGTGTTTGATAATATTCTTTCATAGCACTGGAATTCATTATAAGGGGACCATTTTCCCCAAAGGGTCTAAGTCTTATGTCAAGACGAAATAAATTTATAGTATTTCCAGTTGAATCAAATAATTTTAAAAAATTTATACATAATTTTGTGAAAAATTCCTGATTTAAAATACTCTTTCCCTGACCTTTTGTTTTTCCCTCCTTAGGATATACAAAGATCAAATCAACATCAGAGGAAAAATTAAGTTCCCTTGCTCCAAGCTTACCCATGCCAAGGACTATTATTTTTTGTTTTTCCCCATTTTTACTAAATGGGGTTCCATAAACAGTGCATAATTTATCATAGAGAAATGAAATACCTGTATTAACACAAACTTCAGCAAGATTAGACAAATCTTTTAATGTTTCTTCAAGAGGTGCTTTAAAAGTTAAATCCCGCCAGGCAATTCTAATCATTTCCCGCAATTTTACTGTACATAAAATATTTTTTAATTCTTGTTTTGATGAAGTTTTTAAAAGATTTTTTTTAAACTTTTTTTCATATTCATTTTTTTCTTGATAAGATTTTGTTAAATCTTTTGATTTAATAAGCTCTATAAGTATTTCAGGATTTTTTGTTATACTTGAACTAATAAACTCACTAAAAAGTAAAACACTTGCAAAATCATTTTTAAAATTATTTTCACAAAAAAATTCTAAACCTTTTTTTTTAATAGATTCTGCAAATCTTTGTTTTCTAATATTTAATTCTTTTTTAAGGTCTGGAGAAAGTTTTGATAATTTCATAATTAATACCTTGATAACTTTTTTCAAAAAACTAAACTAAATTATTCTATATTTTTTCAAAATCTTATTAAATTCTATTATAAGATAAACATATAAAAAAATCATATACATTTGATTAATTTATATTTCTAGTTTCACTTGTTAAAAAAAAATATGGTCGTTATATATTAAAATATTCTTACAAAAAAAACAGGAGATATCAGAAAAATGAAACATAAAATTATTTTTAAACCATATAATAAAGAAATACAAGTTGAAGATGGAGCAAGTCTTATTAGAACAGCAATGGAAGCAGGTGTTCATATAAATGCATCCTGCGGTGGGGAAGGAGTGTGTGGAAAATGTCGAATTTTGCTTGAAAAAGGTGAGATACAAGAAGGAATATCTGAATATCTTAGTGATGAAGATATAAAAAAAGGATATTATCTTGCCTGCAAATCAAAAATAAAATCTGATCTTGTTGTTAGAATTCCAATAGAATCTGAAATTGATACAAAAATACTTAATCTTAAACCAAGTTCTCGTTACTCTACAAAAATAAAAGAATTTGATCTTAATAAATTAAAGGAAAATGAAAGTTTTATTCCTCCAGTGGAAAAAAAATATATTGAGCTTAACAAACCTTCAGCAAGTGATAAT
>NBLN01000021.1 GCA_002084425.1 Desulfobacteraceae bacterium 4572_130 | reverse complement strand
TATTGTTTTTTTATTTGCCTGAGTATTTATTGCTTGTTCAAGACTGTTTATTGTTTTTTTATTTGCCTGAGTATTTATTGCTTGTTCAAGACTGTTTATTGTTTCTTTATTTCCCTGTTCAGTTTTTAAGGTTTTTATAAGATCTTTCATTAAAAAAAGTATTTCTACTTTATCTATATCTTTTTTAGAACTGAAATTTTTTTCAGGATTAAAATTTTTCATTGGTAAATCTATTTTATTTTTTTGTCTTATGTGTTCAAGACTTAGAACAAATTCATCCAAAGTAAATGTTTCTTTTTGAGGATTAGTTGCTTTAAGTCCTATTTGTTGCAGCATTATATTTAAATTATTTTTATCTGCTCCAGGAGAAGTCCTAAAATTTGTGCCGGATAAAAAAGATTTTTTTTGTAATTTTTGAAGCTCTTTAATGAAAATATCTAAATCTATTCCTATACCTTCTTCTTTTGCCTCTGATATTATATTTTTAGAAATATTTTCTGGAATTTTAAGAGATGTCATAATTGAATCAATAAAAGGAAGGGCAGAAATAGCAAGAATGTTATCTTTTTGTGTTTCATGTTCTAATATTTTTTTTTCTGGAATATTATTCTTGGGTTGGGGGAAAAGCTGCATCATAAAGTCAGCGATTTTTTCCCCTTTATTATTAAAGGGAGTAAGTTTTAAAATACCATCTATTAAATCAGAAAAAAGTATATCTCCATTATTTGCTTCAGCCAAAAGATTAGCCGTAAGATTATTAACTTTATTTTTTGAAAATCCAATGTCCACAAAAAATTGATTAAATGCCTGCAAATCCTTAGAATTTATTACTGCTTTGGAATTTATTAGTTTAATAGAAGTGGTATCGTTAGAAGTGCTATGGTTAATAGGAGTATTTTTAATATTAATAGGAATATTTTGATTTGTCTTCTGTATTTGCTGTGCTCCAAGTAATTGATTCAATATTTTAACAAACATAATTTTAGAATTATTTTGTATGTTTGTTGTATTTAAAAAATTGCTTTTGGAACCATCAATAGACTGACTTATTTCTTTTAAAGAATCAGAAAAATCAAGATGATTAAAATTTATATTTAAATTCATTATCCACCTGCATTAAAATATTATTTTATTAAAATATTCTTTGAAAGCTTAAAGGAGCAATCATTATGCCAGTTTTCAACGGAATCATTTTTTTAATGATATTTCAAGATGTTAGAATAATGCTGCAAGAAATGTAAAAACAATTTATAAAGGTTTTAAGAATTTATTTCCCAATAAAAAGACTAATATGGGAAATTTTTACCATGCTGGAAAGTGATGGCATGGTAAAAACTCTTTATCTACTTTCCAAGACTTGAATATACTAAGTTTAAGCTATTAGCAGTTAGGTATTTAGCTTTAGCACAAAGGATATTTTTTTTAATAAAGATAAATGGGGTTATGCTGTATTAAGCAATGTTTTTGAAGCAATATGCTATTTAATCCTTTGGATTGTAAATTTAAAAGGATACTTAACCAACTTGTTTATTATTGATACGATAATAGTAATAATATACATTATTACTATTACTGGATGGTTTCAAAAACATAGTATTAAAAAAAATTAGATTAAAGGAATTAGATAAATTATATGAAACTAAATTTTATTCAAAAAATAAGAAAAAAAATACGAAATAGTATTAATTATCTGCTTGATAATAGAAATGATTATTTCACATGTTTTTATTCTGGAAAAAAAAATTTTATTTTATCTGTTATTCTTAATTATATTTCATCAAAAATCAGACTTGACCCAAAAAAGAATGAACAGCTTTGTGATCTTAATAAAAAAGGAATTGTAGTTTATACAGGAAAGTACAAATCTTTTTTTGAATTTTTTTATTATCATACAGCCCTTAAAAAAGCTGCTTTACCATATCCTGAAATAGGGTTTGATTTTAATTTTTTTCTTTTATTACCTATTAAAAGAATTTTTCAAATTGTTTTGTTACAAATAGATTTTTTCCTTCATAATTTTAAATTAAAAAGTCCTTATTTTTCAAACTATATTAATACAGAGCTTTTAAGAGGTCGTTCTGGTTTTTTATTTTTAATTGAAAGTAAAGCATTTTATAAAAGATTTGTTAAGGCACGCCCTGATCCTTTGCTTGTTTTGATTGATCTTCAAAAACAGATTAAACAGCCTATTTTTTTTGTTCCCCAGGCTCTTGTTTTTAGTTTAAAACCTATTCATACAAAATCTTCTTTTTTTGATGTTTTTCTAGGAAATAATGAAAAACCAGGTAAACTAAAACGATTTTTTACTATTTTAAAAAATCCAGATAAAATTAATGTGGAAATTTCAGAACCTGTAAATTTAAAAGAATTTTTAAAAAAACCAAATATTAAAGAATCTGTTTCCTTTGTTCAGGCTCATTACCTTAGAAATCATCTTATAGACCTTTCAAATACACAGAAAAAAAGCATAATAGGACCTGTATTAAAATCAAGAGAAGAGCTTACAGAAGATATTTTAACACAAACAAAGTTACAAACTTTTATGGAAAAATACGCAAAAGAGAAAAAAGAACCTTTATTAAAAACACATAAAAGAGCTTCATCATATATAAATGAAATAGCTGCATCATATAATCCTGTGATAGTTCACATTGCTGACAAAATATTAACATGGACTTTTAAAAATATTTTTGAGGGGCTTGTTATTGATAAAAAAGGACTTGACAGAATAAAGGAAGTTTCAAAAAGAGGTCCTTTAATTCTTATGCCATGCCATAAAAGTCATATTGATTATCTTTTGCTTTCCTATGTTATGTATAGAAATAATATGCCATGTCCTCAAATTGCAGCCGGCAAAAATTTATCTTTCTGGCCCTTAGGTTATTTATTTAGAAATGGAGGAGCATTTTTTCTAAGAAGAACTTTTAAAGGAACTGTTTTATACGCAAAAATATTTTCAGCATATATTGAAAAACTTCTTTTTGAAGGATTTAATATTGAATTTTTTATTGAAGGTGGAAGAAGTAGATCTGGAAAACTTTTACCCCCTAAATTAGGATTTTTATCCATGCTTATTAATGCCTATGCTAACAAGGCATGTGATGATCTTTTTTTTGTTCCTGTATATGTAGGCTATGATAGAGTTATTGAAGAAAATGCATATCTCCATGAAATTGAAGGAGGGAAAAAAAACAAAGAAAATTTTTCCCAGTTAATCAAAGCAAGAAAATTTTTAAAGAAAAAATATGGAAAAGTATATATTAAATTTGATGAGCCAGTATCTTTAAATTCCTATATCAAAGAAAAGAAAATTGATATGTCTTATACAAATGCACATAAAGATTTGTGTAAAAGTATTGGATATAAATTGATAAATTCTATTAACTCCATAGGAATAGTTACTCCCTATGGTATTATTTCCAGTGCTATTTTAAATTATTCTGGAAATAGATTTACTAAAAAACAACTTATGTTTCAGATTAATTCTTATATGAACCTGTTAAAATTTTTTAATGTAGAACTTTCAGACACACTTATTATTAATCCTGATATTGCATTTACTCATGTATTAAAAATATTTCTTGATAGAAAATTAATTGAATTTGCAGATGAATCAGAAAATGAAATAACATTAGATACAAGATTTATTATAAAGGATAATAAAAGGCCTATTTTGTATTATTATAAAAATAATGCTATTTGTTTTTTTGTTTCTGCTGCATATACTGCCATTGCAATTCTTGAAGCCCTTGAAAAAAATACACTGGAGTTTTCACCATATAACCTTAATGAGACCTATAATTTTCTGCAAAATTTCTTTATTGATGAATTTTCCTTTGATGAAGATAAAACTTCCCAGGATCACATAAATCTATGTTTAAAAGCCTTTATAAAAGATGGTATAATAGTAGAATCCAACTCATCAAATGCTGATATATATAATATTACTTTTAATGGTTTGAAAAAGCTGAAAAGCTTTTCATGTCTTTTAAATTCTTTTTTTGAATCATATAAAATTGCCCTTCTTTATTTTGAAAAATATCCTGAAAATAAAAATACTCCAAAGGAAAGAATAAAAAAAATTCAGTCTATGGGTTTAAAAATGTTTAAGCGTCAGAATATTTTATTAAAGGAATCCTTATCTAAAATTAATTATATTAATGCCTCAACATTTTTTATAAATAATGGAATTAAAGGTTCTGAAAATAATGAAGAAATTGCCAGATATAAAAATATGATTGAAAAATTTATTACTTTGGGCACAAATTAAATTATGAAGGCATTAATATTGGCAGGCGGGCTGGGACAAAGGCTTTTACCCTATACACTAGTTAGACCAAAGCCAATGTTTACTTTGGGTGGTAAACCAGTTCTTAAAATTATTATTGAAAATCTTATACAGGCAGGATGTAAAAGAATAATTATTAATACTCATCATCTTTATGAGCAGATTAATGAGTTTATTCAGACAACAAAATTTCCAATTCATATTGAAACAAGGCATGAAAAAAGAATTCTTGGAACAGGCGGAGCAATTAAAAATGTTCAGGATTTTATGTTAGATTCCCAATTTTTTGTAATAAACAGTGATATTATATCAAATGTTAATTTAAAAAATGTATGGGATTTCCATAGCAATGGCAACTGGCTTGCAACACTTGTTTTACATGATTATCCAAGATTTAATAAAGTTCTAGTGAATAAAAAAAAATTTATTCTAGATTTTTTTAAAAATATTGATTTAAAAGAAAAAATTCTTGCATTTACAGGCATTCAGGTTCTTTCTTCTGAAATATTTTCCCATATGCCTCATAAAAAAAAATTTACCAGTATTAAATTATATAAAGATCTTATTGATAAAGGGGATTATGTAAAAGCTTATAAACTGGAAAATATATATTTTAATGATATTGGAACCTATGAAGATTATCAAAGGGAAAGTATTAGATATACAGCAGAAACAGTGTTTCAAAAAGAAAAATTAAAAAGGAAAACAGACCTAAAACAAGTTAAAAATTATTTTTCAGAATCTTTAATAAAAATCAAAAAACTTCTAGGGGATGGGTCAGACAGGCTATGGTTTCGCACCACAAATAAGGATGATTCTTTGATTATAACTAATTATGGGATTAATATAAAATGTCATAATAAAACCAGAGAAATTGATTCTTTTATTAATATTGGAAAGCATCTTTTTGCCTGTGGAATCTCTGTTCCCAGGATAAGAAAGTATGATCTTTTTTCAGGTGTTGTGGCATTGGATGACTTAGGTGATATCCATCTGCAAAAAATTATCAATGCTTTTAGTAATTCAAATGAAATTTTTAAGTATTATAAAAAAGTATGTAATCAAGTTATTGATTTTTCTATTAATGGTGTAAAAGGATTTAAATCCTCTTGGACTCATCAAGGCTATCAATATTCCAAGGAAATTATACTTAAAAAAGAATGCCAATATTTTATTGAAGCTTTTATACAGGATTATCTGAAAAAAAATATTAAATTTACTAGTTTGAAAAAAGAGTTTGAATTTATTGCTGAAAATGCTTTGGAATTTTCTTTTTGGGGATTAATGCATAAAGATATGCAATCAAGGAACATCATGGTAAAAAATGGAAAATTTTTTTTTATTGATTTTCAAGATGCAATCAAAGGTCCATTACAGTATGATCTTGCATCTCTTATAATTGATCCATATGTTGATTTAAATATAAAAACAAGAGAAAATCTTTTAAATTACTGTGCACAAAGATTAAACAAACTTACAGGTTTTAATGAAAAAAAATTTAAAAAAGGTTTTAGGTTTTGTGCTGTTATAAGAAATATGCAAATTCTTGGTGCATTTAGTTATTTAACTCAGAAAAAAAATAAAGTGTTTTTTAAACAATATATTCCATGTGCAAAACAAAGACTTAAAGAAACAGTTGAGTTTTTAACCATTGAAAAAATGCCTGAGCTTAAAAAATTAGTAAATAGTATTTAATGGCATTATAAAAAAATATAAGGAAAAATTTGATATGGAAAAAATAAATATAATGATAAATGGAATTCCGGGAAATGTTGCTGTTATTATTGCAAAAAATGCAATAACAGATAACAGGTTTCAAATTATTCCTTTTTCACTTACAGGACCTGAAATTAAAGATAAAAAAATAAGTCTTAATAATATTGATATTAAGCTTATAAAACCAGATGAAAAAGATAATATAATATCTGAAATAAAAAAAGATTTTAAAGAATTTATAGCTATTGATTATAGTCATCCCACAGCTGTTAATTTAAATGCAGAATTTTATGTAAAACATTCTATTCCCTTTGTAATGGGAACAACTGGCGGAGATAGAAAAAAACTTGAAAAAACAGTTCTTCAAGGCTCAAACCCTGCTGTTATTGCTCCAAACATGGTAAAACAAATTGTAGGTTTTCAAGCAATGTTTGAATATGCTGCAAAAACTTTTCCTGATCTTTTTAAAGGATATTCACTTATTATTAAAGAAAGCCATCAAAAAGAAAAATTTGATACAAGTGGAACTGCAAAGGCAATGGTAAAATATTATAATGAGCTTGGAATTCCTTTTAAGGAAAATGAAATTATAAAAGAACGCAATCCTGAAACACAAAGAAAAATATGGGAAATTCCAGAACAGCACCTTCAAGGTCATGGATGGCATACATATACTCTTACTTCTCCTGATAAATCAGCATGTTTTGAGTTTAAGCATAATATTAATGGCAGAGATATTTATGTAGATGGAACTTTGGATGGAGTTGTTTTTTTGCATAAAAAACTTAAAACAGAGAAAAAGGGTAAAATTTTTACAATGATAGATGTTCTTAAGGGATAATAACTGGGATGCTCAGACCCCAATTATTAGTATTTGGTCACAGCAAAGAATAAAATACTTATAAAAATTACAAACAAGTCTGATTTTTCATATAAATATACTAAAGAATAATCTATTTTAAATGAATATATATTATAAAATATTAATAATAATAATTGCTATTATTTATTTTTTAAGTCCCATTGATTTAATACCGGAAATTTTTATTCCATATATTGGATTAATTGATGATACTTTTTTACTAGGGCTTCTTATTTATTATTTAAGGTTTGGTAGATTTCCAAGCTTTTTAAGCAATTTTTTTAACAAACAAAAAAAAGCAAAAAACAAGCAGAATAATAGTAATTATAGTTATAGAAAAAATAATTATTCAAAAACAAATCAAAATTTTAGCAAAACATATAAGCAAAATCATAGCAATTCATCAGCAAACCAATCAAAAACATCAAAGGCAAAAGATCCCTATGAAATTCTTGGTGTTAGCAAAAATGCTTCTAAAGAGGAATTGCAAAAAGCTTATAGAAAAGCTGTTAAAAAATATCATCCTGATAAAGTTGCACATCTTGGAAAGGATCTTCAAGAGCTTGCCAATCAAAAATTTATAGAAATAAAATCTGCGTTTGATACCCTTAGAAAAATTTAAAATCAGATATTATACAATTTAATTGTTTTTTAATATTACTTCCTATTTTTTTAAAAATATACAGGTATTTATAAGTACTTATAGACCTTTTATAAAAGGGCTTAAATAAAATAATAATTAAAAAGATATTAGGAATAACATGGCAGTAAAAAAATCTTTGATTTACAGCAGTCTTTGGGCAAGTTGTGATCAATTAAGAGGTGGAATGGATGCCAGCCAATATAAAGATTATGTGTTGGTTATGCTGTTTATTAAATATATTAGCGACAAATGGGCAGGACAACCTTTTGCACAAGTTATTGTTCCTAAAGGTGCAAGTTTTAAAGATATGGTGGCACTTAAAGGAAAAAGCGATATTGGTTATAAAATCAATGAAGAAATTATTAGACCCATTTCAGAAGCTAACAAATTATCAAATATGCCTGACTTTAACGATGTTACAAAATTGGGTAGTGGTAAAGATATAGTAGATAGATTAACAAATTTGATTGCTATTTTTGAAAGACCTGAATTAGATTTTAGCAAAAATCAGGCAGATGGAGATGATATTCTTGGAGATGCTTATGAATATCTTATGAGACATTTTGCTAGTGAAAGTGGAAAAAGTAAAGGACAATTTTATACACCTGCTGAAGTAAGCAGAACAATGGCAAAAATTATTGGTATTAATACAGGAAATACAAAGGCAGAAACTACAGTTTATGATCCAACTTGTGGTTCAGGGTCATTATTATTAAAGGTTAGTGAACAAGCAAAAACCCAAATTACACTTTTGGGACAAGAAAAAGATAGTGCAACTGCTGGATTGGCTTATATGAATATGGTTTTGCATAATAATGCAACTGCTGAAATTAAACAGGGAAACACACTTGCTAAACCTTTATTTTTAAATAAAGACAATAATCTTGAAATATTTGATTATGTAGTTGCTAATCCACCATTTAGCGATAAAAGCTGGAACAATGGATTAAGTTTGCCTGATGATCAACCTTATAATCGTTTTTCTGATTATGGTGTTCCTCCAAACAAAAATGGAGATTTTGCTTATTTACTTCATATTGTTTGTTCCTTAAAACAATATGGAAAAGGTGCAATTATTCTGCCGCACGGAGTTTTATTTAGAGGAAATGTAGAAGCTCAAATTCGTAAAAATCTTATTAAAAAAGGGTATATAAAAGGCATTATTGGTTTACCTGCTAATTTGTTTTACGGCGCTGGTATTCCAGCAGCTATTATTATATTAGACAAAGAAAATGCACACAATCGTAAAGGTATTTTTATAATTGATGCAGAAAAAGGATTTGAAAAAGATGGCAATAAAAACCGCTTAAGAGAACAAGATATTCGCAAAATTACTGATGTATTTAATGAAAGGCTAGAGATTGCAGGTTACAGCCAAATGGTTTCTGTTATAGAAATTGAAAAAAATGAATTTAATGTTAAATATTCCAAGATATATTGATACTCAGGAAATTGAAGATATACAAGATATTAAAGCACATTTAAAAGGTGGAATACCAAACACAGATATTAAAGCACTTGCACAATACTGGAAAGTGTATCCTAGCTTAAAACAAGCGCTTTTTAAAAAAAGCAATTATAAAGGATACAGCCAATTAATAATTGATAATTATCAATTAATAATTAAACAACATCCTGAATTTGTGGCTTTTGGCAAAAAAATGGATAAGCATTTTGCTGTTTGGAAGACTAAAAGTGCTGAGTATTTGAAAAGTTTAGGTACTAATAATAAGCCTAAAGAAGTTATACATTGGCTTGGTGAAAACTTATTACAACAATATGCTGATAATGTATTGATTGATAAATATAATATTTATCAATATCTGATGACATACTGGAATGAAACAATGCAGGATGATTGTTATATTATTTCACTAGATGGTTGGAAACCAAAAACTTACCGCATTATTTTAGAAAACAAGGCAAAGAAAAAAATAGATAAAGGCTGGTCTTGTGATCTTGTTCCAAAGGTCTTGGTAATAAATCGTTATTTTAAAATTGAAAAAAAGGCAATTAAAGAATTAAAAGTTGAAAATGAAGTTATAATTTCAAAGATTAAAGAACTTGAAGAAAAACATAATCAAGAAGATGGTTGTTTTGCAGAAATAAAGAAAATAAACAAAATTAACATACAAAAATATCTAAAAAAGATAAAAAAACAAACAAATATAGAAAACAAAATAAAAATTTTAAAATCTTATTTAGATTTACTAACTAAACAAACCATTATTAATAAAGAAATCAAACATGCTGAACAAGATTTAGATAATAAACTTTATAATAAATATCCAACATTTACAAAAAATGATGTAAAAACTTTAGTTGTAGATGATAAATGGATGCAAAGTATTGAAAAATCTATAAAAAGTGAAATTAAGCAAATCAGCCAACACCTTAGCAATCGTATTAAAGAATTGGTGGAACGCTATAAAATACCAATCTCAGAAATTGACCAGCAAGTAAAAGATATGGAACATAAAGTAAATACTCATTTAAAAAAAATGGGATTTTCTTTTTAATGGTGAATGGTGAATGGTGAATTGATAATGAAGAAAGGTTATAAAAGGACGGAGATTGGGATTATTCCTGTGGATTGGAAAGTCGAAAAAATAATTAATGTGACATCAATTTCTACTGGTTCTAAAAATACACAAGATAGAATTGATGATGGAAAATATCCTTTCTTTGTTCGTTCTCAAACAATGGAAAAAATTAATTCTTACTCATTTGATGGGGAAGCAGTATTAACAGCCGGTGATGGAGTAGGAACGGGAAAAGTGTTTCATTATATAAATGGTAAATTTGATTTTCATCAAAGAGTTTATAAAATCAGCCACTTTAATGAAATTTTAGATGGATATTTTTTCTTCCTTTACTTTAGCAATAACTTCTATAATCGAATTATGCAGATGACAGCAAAATCGTCTGTTGATTCTGTTCGTATGGAAATGATTGCAAATATGAAATTCCCACTTCCTCCATTATCCGAACAAAAAGCCATAGCTCAAGTATTATCTGATACAGATAATTTAATACAAGCTCTTGAAAAACTTATTGATAAAAAACGCTTGATAAAACAAGGAGTAATGCAAAAACTTCTCACACCAAAAGAGGATTGGGAGGTTAAGAAGTTGGGGGAGATTTGTGATGTTAGAGATGGCACGCATCAAACACCGAATTACGTGGAGATTGGAATACCTTTTTATAGTGTAGAAAATGTCACTAA
>NBLN01000006.1 GCA_002084425.1 Desulfobacteraceae bacterium 4572_130 | reverse complement strand
ATTATAGAAACCTTATTGGGAATCGAAATTGTTGATGAGAAAGATGTTATTACAGATATGCAGAAATATGCTCGTGACAGGTGGAAATTCAAGCAAGCAAAGTATAACTATTTGAAGAAATTTTCTTCGGACGACTGACAATTCTATTGTTTATGGTTTTGGTTTTCATCCCTTCTAGCATACGGCATGCTGCTACTCAGGGAAAGGCTCAATTAGTATCAATGCTAATTCAGCAAAGCGCAAAAAGCTGTATAGCTGATTAGCAGGGTATTTGGCATTATATAATAAAAAGGAGACAGTATGTACGATTTTATGCTTACCCCAAAAGAGCAGGAACTTAAAAAAGAAGTGCGTGAGTTTGTTCGGGATGAAATTTCAAGCGAATTTTTAAGAAAAATGGATAATAATGAAATTACATATCCAAGAGATTTTGTAGAAAAGTTAGCAGATAAAGGCTTAAGAGGCATTAGATTTCCAAAAAAATATGGAGGACGTGAAATGAGCTGGGTCGCTGAAGTTGTGGCTATTGAAGAGATCGGGTGTCTGGGTATGGCTTTGGGATGCGCATTTGTTATGCCGTCTATTGTGGGAGAGGCATTAAATGTGTTTGGAACTGAGGAACAAAAAGAAAAATATCTTAAGCCTTATATTGAAGGAAAGCTAGTGGCAGCTGAAGCACTTACAGAACCTAGAGGGGGCTCTGATTTTTTTGGTGCTATGACCAGAGCCGAGTTTAAGGGGGATCATTTTATTTTAAACGGCATGAAACGATTTGTTGTAGGTGCTGAGGGGGCTGACTTTTTTCTTGTTTATTGCAAAACTAATTTTGATTCCAATGCTCATAAATACAATCGTCTCAGTCTTTTGATTGTGGAAAAAGGACCTGGCGTTGAAACAGAATATCTTTACGGGCTGTTGGGATGTCGAGGAGGGGGTACAGGAAGACTGGTCTTTAGGAATGTAAAAGTGCCAAAGGAAAATCTTGTAGGCAGCCTTCATGGGGGTGCTGTCTGTTTTAATCAGATGATGATTCCAGAACGTCTAACTTCCGCAGCTGGATGTTTGGGAGTTTGGGGAGCCTTGGATGTGGCTGTTCGCTATTCAAATAAAAGAAGAGCATTTGGTAAAAAGATTAGAAAATATCAGGGTGTTAATTTTAAGATTGCTGATTCTATAACACAGCTTGATGCAGCACGGAGTCTTTGCTATATGGCAGCTAAATCTGTGGATGAAAATTACTCCAATGTAAGACGTATTGTTAGTGAAGCCAAGCGGTTTACCACTGAAATAGCATGGGATGTTGTTAATAATGCTATGCAGGTTATGGGGGGAATTGGATATACTGATATATACCCCATTGAAAGAGCGCTAAGGGACACCCGACTTGGTATGATATGGACAGGTACAAGCGAAATCATGAATCTTTTGATACATCATGAATATTACAATCAGGTGCTGGATCCTGCTTATAATCGTCGAATTTTAGAAGAGGACGCCATGAATCCAGACAGTTCAGAACGCTGTTTTACAGATAAGGACATGCAATTGGTTTTTGGAGAAGGTATTTAAATTGCTGGGAATAGGTTTTTAAAATCAATCAATCTCTTTTTTTTTGCCTGCAAACTTGAAAAAGATCCATAAAAATCAGGAGTTAAAAATCAAAGATCAAATTATTAATTTTGCAAAAATGATAAAATTTTCTCATACAGTTTTTGCCCTTCCTTTTGCGTTATCTGCTGTTGTTATGGCATTAAAAAATCATAAATTTATTATTTTAGATCTTATATGGATAATTTTTGCAATGGTTGGAGCAAGATCTGCTGCTATGGGTTTTAATAGAATTGTTGATGCTTTACTGGATAAAAAAAATCCAAGAACATCTGCAAGGGAAATTCCCTTAAAAATTTTAACAAAAAAACAAACTGGAATTTTTGTTATATTATCATCAATTGTTTTTATTTTTTCAGCATTAATGCTTGGAAAACTTTGTTTTTTTCTTTGTTTTCCAGTTCTTTTTTTTCTTTTTTTTTATTCTTATACAAAAAGATTTACAAAATTTTGTCATATTTATCTGGGATTTGGCATATCCCTTGCTCCTATAGGTGCTTTTATTGCAATAACAAATACTTTATCATTAAGTGTGATTTTTCTAAGCCTTGCTTTAATGACTTATATAGCAGGTTTTGATATTCTTTATGCATGTCAGGATATTGATTTTGATAAAAAAGAAAATCTTTTTTCCATTCCTGTAAAATATGGAATTAAAAAAAGTATGAAAATATCATGTTTTTTTCATGTTTTTATGATTATTTTTTTACTTTGTTTGCATATATCATTTCAAATGAAACCAGTTTTTCTTTTATTTATTTTTATTATTGGAATTCTTCTTTTTATTGAACATAAAATTGTTCAACCTGATAATTTAAAAAATATTAATATTGCTTTTTTTCATATTAATTCCCTTGTCTCTATTGTTCTTTTTACAGGGATTTTTGTGGAAAGTTTGATTTAATAAATATCCACAAATTAATACTAATTTTTTTTAACCACGAAAATCACGAAAATACACAAAAAGAGATTTTATATTTTTTGTTATAATTGTTTTTATGGTTCTAATTTATATTTTTTCTGGATTAAAGAGTAATAAAAAAAGAAATATAATGCTTAATACTTAGTTTTTTATAATATTTTGTTTTTTTAAATATTTTCTCCACCACAAACCTTTGTTTTTATCATTACATTCCCATACTTTATAATTTGGTTCAAATAATTTTGGATTTATTTGTTTTACTTGTTGTTTTAATTTTTTATCTAAATTTTTAACTCCATAAAGAGAGAAAGCTTTTGATAATTGCTTTGCTGTTAAGCCTTTTATATCTTTAAAATCTGCATTAGAAAATAATGTGTTTTCAAGATGAGCTCCATAAAGCCTTACATTTTCAAGATGAGCTTCCCTAAGGTCTGCATATTCAAGATGAGCAAGTATAAGGGTTGCATTTTCAAGATTAGTTCCTATAAGGTCTGCATATTCAAGATGAGCTCCACTAAAGTCTGCATTTTCAAGATTAGTTCCTATAAGGTCTGCATATTCAAGATGAGCTCCACTAAAGTCTGCATTTTTAAGATGAGCAAACGAAAGGTCTGCATTTTTAAGATGAGCTTCATAAAGGTTTGCATTTTCAAGATGAGCTCCATTAAGGTTTGCATTTTCAAGATGAGCAAACACAAGGATTGCATTTTCAAGATGAGCAAGTATAAGGTTTGCATTTTCAAGATGAGCTTTATAAAGGTCTGCATTTTCAAGATGGATATTATTTAAATCAAATCCATAAAGCTCTCCAACTTTTTTTTCTTTTTTATTTTCATGTTTTATTGTTTTTGTTTTTCCAGCCCAATCTTCAACAAGTTGTTTTAATTGCTGTACACCATCATTATATTTTATATCTTTAAGATAAAATTTTTTAATGATCCAAGTTTTGATTTTATTATTATTTTTTTTTTCTTTCCCTTCCAGTTCTTTTTCCTTTTTTTCTTTTAATTCTTTATATTCATTGCCTGTTACAACAGGCATAAAGGATTTTATAATAGATAATGGATTTAAAATATTTGGTTCATAGGGGCAGGGCATATTTTGAACATCAGGGATTCTTTCAAAGGCAATTTTCATATCTTTTGAAATTTGGGCATAAATTGCATTTATTCTGTTTTCAATTTTATCTGCTCTGTTTTCATATTTATTTGACGCAATACCAAAAAGAGCAATGTAAATACCCAAAACCCAGAGAAAAAAAGTTGCAGGACGCCGAAAGTGAGAAGATATTTCCTTTTTTTGTAAAGGAGGATTTATTTTATACCATATAAAACGAAGTCCGCTATAATGGTAAAAATTCCATAAAAGTCCTTTTTTATTATTCATTTTTTTATCTTTTTAATTATTATACTTATAAAACGCTGCACATGCTCCCTCAGTTGAAACCATACAGGGACCAACAGGATCAAAAGGAGTACATTTTTTTTTATAAAGAATGCAGTCTTTAGGAGTTTTAAGTCCCATAAGAATTTCACCGCATATACATTGTTTTGGTTCTTTTTTTTCTAAAACAGATATTTGAAATCTTGTTAAAGCATTAAATTCATTAAATTCTTTTTTTAAATTCATGCCGCTTTTATGAATTACTCCCAGTCCCCGCCAATTAGCATGTGTTCTTTCAAACACTTGATTCATTATTTTTTTTGCTTTTAAATTCCCATTAAAATCTACAACTCTTTTATAGGCATTTTTAAATAATGGAGTTTTTAATTCATTTTGCTGAACAAGCATTAATATACTTTCCAATATATCTACCGGCTCAAATCCTGCTATTACACAAGAAATATTATATTTTTCAAAAACAGGTTTAAACGCATTAGCACCAGTTATTACAGAAACATGGCCCGGAAGAATAAATCCATTTACATTGATTTTTTTTATTTTCATAAGAGCTAAAAGAGCTGGAGGAGTTATTTTATTACTTGAATGTATTGAAAAATTTGAAATTTTTCTTTTTTGTGCCATAAGAATACAACAAGCTATGGTTGGAGTTGTTGTTTCAAATCCAACAGAACAAAATACAACTTGTTTATGTTTATTATTTTCAGCAATTTCAAGAGCATCAAATACAGAATATACAATTCTAATATCTTTTCCCTTTGCTTTTTCTTTTTCAAGAGATGATGAACTTCCCAGAACTTTAATAAGATCTCCAAATGTTGTAATAATTACATTTTTTAATGTAGAAAGTTTAATAAAAATATCAATATCTTTTTGAGATGTAACACACACAGGGCAGCCAGGACCTGATAAAAGAGTTATATTCTCAGGAAGTACAGATCTTATTCCATGCCTAAAAATAGACATTGTATGAGTGCCGCAAACCTCCATTAAAGATATTTTCTTTGTGCTGATATTTTTTATTTTATTTATAAGCTTTTGCGAAATATCTTTATTTCTATATTGTTTTGTTATGTGTTGTTCATACATTAGATTTCCTTAAAAATATAAAAAGACTTTTGCACAATTAAATCCTTATGAAAAAATAGGTTTTTAATTTTTTTTACAAAGATAAAGACCCTGCAATAACAGCTTGACCAAGAGAAATTCCTCCATCTCCACAAGGAACTTTTGTATGGGTATAAACTGTGATATTTCTTTTTTCAAGACCAGTTGAAATTTGTTTTAAAATAATTCTATTATTAAAAACTCCACCGCTTAAAATAGCTTTTTTAATATTTGTTTCCCTGCTTATAACCATAAAAGCTTCAATAAAACATGCTGCAACAGTTTTATGAAAATTTGCACTTATTTCTGAAATAGATTTTTTTTCCATTATATGCTCTGCAATTTGTTTAATACATGGAAGAACATCAATTTGTATAATTGTGTTAGAACCATCATTTTTTTCTATTAAATCAAAATCATATAAAGCTGTACTTGTATTTTGTGCAATTGATTCAAGTTCCATTGCACTTTGACTTTCAAATGATATTTTATGTCTTATTCCAAGAATTGAAGAAACTGCATCAAAAAGACGGCCACAGCTTGATGTTAAAGGTGAATTTATATTTTTTTTAATCATTTCACATATAAATTTTAAATTTTGTTTTTTAATTTGTTTTACAAGGGGAATATCAAGATCATAAAATTTTTTTCCAAAAACAGCATTAAGATAAGCTGCTCCCATTTTCCAAGGCTCTAAAATTGCTGATTCATTTCCAGGCATTTTAATATAAGCAAGATGGGCTTTTCTTTTAAATGATTTTTCATTGCAAATAAGAATTTCTCCTCCCCAAATATTATTATCAGTTCCTAATCCTGTGCCATCAAGAACAATTGCAATAACCTCATGTTTTAAATTATTTTCAGCCATACATGATACTGCATGACTATGATGATGCTGAACCGCAATAATAGGAATTTTTGCCTTGTTTGCGTTTTTCGCCTTGGTTTCTGCATAACTTGTGCTCATGTATGCAGGGTGCATATCATGGACAATAATTTCAGGTTTAATATCAAGAATTTTTTTTAAATGATTTATACTTTTTTTATAAAATTCAAATGTTTTTTCATTATTAAGATTTCCAATATGCTGACTTAAAAAAGCTTTATTATCTTTTGTAAGACAAATTGTATTTTTAAGTCCTGCACCACAACCTAGAACTTGTGGAAAAGATTTTCTTAAAAAAACAGGTAAAGGAGCATAACCTCTTGATCTTCTTAAAAATCTTGTGTTTTGGCTCTCCCATTGAACAATGGAATCATCAGCCCCAAAGTAAATGTCTCTGGTATGAAAAAGAAAATAATCTGCAATATGTGAAAATGAATTAAAAGCATCATCATTATCTATTGAAACAGGCTCTTTTGTTTTATTTCCACTTGTCATAACAAGAATTTCTATATTTTTTTCCTTAAACAACAGATAATGAAGCGGGGTATAGGCAAGCATAATACCAAGATATTTATTGTTGGGTGCTATATCAGGAGAAATGGCTTTAACATATTTTGGCAGATTTTCTTTTTTTCTAAGAAGTACAATTGGCTTGTTATAGGATGTTAAAAGTTTTTTTTCATGGTCATTAATAAAAACATATTTTAATGCACAAGAAATGGATTTTACCATAATAGCAAAAGGTTTATCAGGTCTATTTTTTGTTAAACGCAATTTTTTAACTGCATTGTGATTTTGTGCATCTGCTGAAAGATGAAACCCGCCAAGTCCTTTTATGGCAATAATTTTTCCTTGTTTAAGAAGTTTTGCACTAGCTGCAATTATAGTCTGGTTTATATTTGAGCCTTTAATTTGAATTTTATTTTTTTTATTATCTAAAAGAAAAATATAAGGACCACATAAAGAACAGGCATTCGGCTGGGCATGAAACCTTCTATTTTCTGGATTGTTATATTCTTTTTGACATTTTAAACACATCTTAAAAATATTCATTGATGTTTTAGGTCTGTCATAAGGAATATCTTTTATAATTGTATATCTTGGACCGCAATTTGTGCAATTAGTAAAAGGATAATAATATCTTCTGTTTTTAGGATCTTTTATTTCATTAATACAATCCTGACATAAGGAAACATCTGGAGGAATTAAAGCAGATTTATTGTTATTATTAGTTAAGCTTTTGGTAATAACAAAATTTTTATATTTTTTTATTGGAATGTTTTTTGATGTTATATCTGCAATAAATGAAAGAACAGGCTTTTTTTTATAAATATCATTATAAAATAATTCTATGTTTTCACTTAAACCTTGAACAATAAGTGTAACTCCACTAGAAGTATTTAAAACTCTGCCGTTTAATTTATATTTATGAGCAAGATTAAATAAAAAAGGTCGAAATCCAACACCTTGAACAATTCCACTAATTTCAAATTTTTTTGCAATTATTTTTTTTTTCATTATAAATAACTGCCCTAAAGCAAAAAGGCAGATTTGATTTTTGATTTATATTAGAGCGAGACATAAAAAAGTATTAATTAGTTATAAGTTTTTTCATGTAAACTGCCCTAAAGCAAAAAGGCAGAAAAGCAGATTTGGTTTTTAATTTTAGGTTTGTCTTACAACAAAACAAGACCTTTGCACAATGCTTAATTTTGTTCAAATTTTATGGTGATTTTGTACTAAATACACTAACTTAAACAGTATCAATCTGAAGGGTATTAACCTGAATTAGAAACTACAAGATGTACTGATATTTTTTCATAAAAATTCTTTGCACTTTTCTTTTTATTGTATTATCTAAATATTAAAATAATTAAATAATATAGAAATTTTCATTTTTATGAAATCCTAGGAAAAAGATTTTATATTTTTTCGTGTGTTTCAGTATTGTTATTAGGGTTCTAGCTTGTAATTAAAATCAAATTTTATGGTAAAAAATTATGTCAAAAAAAAACGATTATAATATTAAAAGCGAAATTTTTAAAGCTCTTGGACATCCTGTTCGTTTGCAAGTGCTTGATGGACTTCTTAAAAGTGATGGCTGTAATGTAAATGAAATTGTTGAAAAATTTAAAATTCCACAGTCCACAGTATCTCAACATTTAAAAGTTCTTAGAACTAATAATATAATTTCTTTTCATAAAGAAGGTGTAAAAGTCTGTTATAAAGTTATAAATAAAAAAGTTATAGAAATTATTAATATCTTAAAAAGGTAAAAAATTTTATTTTAATATATCGTATTATTGCAATAGATAAATTTATTGCAATAGATAAATAATTGGTTAAACAAATATAGAAAGGATTTTTTATGAGAAAAATTACATCTCTTACAGGATTAGTATCTTTTTTTACTGTTTTGATAACAGGTATTATTTTATATGTTGTTCCTCATGGTCGTATTGCCTATTGGACGAACTGGCAATTTTGCAATCTTTCAAAGGAGCAATGGGGCAACTTCCACATTAATGTCGGAGTTCTTTTTTTATTATCTATTACTTTTCATATTTATTATAATTGGAAATCCATTTTAAAATATCTTACAAACAAATCAAAACAATTCAAAGTTTTTACAAAGGAATTTAATATAGCCCTAATAATAACTATGATTTTTATAGTTGGTACCTATGTTGAAATTCCTCCATTTTCTACAATTATTAAAATTAGCGGTGAAATTAAAAATATTGCTACAAAAAAATATGGGGAACCACCTTATGGACATGCAGAATCATCATCTCTTAAAAAATTTACAAAACAAACAGATATAGATTTAAACGCAGGAATGATTTTACTTAAACAAGCTGGATTAAAAGTTGAAAACAGTTCCCAGACTTTAAAGGAAATTGCAGCAGCTAATAATGTTTCACCACAAAAACTTTATTTAATAATGATTTCAAAGGGTAATAAATCTAAAAAAAATAAAAAAATGCTGGGAAATTAATCATACAAAAGTTTGATAAAAACACTAAAAAAAATGTTTATAAATGCCTTTTAATAGGGGGTGCGCTCTTTTGTTTAAAAGCCTCATATTATTAACAATTAAATTTATAAGGTTTATTATCTTATGCCAATCTATGAATATAAATGCAAAAAATGCTGTCATTGTTTTGAGAAATTAGTTTTTAAAGATGACAATGTAAAAATTGTTTGTCCAAAATGTGAAAATGATAATGTACAAAAGCTTTTAAGTGCCACTAGGTTTATAAATAATACTGGATTAACTAGTTGTGCTGATAGCCCAAAGAGTTTTTCATGAGCAGGATAATATTGATGTGCCTAGGCTGGTACAAAATATATTTTAAAAAATTATAACTTTTATTTTAATTTTAAACAAAAATTAAAGAAAAATCAGTGTTGGAAGCTAAACTCTAACTAGTAAAAAATACTTAAAAATAATTTTTTTAAGGGAATAATCCTATGAAAATATTACAGGTTTTACAAAAAAATCTTGTCTGGAGCATACCAGGTTTTATGCTGGCTGGAATTATTTATGGAAACTATTGTAACTCATCAGTTTTAAAAGCAGGTATTCTGCCATTTACATTTTTAATGGTTTATCCAATGATGGTAAATCTGAATTTAAAAAAAGTATTTTCTAAAGGTGATACAAAACTTCAAATTATAACCCAAGTAATAAATTTTGGAATTATTCCCTTTTTAGGATTATTAATTGGTAAAATATTTTTTGGCAACTCACCATTTATTATATTAGGGTTTTTGCTTACATCGCTTTTGCCTACTTCTGGAATGACTATTTCTTGGACAGGTTTTGCAAAAGGAAATATGCCGGGAGCTGTAAAAATGACAGTAATTGGATTAATAATGGGATCAATTCTAGCCCCATTTTATTTAGAAATTTTTGTTGGTGCAGTAATTGAAATACCACTTGTTAAAGTATTTAAACAAATAGCAATTATTGTTTTTTTACCCATGGTTCTAGGATATGCCACTCAGCAGTTCCTTATTTCAAAATATGGCATTAAAAAATATCAAACTGAGTTAAAGCAAAAATTTCCGCCAATTTCTACTCTTGGAGTTTTAAGTATTGTATTTATTGCCATGGCATTAAAATCAAAAACAATTATAGCTGGTCCAAGTCTGCTTTTTAAATATCTTTTTCCCTTAATTATTCTTTATAGTTTTAACTTTCTTTTAAGTACAATTATTGGAAAATATTTTTTTAATCGTAATGATGCAATAGCATTGGTCTATGGAACAGTTATGAGAAATCTTTCTATTGCTTTAGCTATTGCAATGACAGTATTTGGTGAAAATGGTTCTGAAATTGCTCTTATTATTGCTCTAGCATATATTATTCAAGTTCAGGCAGGTGCCTGGTATGTAAAATTTACAGATTTTCTTTTTGGGCCTCCATAATAAACTATCCTGTATTGATTAAGACCTTTGAATAATTAGTTTTTTGTAAAAAACACAGATTATATATCAAAATATTTTAAATTTAATTTTTTGATAAAACAATCGTAAAGCATTGTAAATATTGGTGTCCTCTTTTGTCCAAATTTTAGGTTTGAAGTATTACAATACTCCTTCACCATAAAATTTGAACAAAATAGAACATTATTCAAAGGTCTCTAAACTCATAAAGGAATAAAAATATGAAAGAAATGATTTTTTTTCTGGTATTTATTGGATTTTATTTTTTAATGCAATTGTATATTCTGCCTAAAATGGGTATTTCAACCTGAATGAGAAAGGCCTGTCAGGTGACAGAAAAAAAAATTAAAAATAACAATAATACTAAAGAACAAATAAAGAGTGTTAAAAAAAATAAAGTAATAAATTTTGAAAAATAAAGTTTGATTATACATTTTTTTTAAAAAGAGAGAAAAAATGACTGCTAGAATTTCACGAAGAGCATTTTTAAAAGGATCAGTTACAATTGCAGGAGCTATGGCAGCATCTGCGCCTGTAGCAAGGGCAGCAAAGGCTATAGGCAAAGACAAAAAAGAGCATATTGCTACATTAATAGATATTTCAAAATGTATTGGATGTGAAGAATGTGTATATGCCTGTCAAAAAGCAAATCAAGCTAAATACCCAAATCCTGAAAAACCATTTCCCAAAATGTATCCTAAGAGGGTTCCAATAGAGGACTGGTCAGAAAAAAAAGATGTTACAGACAGACTTACTCCATATAACTGGCTTTATATTCAAAATGCAACTGCAATAGTAAATAATGAAGAAATTGAATTAACCATTCCAAGACGCTGCATGCACTGTGATAATCCACCATGTGTAAAGCTTTGTCCCTGGGGAGCAGCACAACAAGAAGATAATGGACTTTCTAAAATTAATTCTGATATTTGCCTTGGTGGTTCTAAATGTAAAAATGTTTGTCCATGGGATATTCCCCAAAGACAAACAGGAACAGGACTTTATCTTGATCTTTTACCTTCTTTTGCTGGAAATGGTGTTATGTATAAATGTGATAGATGCTATAACAGGCTTGAAAAAGGGAAAGTACCTGCATGTATTGAGGCGTGCTCTGAAAATGTTCAGATAATTGGAAAAAAAAGTGATATTCTTAAAAAAGCTCATACCCTTGCAAAAAAAATAAATGGCTATATTTATGGAGAATATGAAAATGGCGGGACAAATACTATTTATGTATCACCAGTTCCCTTTGACAAGTTAAATAACAGCATTAAAAAAGGAAAGGGCAAGCCTCATCTTGGAAAAGCAAAAGATTCAATGGCTCTGGGAAATAATATTGCAAAGGCAATGCTTATTGCTCCAATAGCAGGAATAGCAGCTATAGCAGGTAAATTTTATAGAGCTTCTAAGGAGAATAAATAATGGAGAAAGAAAATAGTATTATGCCCTTGTTTTACAAAATTACATTGTTTTTTCTTACATTATCAGGCTTTGGGCAGATGCCTATTTTTAAAAGATATTATATTGCAGATATTCCAGGTCTTGGATGGCTTGCAAATTTTCATATTACACATTTAATGCATTACATTTTTGCAGGGATATTCATTAGTTTAGTTGTATATTCAAGTCTTGATTTTATAATTTTTAGAATAGATTCTGCCAGGATTACAAAAATTATAATTATAAAAATAATTATTTATTTAGGATTAATTATAACAGGTATTTTAATGATAATTAAAAATTTTTCAGGTACTCCTTTTTCTCCGAATTTTATTATTTTACTGGCTCTTTCCCACTTTCTTTTTTGTATATTGCTTTTATTTTTTTTGGGTTACCATTTAACTAAAAAATTCAAGACTTGATGGCATTGTTTTTTTTATCATTAAATTCAAGCATATCACGCATATCTTGAATTGTCTGCCTTGCAATTTCTTTATCCAGTTTGCTAATTGCAAATCCTGCATGAACAATTACATAATCATTTATTTTAACATCATCAAGGAGCATTATACTTGCTTTTTTTCTAACACCATCAATTTCAACTGTTGCAAATGAATCTTTTATTTTAATTATTTTTGATGGAACTGCAAGACACATAAATTATACACCTTCTTAAAATTAAAAAAAATTATTAACAACTTTTTTTTTGATATTATATTTTCATACGCTGCATATATAATTTTGCCATTTTTTCTGCAATAATGTCCCAGTCATAATTTGCAGCAACTAATTTTGCATTTTCTCCTATTTTTTGTCGTTTTTCTTTATCCAAAAGAGTAAAAAGCAAAGGAATTATTTCCTGTTCAAAATTTTTGTTTTTAATTATGTATCCTGTGATGCCATGCTCAACTACATCAGATGCCCCTGCACCATCAGATATAATAACAGGTAAGCCAGAAGCCATGGCTTCAAGAACAACAATCCCAAATGCGTCAAGATAAGAAGGCAAGACAAACACATCAGATGCAGGGTAATATTCTTCTATATTACGACTAACACCTGCAAAAATAACTCTATCACTTATTTTTAGATCACATGCAATATCTAAATATTTTTTTTTATTTCCCTTGCCCAGAACAAGCAGCTTTAAGGACAAATGCTTTTTCCCATGATTGGTAAATATAGCAATTGATTTTAATAACCTACCAAGCCCTTTTATATCAAAATTCATACCCACAAAAAGAATGACAATATCATTATCTGTTAATCCATAATTATTTCGAATTTTATTTTTATGCTCTTTTGCCTTGGTTCCTGCAAATTTTTTAACAGTAATACCTGGATTAATTACAGTCATTATTGGATCAGAAATATTAAATTGTTTTAAAATGTATTTTTTCGTGATTGTAGAAACAGGTAAAATATGAGGACGCTGCATGCTTGTAATACCAATTCTTTCGATATTGGCAAGTGCTCTATCAAAAAGACTTAATCTTTTTTTACGTATCTCCTTTATCCATATTTTGTGAGGAACACCATGATGCGTTAAAAAATCATAGTTAAATAATCTTTCATGACTGTGGATAATATCAAACTTTTCCGTTCTTATCATTTTTTGGGCAAACCATGCAAAACTTAGAGGTTTAGCCCAGCGTGGAAATTTAATTATAGGCACTTTGTGAAAGATAATATTAGCCTTTCCCTTACGCCATTTATTGGCAAAAACATGTATATCAAAATTATGCATTTTTGCTAAGCGTTCAGTAAGCTCAAATGCAAAATGTTCAGCCCCACCTATTAATCCATAATTAGGAGATACAATGGCAATTTTAATTTTTTTTATAACAATGTTATTTTTATTATAATTTTTCAAAATAACTTCTCCAATTATTAGTTTCTTACCCCTTAAAATACCGTTGTTTTTCACTATAAATACAGCCGCAGTATTGCTGGCGGTACATACTTAATTTTTTTGATTCTTTAATTCCTTTTTCCCAGCCCATTCTAAAATCTTTATAAATAAATTTTATACCATATTTTTTTTCAATGGATTTTCCTATATCATAAATAAGTTCATGGTTTTGAAATTTACTATATAAAAGAGTTGAAGTAAAACCATCAAATTTTCCTTTTTTTGCAATTTTTGCACTTGCTATAAGTCTTGCATAATAACAAGATCTACATCTTTTTTGTTCTCTGAACACAACAGACTGGATAAAGTTTTCAATATTATAATCTTTTTGATATATCACTTTTAAATCTATATCATCAGCATATTTTTTTAATGTATTTTCTCTTTTAATACATTCTGTAAATGGATGAATATTATGGCGAAAAAAAAATCCAACAATATCCATTTCTTTCTTTTTTAAAACCTTAATAGGATATATAGAGCATGGAGCGCAGCAAACATGTAAAAGAATTTTCATTTTCTTTCTCCAAATATTGCTGTTCCAATTCTTACAATTGTGGCTCCTTCTTGAATAGCTATTTTAAAATCATAACTCATGCCCATGGAAAGATGTTTTATTTTAATTTTTAAAGTATTTTGAATTTTATTTTTAATATTAAAAAGAGCTTTAAAATATTGTCTTGATTTTTCAGGGTCATAGGAAAATTCAGGAATACACATAAGTCCGTTTAAGGAAATATTTTTAAAATTTGTAATTTCTTTGGCAAAAGAGCATGAGTTCTTTGCAAGAACTCCTGATTTAGATTTTTCCTCACTAATATTTACCTGCATAAGAATATTTTGTATTTTATTAATTTTCTTTGCTTTTTTATTAATCTCCTTTGCTAGTTTAATTGTATCAACAGTATGTATAAGATTAAAATATTTAACAGCAAATTTTGCTTTATTAGATTGAAGATGACCAATAAAATGCCAATCACATGGAATTGAACCAATTTTTTCTATTTTTTCAACAGCTTCCTGTATATAATTTTCTCCTAGAATTTTTATGCCGGCATTAACACCTTTAATAATAGTATCAACACTCTTTTTTTTACTTACACCAATAAGGCTTATATCTCTGAAATCTCTACCACATGCTTTAGCAGTTTTTTGAATTTCATTTTCTATTTTTAAAACACGGTTTTTAATAGCATCCATTTTGCTTTTTTCCATTTTTTTTCATTTTTTCTAAAAAATATTTAGTAATTCTCTAAGAAATTAATATTTTTTTATAGCTTTTAATAAAATCAAATCTTCAATAACTTCACATACAGGAAGACCAACAACATTTGTATAGGATCCATTTATGCTTTTAACAAGAGAGGCTCCAAGACCTTGAATGGCATATGCTCCAGCCTTATCAAATGGTTCTTTTGTATTAACATACCATTTTATTTCATGATCAGACATTTTTTTTAAAATCACCTCAGTTTTTGTAGTCCTAGAAATTTTTTGTGCCTTATTTTTACAAAAAATAGAAAAACCAGTATAAACAACATGAGTTTTTGCACTTAAGCATTTTAACATTTGTACAGCATGTTTTTTTGATCTAGGTTTTTCAAGTATTGTATTATTTATATATACAATAGTATCAGCTCCCAGTACCCATAAATCAGGATGTTTTTCTGCAATATATTCAGCCTTTGCAAGGGCAAGTTTTTTAACATAATCACTGGGATTTGTTAAATTAAACTCTGATTCATCAACTTGTGGAGGAATTACTAAAAATTCAATTCCAGCTTGTTTAAGTAAATATTTTCTTCGTGGTGATTTTGATGCAAGTATTATTTTTTTATTCATATATATTTGCTTTTTACGGGTGATTTTAAAAAAATCCTTATTAATTTTTCATATCCCTTGCTTTTTTGCGCTTACTCTGTTCTTTACGCTGTTTTTTCCGCCTTACAATTTTCTTTTTTTTTAAATATCTAGCATTTGTATCTTTAGGACCTGCAAAATTTATTTTTCCAGTCCGCTGTCTAAAATATAATCGAATGGGTGTTTTTTCTAATTTTGACATTTCTCTTATTTGATTTATAAGATATCTTTTATAAGAAAAATGCACAGCTTCTGGATAATTAACAAAACATACAATAGTTGGAGGTTTTACAGATACTTGGGTAGCATAATAAAATTTTAAGCGTTTACCTTTATGAAGCTTAGGCTCTGAACGAAATATAGCATCCTTAATTATTCTATTTAAAACACCTGTATTTATTCTATGGGAAAATTCATTATATATATCTTCTACCATTTTAAAAATTTTGTGTGTTCTCTGACCTGTTAAAGCAGATATAGTCATGGCAGGAGCAAATGATAGAAACTTTGATTTCATCCTAAGTTCCTGCATAAATTCCTTTTGATTTTTTTGTTCTTTATCTACAATATCCCATTTGTTAATTAAAAAAAGTGCCCCACACTTTTTATCATGGGCATATCCTGCAATAGCAATATCCTGGTCTGTTATTCCTTCAGAACCATCAATTAAAATAAGAGCCACATCACAGTCATCAAGACTTTTTAATGATTTTAAAATTGAGAATTTTTCAATTTTTTGCTTAACTTTTCCCTTGCGTCTAATTCCTGCTGTATCTATGAGCCTAAAACGTTTCTCATTATGCTCAATAAAAAGGTCAATTGCATCTCTTGTGGTTCCTGGTTTCTCATTTACCACAACACGATTTTTGCCCAATATTTTGTTAATAAGAGAAGATTTGCCAACATTGGGACGGCCAACTAGTGCTAGGCAGATATCATTAAAATTTTTTTGTTTATTTTCATGGTTTGGTAAAATTTCTACAAGGTCATCTAAAAACTCATTAATTCCAATAGCATGTTCCGCAGAGACAGAATAAAATTTCTCAATTCCCAGGGAATAAAATTCAGAAAGTTCATTTTTTTGTTTATTCTCAGTTTTGTTAACTATATAAAATACAGATTTTTCAGTTTTCCGCAAAATATTTGCAAGATCCATATCATATGGAGAAATTCCAGTTTTTCCATCTAAAACAAAAACAATAATATCTGCTTCGTTTATAGCTATTTTTAAATGTTTTTTTATTTCCAAGGCAAATGAGTCATCATCTAAAAGAAGAAATCCTCCTGTATCCACAAGAGTAAACTTAATATCATTCCACATGGTATCAGCATAATTTCTATCTCTGGTAACTCCAGGGAAATCATCCACCAAGGCATTTCTTGAACGCGTTATTCTATTGAAAAGAGTGGATTTGCCAACATTGGGACACCCAACAAGAGCAACTATTGGCTTCATAATTTTCAAACCCCATAAATAAAAAAAACAGAATCTGCATTAAATAGCAGTCTGTTTTTTATGATTGATTAAAATATAATGGCGTCCCCAAGGGGATTTGAACCCCTGCTGCCGCCGTGAAAGGGCGGTGTCCTGGACCAGGCTAGACGATGGGGACATAATATTCTTTTTGGTGGGCCGTGTTGGATTCGAACCAACGGCTCTCTCCTTAAAAGGGAGATACTCTGCCAGCTGAGTTAACGGCCCATGCCTAAAAAGGCAAAGTATATCTATATATTACTCTTGTTTTTGTCAACCATTTTTTAACACTAGAAAAAAATTCTTATTATAACCTATATTTTTTATGAAAAATCAATTCTTTAAAGAGCTCATATTGAATTTCATAGTTAAAATTTATAATTTAAGTGCCTTTACAACCTCTTTTGCTGCTTTTTGTGTCATACCTTTAATGGTTGCAAGTTCTTTTACTGAAGCTTTTTTTAGATTAGTTATTCCTTTATAAGTCTTTAAAAGAATTGCTTTTCTTTTTTCCCCTATTTCAGGAATAGAATTAAGAATGGACAATTCAGCCTGTTTTGCACGCCTTTTTTTGTGAAATGTTATTGCAAATCTATGAGCTTCATCTCGTATTGTCATAAGAAAAAACAATGCTTTTTGAGCTTGATTTGTATTAATAGGATTTGATCTTTTGGGAATATATATTTTGTCTTGTTCTTTTTTTTCAGAATTTTTTTTAGCAATTCCCGCAATTTGAAATTTATTTTCAAGCTCAAGATCTTTTAAAACAACTTGGGCTATGCCAAGTTGGCCCCTTCCACCATCAACTAAAAGAAGATCAGGAAGTTTCATAAAATCTTTATTTTTTGCAAATCGTCTTTTTAAAACCTCTTTCATACAAGCATAATCATCATAACCATGTGCATTTTTTATTATGAATTTTCTATAATTTTTTTTATCTGGAACACCCTTTGAAAATACAATCATTGATGATACCGGATTTGTTCCTCCTATATTAGAATTATCAAAACATTCTATTCTTTCAGGGTATTTATCCATTAAAAAAAGTTTTTGAACCATAATAAGAGTTTGTTCTATTTCAACTTCTCTGGAAAGTAATTTTTCAAGTTTCTTTTTACCATTTAATAGACCCAAAGCAATAATGCGTTTTTTTTCACCCCTTTGTGGCACAAGTATTAATACTTTTTTACCTTTTTTAAGAGAAAATTCATTTTCAAGAAAAGCTTTATTTTCAATATTTTCAGATAAAAGAATTTGGCATGGCATAAATGAATTTTTTTCATAATATTGTCTTATAAAGGCATTTAAAATTTTTGAATTTTTATTAATATTTTTAGGAAAAACATAATGTCTGGTTCCAACAAGATTTCCTGCCCTTACAAAAAGAATTGTAACAACAGCTTTTTCTTTACTGCTAACACAAGAAACAACATCTTTGTCTTTTTGATTTGTTGACACTACAACTTGTTTTTCAAGACTTTTTTCAATAGCAACTATTGTATCTCTTAATTGCGCTGCTTTTTCAAAATGTAAAATTTGTGCTGCATCTTTCATGTTCTGCTTTAAATTTCTAATTAATTCAGGAGCTTTACCTTTTAAAAAAAGAACTACATTTTTTATAATTTTATTATATTTCTGGGGCAAAATATTATTGCAGCAAGGTCCAAGGCATGATTTTATCTGAAAATTAAGGCATGGTCTTGATCTATGTGAAAATTGATTTTTTTTGCATTTTCGTAATTTAAAAATTTTATCTACTGTTTTTAAAGAAGTTCTAACACTGTGTACTGAAGAATAGGGGCCAAAATATAAAGCTTTATCATTTTTGATTTTTCTTACAATTTCAAGAAAAGGATATTTTTGTGTAATATCTATTTTAAGACAGGGATAATTTTTATTATCCTTTAAAATTATATTATATTTTGGTTTGTGTTTTTTTATAAGATTTGACTCAAGAATTAAAGCTTCATGCTCTGTTGATGTAACAATAATATTAAAATCAGATATTTTTTCTATAAGAATATTTGTTTTTAGGTCATGGCTTGATTTTTTTGTAAAATAAGATCCAAGCCTTTTTTTAAGATTTAAAGCCTTTCCAACATAAATAACAGAGTTGTGTTTATTTTTCATTAAATAAACACCAGGATTTACAGGAGTATTTTTATATTTTTCTAAAATTATTTTATTCATTGAATGATATAAGAATTTTTATTATTGCTTGACTTTTCAATAGTATTTTGGAAAATTTTACTATATTATAGTATTTTTTCAAGACTTCAATATATACTATAAGAACTTTATATAAATACTTGTAAATAGGGCTTGCTTTCTTTTATTAAATTTTAGGTTCAAGATATTACAATACATCTTCACTATAAAATTTGAACAAAATCAAGTATTATGCAAAAGCCTTATACTATCCTGTTATAAAAGGAGATAAATGATTTATGAAGTTTAAAAGAATAACCTCCCTTTTTTTATTTGTATTTGTATTTTTATTATTATCTTCAACCTATGCTATTGCATTAAATCACAATTCCTCAAACACTCTTCAATTAAATTCTTTAAACCATAATAGTATTAATTTAAAAACAACATCTTTTTCTGCAAATAGTTCTACAAGCACCCAAAATGTAACCCCTGATCATAATTCAGAGGATTCTACTTTGTCTGATGCCCATCATGAAAATACACATGGACATATAAACCTGGGAGAAATGCTACCTTTATGGAGTTGTATTCCCTTTGCATGTATGCTGCTTTCTATTGCATTTCTCCCCCTTATTGCAGAACATTTTTGGCATAAAAATTTTGGTAAGATTTCAGGTTTTTGGGCAATGTCCATAGCACTACCTTTTCTCTTAATATACAAAAATCAGGCAATGTATGAAATACTTCATATTATTCTTGCTGATTATGTTCCTTTTATTATTCTTTTATGGGTGCTTTATACTGTTTCAGGAGGTATTTTGGTTGAAGGCTCTTTAAGAGGCACTCCTGTTGTTAATACAATTATGATTTTAATAGGTACCATTTTAGCATCATGGATGGGCACTACAGGTGCTGCCATGCTGATGATTCGGCCATTTTTGCGTGCAAATAACTATCGAAAAAACAGAACCTTTATGGTTGTTTTTTTCATTTTTCTGGTTGCAAATATTGGAGGTTCTTTAACACCTCTTGGTGATCCTCCTTTGTTTTTGGGATTTCTACATGGGGTTTCCTTTTTCTGGACATTTAATATTTCTTCTCACATGCTTATAGCTTCTAGTATTATACTTTTAATGTATTTTTTACTTGATACATATTATTATAAAAAAGAAGGTGTTAAAGTACCTGAAAATGAAATAAAAAAACCTTTAAAACTTACAGGAAGTTATAATTTTATTTTTCTGGCAGGTGTTATCGGTGCAGTGCTTATGAGCGGTATTCTTGATCTGGGTGAAATTAATACTTTGGGAGTTCACAGGGGACTTCAAGATTGGATACGAGATATTCTGCTTATTGTTATTGGAATTTTTTCTTTATGGGCAACTCCAAAAGTATTGCGGGAAAAAAATGATTTTACATGGTTTCCTATTATTGAGGTTGCATATCTTTTTATAGGAATTTTTATCACAATGATTCCATGTCTGCTGTTACTAAAAGCTGGGTCAAAGGGAGAGCTTGCTTTTATAATTAATGCTGTAAAAGAACCATATCATTATTTTTGGGTAACAGGAATGCTTTCAGCTTTTCTTGATAATGCTCCTACATATCTTACTTTTTTTAACACAGCTCTTGGCACTTTTTATGCCGGCATGGCTGAAGCACAATCTGTTCCATTGCTTATGGCAGAGAACCCTATATATTTACAGGCTATTTCCGTTGGTGCTGTATTTTTTGGAGCATGCAGTTATATTGGGAACGCACCCAATTTTATGGTAAGATCCATTGCAGTGGAAAGTGGAACACCAATGCCAAGTTTTTTTGGATATATATTTAAATACTCTTTTGTAATTTTAATTCCTGTTTTTATTGTTATATCATTGATTTTCTTCTAGAAATTTTTTTTAAAAAAATAAGATAACACACAATGAGAATAGATATGAAAATAAATTTTCAAATAAAGGAAGAAATTATAGAAGCAAAAAAAAGAATAAAAAAAGCAACTGATTATTCTGAAATAGAAAAAATTTTTGATGGATTTTCAAATACTGTTACAAAAATTGCTAGTAAAAAAATTCAAAACATACAAGATGAAAAAAAGAAACTCATTGAAAGAGAAAAAGCTGTTTCACAAATTATTAATGGCAGTATGATTCCTACTTTTGTTATAAATCAAAATCGTATTGTTACTCACTGGAACAGAGCATGTGAAAAACTTACTGGGTATGCTGCAAAGGATATCATAGGAACTAACAAACATTGGACACCATTTAGATTAAAAAAACGACCAACAATGGCAGATGTGATTATAGCTTCAATGGGGAAAAATGACATTAATAAATATTATATGGATTTGTGGAATAGATCAGCTATAATTGAAGGAGCATATGAAGCAGAAGAATTTTTTCCACACCTGGGAGAAAATGGAAAATGGATTTTTTTTACTGCTGCTCCTATTAAATCTCGTAAAGGTGAAATAATTGGAGCAATTGAAACTTTATGGGATAAAACTGAAACAAAAAAAATAGAACAGGAAAAAGAACGGGCAGTAAGCGGTATGGCACATTACATAAAAAATATTCTTGTAGGGCTTAAGGGAGGAAGTTATGTGCTGGATGTTGGGTTTAAAAATAATAATACGGAAAAGATGAAAAAAGGCTGGAATACCATTAAAAAAAATATCAGCCGAATATCTGATTTAGCTCAAGATTTATTAACTTGTTCAAAACTAAAGGAACCTGAGTATCAAAAATGCTTTCCCAATGAAATTATTAAGGATGTTGTTGATCTTGTTAAAGATATGGCAAAGGAAAAAGGAATTAAAATTAAAACTATACTTGATTTAACAATTAATGAAGTATTTATGGATCCAACAACAATCCATCGCAGTTTATTAAATCTTATTTCAAACGGTATTGATGCCTGCCTTGATGATAAAAGTACTGACAAAGATTGGTTTGTTTCCATTGAAACAAGCATTGAAAATAATAAAATAGTATGTATTAAAATAAAAGATAATGGTTGCGGTATGACTAAAACAGCAAAAGATAATCTTTACACATCTTTTTTTAGTACTAAAGGAAACAAAGGAACTGGACTTGGATTATTTGTTACAAGTAAGCTTATAAAAGAACATAATGGTACAATTGATTTTACAAGCAAACTTGGTAAGGGAACAACATTTATAATTAGATTGCCCATAGGTGTGCCAGGGAACAACTTCTAATTCTATTGGAATAAACTAATATGGAAAAAATAAAAATGAATAGTTTTGAATCCATACTTTTTTTAAAGGATATTCAAGCAGAGGAAGAAATACTTAAAATAAAAAAACAAGTTAAAGAAATAACCTCTAATATAAAAGTACAAAAACTTTTTGAACAATTTTCCAATCGTATTAGTAAAATTGCCGATAAAAAAATTCAATACCTGCAGGATGAAAATAAAGAACTCATTGAAAGTGAAAAATCTGTTTCACAAATTATTAGGGGCAGTATGGTGCCTACTTTTGTTATAAACCAGAATCATATTATTACTCACTGGAACAGAGCATGTGAAAAACTTACTGGTTATGCTGCAAAAAATGCTGTAGGAACTGATACTCAATGGTTTCCATTTAGAAGTGAAAAACGACCAACTCTAGCAGATCTTATTGTTACTGAAAGTGAGGGTAAAGATGTTGATAAATATTATTCAGGTTTATGGCAGAAATCAACTGTAATTGAAGGAGCCTATGAAGCTGAAGAATTTTTTCCACATCTAGGAGAAAATGGAAAATGGATTTTTTTTACTGCTGCTCCTATTAAATCCCGTAAAGGGGAAATAGTTGGAGCAATTGAAACTTTGTGGGATAAAACTGAAGTAAAAAAAATAGAAGAAGAGCGAGAGCGGCAAAACGAAAAAATTGCATTGCTTTATAAACAAAAAGAAAAATCAGAGGAAAAATATCATTCTCTTTTTGATAATAATCCCAATCCAATTTTTATAATTAATACAAAAACATTTAAAATTTTAGATGTAAATCCCAGGGCTGCAAATGATTATCAATATACAAAAAAAGAAATTATAGGAAAATCTTTTCTGGAGCTTGGAGAAAAAGATGATGAAACTATTATAAAAGGATTGGAAAAATTATCAATTAATCAATCTATCCTTTTGACAAAAAAACGACATTATAAAAAAGGGAGAAAACCTTTTTTTGTTAATTTAAAAGTTTCCTATGCCAACTATAGTCTTAGAGATGTTCTTATTGTATCTGCAACAGATATTACTGAAAGCATAGAAAAAGATACCCAATTAATTCAGGCCGGCAAGATGGCAACACTTGGTACTATGGCTGCTGGTATGGCCCATGAAATTAATCAGCCATTAAATATTATTCAAATCTGCGGTGATTTGATTTTAAAAATGATGAAAAAAGGCTATAAAATTTCTGATGATGAATTAAAGGATATGGTTAATGATATAATTACTAATGTTGGAAGAGCTGCTGGAGTGATTAAACATGTTAGAGATTTTGCAAGACAGTCTGACAGAATTGTTAAAAAAATTAATATTAATGATCCTATTAATGATGTTTTTAAAATTTTTGGTCATCAGTTAAAAGCTCATGAAATAGAAATTGAACTAGACCTTACTTTTGATATACCTAAAATAAGAGCTGAACATAATCGTCTGGAGCAGGTATTTATTAATTTAGTAAGCAATGCTATTGATTCTATGGATGAAAAAACCAATCTTACAACTTCAGGTAGCAAAGCAGAAAAAAAATTAAAATTTGAATCATTTATAGAAAAAAATCATGTTGTGATAATTGTTTCAGATACTGGAGTAGGCATGAGCAAAGATGTAAAGGAAAAATTGTTTGAACCCTTTTTTACAACAAAAGAAACAGGCAAAGGAACAGGTCTTGGTACAAGTATAAGTTATGGAATTATTAAAGATTATGGTGGGACAATTAAAGTTGAAAGCGAGAAAGGTAAAGGCTCTTCATTTAAAATTAAATTCCCTTATTCCTAAAAACATAATATTAGAATATGTCAAAAAATGATAAATAATTTTTATAAGTCTATCCATATTTATAAGGAAAGAACATGACACCAAGAAAAATTCTAGTCGTTGATGATGAAGAATCAAATGTAAGGCTTCTTTCAATGTCATTAAGAAGTGATGGATATATTACAATTCCTGCATATAGTGGTGAGGAGGGACTTGAAGGCTTTAAAAAAGAGTCTCCTGATATAGTTATAACTGATATTAAAATGCCGGGAATGGATGGACTAGAACTTTTAAAAAAAATAAAAGAAATTGACTCTGAAAAGGAAGTTATAATTATAACTGGACATGGAGACATTGATTCAACCATTATGGCACTGCAATATGGTGCATCTGATTTTATTAACAAACCAGTAAGGGATGAAGCTCTTGCCATTGCGCTTACAAGGGCAGAATCAAAAATTGATATTAGAAAAAAACTTAATGAATATACTGAAAATTTAGAAAATAAGATAAAAGAGGCAACAACAGAAATAAGAAGAAAATCTGATTTTCAAAAATTATTAATTAAAAGTTCCAACAATGGAATTGTTGCAACAGATAATTCTTGGAAAATTGTTATTTTTAATCCAGAAGCTGAAAGACTTTTCCAACAAAAACAATCTGATGTTATAAATAAAATAGATATTAAAGCTCTTTATCCTGATGAAATAATAGAAGCATTAGAATTAGAAACTGAAATGCATAAAAATGGACGGCTTCCATGGAAAGAAACAACATTATTTTCAAAAAATGGTAAAGAAATTCCCATAAGTTTTTCCGGTAATATTTTATATGAAAAAGATAAAATTATAGGTAGTGTGTCTTTTTTTCAAGATTTAACTGATATTAAAAAACTTGAAAAAGAGCTTATTCAATCAGAAAGATTAGTTGCTGTGGGGCAAACAGTAAGTGGGCTTGCCCATTATATAAAAAATATTCTTGTGGGTCTTAAAGGCGGAAGTTATGTTCTGGATGTTGGTCTTAAAAATAATAATACAGAAAAACTGAGAGCTGGGTGGAATACCATTAAAAAACATATTAATCGAACATCTAATCTAGTTCAGGATTTATTGACCTACTCTAAAGAAAGAGATCCAGAATATCAAAAATGTTCTCCCAATGAAGTTATTAATGAAGTTATTCAGCTTGTTGAAAATGTGGCAGAAAAGAATGATATTAAAATTAAAAAAAAGCTGGATTCTGCTATTGGAGAAGTATTGATAGATAACAAAACAATTCACAGAAGTTTATTAAATCTTGTTTCAAATGCTATGGATGCCTGCCTGGATGATGAAGATACTAATAAAAACTGGTTTGTCTCTATAAAAACAAGTGTTGAAAAAAATAAAATATTTTGTCTTGAAGTGGAAGATAATGGTCGCGGTATGCATCAGGAAACAATGGATAATCTTTACACTTCTTTTTTTAGCACCAAAGGAGGAAGAGGAACTGGGCTTGGCTTACTTGTTACAAAAAAACTGATACAAGAGCATAATGGTACAATTGATTTTAAATCCAACCTAAATAAGGGAACAACATTTACTATTAGATTACCCTTTAAAGACATTATAGAATAAAAACATGATAAACATGTAAAAAGTCCAAATTTGAAATATAGATGCTCAGGTAAAAAGCTTTATATACAAGATAGAGATGAAATCATATTTGTAATATCTTAAAGTCTTGCAAAAATCTATAGGCTTTGGTTGCTGGAGAGTTTTTAAATGCCATTAAGGAGGATTAATTATGAATAAAAAGGTGCTTATCGTTGATGATGACGATGATGTGCGAACATTTCTTTTAACTGTTCTTGAAGAAAATAATTATACCCCTCTAATTGCCCATGATGGAATAGAGGGAAAAGATATGATTGAAAAACATAAACCTGATTTGGTGATTCTTGATGTACTTATGCCAAGGGGAAGTGGGATTCAATTGTTTCGCAAGCTTAAAACTGATGATTCATTAAAAAAAATTCCAGTTATTATGTTTACTGGAATATCTTTGAAGTCTTTTTTACGCTCACAAAAAGTTCTTGATGAATTCCAAAATGGAAAGGTTCCAAAGCCTGATATTTATTTAGAAAAACCTGTTGAACCAGAAGAACTTATTGAAGCGATCCAAAAAAAAATAGGATAATTTATTTATAAAGCATTTTTAAAAGGAGTATTAGAAAAATAATGAAAATAAAAAAACTTCTATTTGTAACTAAATTTGAAGATCTTTGCTTTGATACTTTATCTTCCTTATTAAATTTAAGAAAAGCTGACCTTGAACATGTAGTTTTTTTAAATGTTATTGAAAGAGATAAAGTTGCTATGCATCGTGGTGGAGATGGATTTCTTAAAGAGGAAACTGTAAAACTTAAGGAAATTGCAAATATCCGTTTTATAGACTGGGCAGAAAATTTATTTGAAATGGGTATGGAGGTGGGTGCCTATATGGAAGTTGGAACTTTGGTACCCCAAATTCTTAATGCTGTGGAGCAAGAAAAACCAGATCTTATTGTAATAGGGCATTCTCACAAAAGTGTTTTAAAACAACTTTATTCAGGCTCAGATATTACAGAACTCATTAGAAGATCACCAATTCCTATTTTGGTTTTTAAACATATGGAAAAAAATAATATTGTACCTGAAGAACCTTTTAAAAATCCGCTTTTTGCAACTAATTGGTCTTCTACAAGTATGAAAGCTGCAAAATATTTAAAAACCTTAAAAAATGTTGTTGGTAAAATAGACATCATGCATGTTACAAGTGAGAAAAAATTAAAAAGTTCGTCAACTCATGATGTGCAGAAAATACGAAAACAAGAAAGAAAAAAATTAGATGGTCTTTGCGATGATTTTGAAGAATATGATATTGATGCAAGGGCACATGTTTATATTGGTGATCCAGTTAAAGAAATAGAAAAAGCTGCACATGAATATAAAGCTTCCATGATTGTTATGGGTTCATCTAAAAAGTCAGAACTGGCTGAAAGATGGATGGGAAGTATAACAAAAACCATTGCTGATAAATCAATTTTTCCCTGCCTGTTAATTCCCTATACTAAAAATAAAGATAAAAAGATTTAGCCTAACTTTAATAGTGTTTTAATTTTTATTTATTTTGTTCTAGTTTTTCAGAATTTTAATATACTAGAACTATGCTTTGCCTAGAGTATCCTTAAAAACAAATAAAAAATATAATTTTATGCCTGATATAAGAATACTTCCCGAGATTATTTCTAATAAAATAGCTGCTGGAGAAGTTGTTGAGCGTCCTTGTTCTGTTGTAAAAGAACTTTTGGAAAATGCCATTGATGCAAAGTCTAAAAGTATTACATTGGAAATTGAAAAAGGAGGCACAAATCTTATCAGAGTGTCTGATAATGGCTGTGGTATGTCAAAAGACAATGCTCTTCTTGCCATTGAAAGATATGCCACAAGTAAAATTTTTACGGACCAAGATCTTTTTTCAATAAAAACTTTTGGTTTTAGAGGCGAGGCACTTCCTTCCATTGCATCTGTTTCAAAATTTACACTTACAACTAGTCAAAAAGATTCTGACGTTGGAACAAGGATATATATTAGTGGTGGTAAACTTATGGATGTTTCTGACACAGGATCTCCTTTGGGTACCATGATAGAAGTAAAAAATCTTTATTTTAATACCCCAGCAAGAAAAAAATTTTTAAAATCACTAAATACTGAAATGGGTCATATTGCAGATATATTTTCAGGAATTGCCCTGGGAAATCCAAAGATTAAATTTAAGCTTTTTCATAACAATAATCTTATTAAAAATTTTTCATCTATAGATAATATGTTTGATAGAGTATTAGAAGTACTTGGAAAAGATATTGCAAATAATCTTTGCAAAGTTTTTTTTAAACAAAATAATATTCAAATTTCAGGATATATTTCAGACCCTTCTCTTACCAGAAGTACATCTCAGAAAATCAGACTTTTTGTTAATAATAGAATGGTTACAGACAAAGCCATTGTATCTGCTATATTTAGAGGATATAGGGGTAGAATAATGAAGGCGCGATTTCCCCTTGCTATTCTTTTTCTAACACTTGATTTTAATAAAGTTGATGTTAATGTTCATCCTGCTAAACTTCAAGTTAGATTTTCAAACCAGCAGGATGTATATTCAGCTGTAACAAGTTCTGTAGAAAAAGCTCTTATTAATATAGAAAAAAAAAGATTTCAACCTTATGGTATTTCTATACAAAAGCCCAGACAAAAAATTGATGAGTCTTTATTTGAATGGAATAAAGAAAAAAATATTTCACAAAATATATCAGTTTGTGAAGATGAATTAAAATTTGATTTGCCTTTAAAAGATACTTTTTCTAAAAATAAAACAAAATTTAATGCTGAAAATCATTATGAATTTAATAAAAATATTAAATCTTCCAGAAAAATTTCAAAACAAAATAATCCAGAAAAATTAAAATCACTTTTTCCATCGTCTTTATCTGATTTTGATACATCTAATTTTAGTATTATAGGTCAAGTCTTTGCTACATATATTATTCTAGAATCTAATAATAATATAATTTTAATTGATCAACATGCAGCACATGAAAGAATAATATATGAAAAATTAAAAAAATCATCTTTTTCTCCATGTTCTCAAAGTCTTGTTGTGCCTGAAACTCTTGAACTTGGGCTTAAAGAAGCTGATATTATTGAAAACATAATACCTGAACTTTTATCTTTGGGAATAGAAATAGAACCCTTTGGCAACACAACTTTTATTATTAAAGCAATTCCTGCAATTATTGATAACAAAGAGATTAAACCGCTTATTTATGAGATGATTGAAAAAATCATTGAGTTGAGAATTAATCCAAAACATGCTGCATTAAAACCTGAATGGCTTGATAAATGTTTGATTTTAATGTCATGCCATAGTGCCTTGCGTGGTAATCATATTTTAAACCATACACAAATGGAAAAGCTTTTTTATGATCTTGAAAAATGCGAAAATCCTAATTATTGTCCCCATGGTCGTCCTACTAAAATCAAGTGGGAAAAAGCAGAGATTGAAAAACTTTTTAAAAGAATTATGTAATTTTATAAATACAGGAAAAAAATTATTAAAAAATCAAACTTTCAAATATTTGCTGTAATTGTTGCAGGGGGCAAGGGATTAAGAATGAAATCCAAGGTTCCAAAACAATATATAGAAATCCTAGGCTTACCAATACTTACACGAACCCTTAAAAATTTTATCTCCTGTGAAATTATTGATCAAACTATTGTTGTTGTTTCTGAAAAAGATAGGGAGTTCTGTATTAAAAACATTATTAAACCCAATAATTTTACAACAAAAGTTGATATAATATCCGGTGGAATTGAGCGTCAGGAATCTGTAATAAATGGTCTTGATAAAATAAAAAAAAATGCAAAATCTTTGGATAAAACTATAGTTCTTATACATGATGGTGTTCGACCCTTTGCAGACCATGATATGATTAATAGATGCATTGAAGGAGCTATAAAACATGGTGCATGCATTCCTGGTATTCCTATACAAGATACAGTAAAAAAAATAGATGCCCAGGGGTTTATTCATAATACAATAAACAGAAATAATCTTTATCAGATACAAACTCCTCAGGCATTTAAGCTTAAACTTATCCTAGAAGCCTATGAATATGCTGGGAAGCATTCATTTTCAGGAACAGATGATGCATTTTTTCTTGAAAAAATCGGGGGGGAAATTTCCATAACAAAAGGATCAAAAAAAAATATTAAAATTACAAATAGGGATGATCTTAAACTTGCAAGTTTTTTGTGCAAGGCTTAATAATCATTCAACTTTCTGTTTTTCTATCAAAAATTTGTATTAGTAAAGCAAAATAAAGTTAAGTAATGATTAATAATGTATAGCAGCAATAAAATACTTATAAATAAGAAAAGGGCTTAAACCTTTAAATTTCAGGCTAAACCCTTCTTTTAAATGGTGCCGAAGGCGAGACTTGAACTCGCATGAACATAAAGTTCGGAGGATTTTGAGTCCTCTGCGTCTACCAATTTCACCACTTCGGCAATAAATTTTTTTATGAAACAAACCTAATTTTGTCAACCCTTTTAAATTCACCACTTAATTTTTATTAAACTTATCCAAAGCATAATTAAAAATTTAATCTAGTTTTTCATCAGGGGCAACGCATGTAGATTTTTTTAAGTAAAACTTAAGGAGTTGCCTATGTCAAAATTACTTCAAAAATCGATAAACTCTTTTTTAAAGAAAATATTGGATTAACAACACGAAAAATTAATTTTTTAAAAAATACATATCTTGTTATGATATTAATGTTTCGTATTTTATAGATGGTATTGTATGATTAATAAACCCTTATATGTTTTTAAAAAGATTTTTTAATCTATTAGATATTTTATTTGAATCTAGTTTATTAAATTCTTTTAAAAGTTTTATTTGTTTTTTTGATAATTTTCTAGGAGTTTTTATTGTTACCTGAATAATTTGATCTCCGCGTTTTTTATTTCTTAAAGATGGTATCCCTTGGCCTTGAAACTTAAAAGTATCGCCATATTGAGTACCCTTTGGAATTTTTAAAGTTTTTTTACCATTAAGTGTTGAAATTTCTATATTATCACCCAAAGCAGCTTGAATAAATGATATTTCTATAAGACATAGGATATTTATTCCATCGCGTTTAAATTTTTTATGGGGTTCTACATTAATAAAAACATAAAGATCGCCTGAAAAGTTTCCCTGGGAATTTGTTTCGCCTTCTCCTGTAAGCCTGAGTCTAGAACCATTATCCACACCCGGGGGTATTTTGACAGACACTTTTTTAAAAATTTTTATTCTACCTGATCCAATACATTTATTACAGGGATGTGGAATTGAGCTGCCCTTGCCTCTGCAATAGGGACATGTAGTTTTAACTCTGAAAAAACCCTGAGTTTGAACAAATTGACCTGTGCCTTGACAATGTTTACAAATTTCAACACTTGTGCCTTGCCTGCATCCTGTGCCTTTACATTTATTACATGTTTCAAGCTTTTGAACTTCTATTTCTTTTTCAACACCAAAAGCTGCTTCCATAAAATCAAGGCTCATATCATAACGAAGGTCCGCACCTCTTTGGTGTTTGGAGCTTCTGCTACTGGAATCTCCAAAACCAAAAAAATCTCCAAATATATCCCCAAAGCTTGAAAATATATCATCAAAACTTCCTGAACTTGAAAATCCTGAATTATCAAGTCCCTGGTGACCAAATTGGTCATAAACCTGTCGTTTTTCATCATTAGAAAGAATTTGATATGCTTCTGATGCTTCTTTAAATTTTTCTTCAGCTTCTTTATTATCCGGGTTTTTATCTGGATGAAATCTTATTGCAAGTTTTCTGTATTTTGTCTTTAATTCATCTTTGGAAGCATTTTTTTGAACACCTAGAACTTCATAATAATCGCGTTTTTCAGACATTTCATTCCTAATGTATTTAATTTTTTTTAAAACATAGCTAATATGGAGAAGATTTGTAATTGTAACATTTTATACTTTTATGTTATTTTAATTTTGATGAATTTGTAAAAAATCGATTCCAATAACTGCCATAAGGCAGGTTTGATTTTTAATTCTTGGTTTGCCTCACAACAAAACATAAAATAATATTAAGTAGTTATAAGTTTTTTTATATAAATAGATGACTAGGTAAAAAGCTTAATAAAGTATAGTATTTTAAAATTTAAAAGAATACTATAAAGAGATAGATAAAGAATTTTTACAACGCCATCAAATATTTTAATTCATAAATTAAGGTTGTCAATGACAAAAATGGAACTTCTCTTTATAAAAGAAATGTTTGATAGTATTGCACCAAAATATGATTTTTTAAATCGTTTTTTAAGCCTGGGGCAGGATTTGTTTTGGAGAAAAGAAATGGTTAAAGCAGCTCATATTTCTAACAAAACCAAGGTGCTTGATGTTGCATGTGGAACCTGTGATGTTGCATTGGAAATCAAAAAACAAACAAATAAGTCAACAAAAATATTTGGGGTTGATTTTTCCCATAAAATGCTCGCACTTGGCAAAAAAAAAATACATTGCTATGACAGTAACATATATCTTACAGCAGGCAATGCTTTAAACCTTCCATTTAAAAATAATCTTTTTAATACTATTTTAATAGCATTTGGTATCAGAAACATAATCAATAGAAAAAAAGTTCTTATAGAATTTTATAATTCTTTGAAAATTGATGGGAAAATAATAATCTTGGAACTTACTAGTCCAGAGCATATTTTTTTAAAAAAACTTTATATGGTGTATTTTAAAAAAATTCTTCCTTTTTTTGGGGGGATATTTTCTAAAAATCATAAAGCATATCAATATTTACAATCATCAGTTATAAAATTTCCAGAAGCCCATAGTTTTGTTGATATTATGAAACAAGCAGAATTTAGTAAAATAAAATGGAAGAATATGACATTTGGAATTGTAACTCTGTTTGTGGGAACTAAAACCAGATAATTTAGAGCCTGTTAAAAAATAATTTTTAAACAGGCTCTAAATTTAGTTTGATCTGTTTTATGAATATGCAGAAATTAAGTTAAAATGTTAAGCTTAATTTATGATAAAATGAATAAACATCAGGATCTATATTAGGATTAGTTGTACCTGTTGCGCGAGTCTTCCAATAATCACCACCATCAAGATAGGCAAAAAGAGCTGAATATTCAAGGTTATCTGTAATATTCCATGTTAAATTAAGATTATACTCTATTCCTTGCTCATCATCATAGTCTTGTCCTGTTGGAACATCATAAGCCTTTGATATTCCAATAACTGCACCAAGGGAAAAGGAATCTGTTACAGCCCAGTCAGCACCCAAATAAAACAATTGATAACCATCACACATTGCAGTAGCTGCTGAACCAAAACCATCACCAACATGATTTCCAACACCATTACCAAGAGTTGTGTTCATACCATGGTCATCAGCATTAAGAATAAAAAGTTTTGCCCAGTCAACACCGGGAGATACATAACCCATTGAGTTTACTTCATCATCTGTATAATCTGCATCACCTGAAACCAAAGCAAATCCAGCTTGAAAAGTTACAGCATCTAAATCATAGGACCCTTCTGCAAAAAGACCATATGCTCTAACATCATGATCTTCTTCTATGGCAAAAGCATCTGCAGGATTAGGATCATCATATTTTGCTGTTCCAAAAACATAATCAAGCTCTGTTTTAATTCCAAAATTTCCAAATTTTCCATCAAAATAAGGAGATAAAAGATAAACCTTTGCCTGACAAGTTGTACCTTTTGTTATACCAAAAGTAGAAAGAGAGCTTGCATCAATTGATTTAGAAGAATCAGCAGTACCAGGTGCTACTACTATCCAGTCACCATCAGGTGAACCACCACCACTAGCTATAGCAGCATTTGTAGCATACCAAGTAGTATAATTACTAGAATTATTAGCTAGGTCATTACTAGTAAGATAAAATTGATAATCTGATAAATTAGAATTTTGGTTATATGAGCCAATAACATCTTTAGTTGCAAATGCCTGGCCTGGGTCTTGAAAAGTCTTAAAATTATATAAAGCAGTTAAAAAACCAGTTTTATAATTTTTAGTTTTGTAAGTAGCTGACAAATAATATTTATCATTATCAGAATCACTTGATAAAATACCTTTATCATACTCAGCAACCTTTTCAGCAACTGCTCCAATATATAAAGTACCATCCTTTAAAGATAATGGAGCAACATAAAGTATTCTATCTGCATCTTGATCATCATCACAAAAGGTTGTACCCCATACACTTCCTTGCATTCTTCCAACACGAAACAGACCAATCGGGCTTTTATAATTTATATATGCTCTATCAAAGTCAATATTGTCATCATCTTCATTGTTATCAAATGCAGAATCCTTTGATGAAAGTATTTTTTCCAGAGCATCAAATCTTGTAACCAGTGATAAATCTTCTGTAATTTTAATATCTGTTTTTACCCTTAGCCGCATTTGTCTATAATCACTTGTTGCATCATTGTCATTCATTGTTTCCTTTGAATTTAAAATACCTTCCACTTTAAGTTCACCACTTAAATTAAAATCCAGGGCAATAGATGGAACAGCAAAACCTGTAATTAAAAAAACAAGCATGGCAAGTCCTAGCAGTTTTTTCATTTTTTTTCTCCTTATTTTGAATAAAACACCTAACTATAATATCATTTTTTTTATATTATTTACATCTTTTATATTTTTTTTAATAAATAGCAGGCAAGAAAACTTTAAATTTTAAATATCTCTACAATCCAATCTAAAATTTTGTAATGCTATATAACGTATATATATATCATACATAATACAACATATAGTATTTAATTTTCCAAATAGCATTGTAAGAATATAAACGCAATATATTTTAATCAAATAGTTAATTAATAAATCATTTTTAAAAAATCATAAGAGAACAATCGGCATATAGGGTTTTAAACATAAATTTTTTTGTTTCTCATTATAAAGCCATTCTTAGTTTATACTGAATATAGGCATGATTTTTGTTTTATATAACTGTATATTTTTAACTCTAGAATATGATGCAGAAAAAGGTTTTATAAATTATAGTGTCTCATAAAAGGAGGGCTATTGTAGTATATAAAAATTTAATGGTAGTGATAATGTAGAAAATAGACATCCCTGTTCTTGGTTTATAACAATATAGATAGTTTTCAATCTTTACTTTAAGTAAATATTAAAAATTTTATGGTACAATTAATTTAGTCTTTCCAATTATCTTACCTTTATTATTTATAACTAGTTTTCTAGAATCAATATTTATATCTGCTTTTTCCATTGCTTTATTTAAAATATCTGAAAATCCTGAGCAGCAAGGGACTTCCATAATAAGACACATTATGGCTTTAATTTTAGCTGTTTTAAATATTTCTGTAAATTTTTCTATATAGGCTTTTTTATCATCAAATTTAGGACAGCCCAACATAACAATACGGTTTTTTAAAAATTTTTGGTGGAAGTCAGGACAAACAACAGGTACGCAATCCGCTGCAACTAAAAGATCAGCCTGCCTTAAAAATGGTGCTGTTGGTGGAATAAGGCGAATTTTTACAGGCCAATGGGTAAGAGCTGAACCATTATTTGAAATGCCTTGATTTGGTATGTTACATAAAGAATTAAACTCCTGAATCTGTGTTGAAGGACAACCACATGCAAGAGTTTCTTTTTCTGTTTGATTATTTTTCATATTTTTAAGATGTTTTTCCACTGCATTTTCATCAAATTCATCTGTATATCGTTCAACAATTTTTAAGGCATTTGTTGGACAATCACCAAGGCATGCACCAAGTCCATCACAAAGATTGTCTGAAATAACCTTTGCTTTTCCATTAATAATTTTAATGGCACTTTCTGCACATGCTAAAACACAATTTCCACATCCATCACAAAGTTCTTCGTTAATTTCAATTATTTTTCTTTTTACTTTCATTATATACCTTTTTCAATATTTGTAACTATTAAACATTATATTTACTTTAATTTATGCCTTTTTGTATTGTAAAGGTTGCATATTTCAATAATAGAATTAGTTGACCTTTACACCTTTATCCTTTAGCCCCTTATACAAGATAAGATAGCTAAATCACTGAACTTATCAAAATACGATCACTGGGCTTGTCAAACTATTATTTTAATAAATTTTTTTGAGCATATTGTTTTCCAGAATCTGTCATAAATAATTTATTTATAATTTTTTCAAGTTTTTCAAAAGTTATGGGTTTATCTTTATGATTATCTTCTATATTTGCTATACAATCTGCATCATACAGTACCTTATAATTTTGAGTTTCTTTATCCCTTGGATGATGGTGGTGGCCAATAATATCACATACTTCATCAATAAGTTCTGAATTAGCACAAAGTTTTTCAAGAATCTCCCTTGCTACTTTGGGACCTTCAATTTCCTGATATTTTGCTGCAGTACTATTATATTTTTCTTTTGCTACATAAATCCCAATATCATGCAAATATCCAGCACATAAAATAACAGCAAGATTTGTATTTTCCTCATGTTTTCCAATATACTCTGCATATCTGGCAACTCTCATAGCATGACTAATACGTTTAAAATCAGTTTTAAAATATTTTTTCATTTCAATTGCAACACGCTCTTTTAGCAAATCATTTTTTTGTGCGATTAGCTCAGGAGGAAGATTCCCTATACATTCTGCAGCATGTTCACAATATGATGCACAGCCAAAGTCCATCAAAGGATTTAAAAAACCATGTCCGCATTTTTTACATTTACGAATTGTATCATCCTTAAAAAATTCAACATTTGTTCCGCATCCAGGGCATTTTACCTCATATATTGCATTTGACTTCCAATACCTGCTGTCTTGTCCAGGGCACTTCATAATAAAATCTCCCTAACATGTATACAAATAGAATGGATAGGAAACAAATAAAGACCTTTGCACAAACGCATTTTTTATATTTTTTTCTCATTTTTAATTAAAAAATGTTTGTCAATGTCTATAAATAGAGTATTATGCAAAGCTTTTAAATAGTATATAAATATAATATGCCCTTTATCTGTTTCCCTTATAGTTTATTTTAAAATTGCTTTAAGATCATCATCAGGTGTTGAAATCGGCATAATATTAAATTTTTCAACAAGAATATTTAAAACATTTGGAGAAATAAAAGCAGGCAGACTAGGGCCAAGTCTAATATTTTTAATGCCAAGATAAAGAAGTGTAAGAAGAATTGAAACAGCCTTTTGTTCATACCATGAAAGAATCATGGAAAGAGGAAGCTCATTTACACTGCAATTAAAAGCATTTGACAAGGCAACTGCTATTTGAATAGCTGAATAAGCATCATTACACTGTCCAATATCAAGAAGTCTTGGAATACCTCCAATATCACCTAAATCCATATCAAAAAAACGAAATTTTCCACAGGCAAGTGTTAACACAACACAATTATTTGGTATTTTTTCAACTAGTTCTGTATAATAATTTCTGCTAGATTTTGCACCATCACATCCTGCCACAAGAAAAAAATGTTTAATTGCACCGCTTTTAACACCATCAATAACTTTATCTGCAACTCCAAGAACAGCATTTCGAGCAAATCCAACCATAATATTTTTGCCCGGAACATCTAAAGTAAATCCTTTCATTTCAAGAGCCTTTTCAATAACAGGAGAAAAATCATGATTTGCAATATGAGTAATTTTAGGCCATCCTACAAGGCCCGTTGTAAAAATATTGTTTTGATATGATTGTTTTGGTTTTTGAATACAGTTTGTTGTCATTAAAATTGCACCGGGAAATTCTGCAAATTCCTTTGCCTGATTTTGCCATGCTGTTCCATAATGACCATAAAAATGATCATATTTTTTTAGTTCTGGATATCCATGGCATGGAAGCATTTCCCCATGTGTATAAACATTAATTCCTTTGCCTTGGCTTTGTTTAAGAATTTCTTCAAGGTCCTTTAAATCATGACCTGAAACAAGAATTGCTTTTCCTTGTTTTGCACCAAGACAAACTTTTGTAGGAACTGGATGTCCATATGTTTCAGTATTTGCTGCATCAAGCAATTCCATAGCTTTAAGGTTTATTTCACCACATTTAAGCACAAGCTCTAGAAGATCATTAACATCAAGATCTTTATCTAATGTTGCTGCAAGACCTTTTTGTATAAATGAATATACTAAATCATCACTTTTTCCCAGAATTGTTGCATGGTCTGCATAAGCAGCAACGCCTTTAATACCATAAATAAGAAGCTGTTGAAGAGAAAGAATATCTGCATCTGCATTAGAATCTGATTTTATGCCCACGCTTTTCCCACAAGCAATAAGTTCATCTTTACTTTTACTGATACATGTACAATCTATTGTTGTTTCAATACTTGAACCTGTTGATTGTATTTTTTCTTTTAAAGATTTTATCTTTAAAGTACATTCTTTTATTAAATCAATAATTCTATCACCATCAAAATTAACATTTGTTAAAGTTGTAAAAACAGCTTTTGCTATAAATCTATTGACATCATCATCAATAATTCCAAGTTCTCTAGCTTTAACTGCAATTTGTGAAAGACCTTTTGCCCCATGGATAAGTTGATCTTGAAGTTCTGCAACTTCAGAATTTTTACCACAAACACCTATTTTATCGCACCCCTGTCCCTTTGCTGTTTGTTCACATTGATAACAAAACATAGTTTGCCTCCTTTAATAATTATTTATAATTTTTTTATTCATTATTTTTAATAACCGCTATAAGATAAATCTAGTTTTTAATTCTTGGTTTGGTGCCTTACAACAAAACATAAAAGAATATTAAATAGTTATAAATTCTTTCATATAAATATAATATATGACTTTTATTTACCTTGACTTATGTCAAAAACTAGAAAAAATATTTTTTACTGAAAATTTAATATAAGAGGATTAAAAATCCTAGTTAAAGATTAGATAAAAACACAAATTTTGCAAGACAGATTATTTTGTAATTAAAAAAATATAATTTATTGAATAACTATGAAAATTTTTATGTCTATTATTTCAAATATTCCACTTTTTAAAGGACTTACTATAAACCAAATTGAAAAAATTGAAAAAATCGCAGTTAAAAAAAAATTTAAAAAAGGAAATTTGATTTTTTTAGAGAATGATAAAGCAGATGGTTTTTATATTGTTGTCCAGGGAAAAGTAAAAATTTATAAAATTTCCATGGAAGGAAAAGAACAGATTCTTCATATTTTTGGACATGGAGAACCTTTTGGTGAAGTGTCTGTTTTTACAGGCAATGTATTTCCTGCAAATGCCCAGGCACTTGAAGAATGCAGTTTAATATTTTTCCCAAGACATGCATTTATTGAATTTATTTCTAGAAACATACCTGTTGTTTTAAATATGATAGGTGTACTTTCCATGCGTCTTCGCCAGTTTACAGTACAAATAGAAAATCTCTCATTAAAAAAAATTCCAAGCCGTCTTGCAGGATATCTTTTGCTTTTAGCTCAAGAACAGCAATCTAATCAAAATATAATTTATTTGAATATTTCTAAAAAACAGCTTGCAAGTCTTCTAGGAACAATACCTGAAACTTTATCCAGGATTTTTTCTAAAATGTATGACAAAAAATTGATTAAAGTTAAAGGAAAAAATGTAAAAATTCTTGATTTAGAAAAGCTTAAAAAGCTGTCTGATTATGGAAGAATAGAATGATTTTTTTTGATAAAATACAAAAATCATCTTTCCCATATCAGCCTTCATTACCTAGCATGAATTTCTGTAAAACTGATTGTTGCAAAAACGATTATAATACCAGCAATGTATTAGAAATAAAAAATAATTCCACAATAATCAATAAATTAAAATCTGGTATTATTTATGCTTTTAAAGATGTATGGGCAGATATTGCAGGATGGTTTTTTATTGGAATAATACTTGCGGGTTTTATAATGGCGCTTATTCCAGATGAATTCATAAGTCAATTTCTTAGTGGCGGGATTTCTTCAATGCTTTTAATGCTTGGTATTGGTATTCCCATTTATATTTGTGCAACTGCTTCAACCCCTGTAGCTGCCGCACTTATTTTAAAAGGTGTAAGTCCTGGAACTGCTCTTGTATTTTTACTTGCAGGACCTGCCACAAACATAACATCTCTTACAGTTCTTACAGGTATTCTTGGCAAAAAAACATGTGCAATCTATCTTGGAACAATTGCTTTATTTTCTGTTGTATCTGGTCTTATTCTAGATCAAATTTATAATTATATGAATATATCACCACAAGCAATTATTGGGACTGCATCCAAGCATATACCTTTTTGGATGCAGCTTATAGGTGTTATAATTCTTATTTTTATATCTTTAAATCCTTTTACTGATAAATTTAAAAAAATAGTTCAAAAATATAAACATAATTCAATTAGTAAAAATATTTTAAAACATAAAGAGTCTGGCTGAAAATGTTCATAAGAATCAGTTTGATTTAAATTGATAGTTTGGAAAAATACTATAACAAAGTAAGTAAGTGATAAATTTATAATATTATTAACAAATAATTTAAAAGGAGAAAGTATGAATCAAGTACAATCTATAAAACAAATTTTTAAGAAAAAAAGAAAAATGTCTTATGTTATTGGATTATCATGCTTGGTATTGATTTTTGTTTTAAGCATGCAAACTCATGTTAATGCAGGGCTTATGCTTATTGGAAACGATGAAAAAATAACCTGGAATGATAAAGGAAAAACTCAAAATCTTGCTCCAGGAAAAGATACTGTTTTAATTGTTGATATTGGAACTGATCCTGCTCAACCAAAAATTATCAAAAACATACCATTAATGCATTCCATATATGGCCCTCCTGTTAATATGATTATTACGCCAGATAAAAAACTTGGGATTGTGGCAAATTCGGTGGATTGGGTAAAAAAAGATGGGAAATGGAGTGCATTACCAAATAACAAGCTTTATTTGATTGATCTTGAAGGGACTCCAAAACATATTAATACTATTAAAGTGGGTAAACAGCCTTCTGGAATGGATTTAAACTCTAAAGGCAATCTTCTTCTTATTGCAAATAGGGCAGCTACATATATAAGCATTGTAGAAATAAATGGAAAAACAGCCAAGTTAGCAGGAACAGTAGAAATTGGCGAAAAAACAGCTGCAATAGTATTTACGCCAGATAACAAACGTGCTCTTTTTATTAAAAAATCTCAAAATAAAGTTGGTATTTTAGATATTAAAGGAAAGCAAGTAACATATGACAGCAAAAAAGATATTAATGTAGGAATTAGTCCCTATAACATAGTGATTTCTCCTAAAGGTGATATTGCTCTAGTCAATAATATTGGAGTCACAGGAGGAAATGACGGTAATATTGATACAGTAAGTGTAATAGATCTGACAGCGAAACATCCACATACTATTGACAGTATTGCAGTGGGAGATGGGCCTGAAGGGCTTGCTATAAGTCCCAAAGGAAATCTTGCTGTATCAGTTCTTATTAGAGGAAGTCAAAATGCTTTATCAAAACCAGAAACAGCTTGGGCATATCATAAAAATGGAAGCCTAGCTATATTAAAAATGAATGGGAAAAAAGTAGAAAAGATTTCTGAAATTGAACTTGGCAGACTTCCGGAAGGAGTTGTGTTCAGTCCTAATGGCGATTATATTTATGTGGGAAATTTTTTAAGCAAAAATGTTTCCATACTTAAAGTTAATGGAACAAAAGTTGTCAATACTGGTAAAACATTAGAATTAAAAGGCTCTCCAGCTGCCATGAGAGGAGTTAAACAATAATTTTAGAATTATAAGTTGGGGGTGTTACAAAAATTATCTATCTACTTTTGCAATAGATTTTTTATATGTAATGCCCATAAATAAAAGCATCCTATTTTGTCGACAAGTTGTTACGGAATAGATATTTTTTTCAAGTTCAAAGCATAAATTGGAGAAAATAACATTATGTAACAGCTTGTCCAAATTTCAGGTTCAAAGTATTATAATACGACTTTACCTGATAATGATATGATATAGAATTCGGTTTATTTTAAATTATTTATCATTAGCAGTATCACTCATTTTTTATGAGTTCATCAAAATTACTGAATAAAAAAAAACAAAAAAATATAGCAAATGCACGCACTTATTGAAAAGTTATATTAATATTACTTGCAATGCTGATATGTAAGTATATTTACTTGACACAAAGCATATTTCCCATATATTGATGGCGTCTAAAAAACAACATTTTTTTTAATAAGTTAATTAAATAGAGATTATGAATAATATAAAAATAATTTTATTTGGCATATTTGTTTTTATTTTTGTTTCTGGATGTCAGCATATAAAGAATGATAAATTTTTAGAAAATTATAATGAAGAGTTACGCATTCATACATCTAACAAAACATCTTTAAACAAACAAAAACAAACAAAAGACAGCAAAAACTTAACAGGTAATAATAGACAGATATCAGGCATCAAAATACAGGATTCATCTGCTATAAAACAAATAGATATTACTAAAACAAAAAAAATAAAAAATAATAAGGCAGGTGCTAATAAAGAATCATCCTCTATTAATAAAAATAACAAATCAAAAAAAGAATTTCCCCAGGGAGCAATAGACCGTGCATTGGCTCTTTGTCAATCTGCACAAACTTTTTGGGAAAAAGGAGAACTTGAAAAAGCTTTAAATGATTTAGATATGGCATATTTAATTATTCTAGAATTTGATATTGAGTTGTTTCCTGAGCTTAACCAAGAAAAAGATGACTTAAGATACTTAATTTCAAAAAGAATATTAGAAATTTATGCATCACGCAACATAGTTGTAAATGGCAAATATGAAGCAATACCAATTATTCTAAATAAATATGTTAAAAAACAAATAAAGCAATTAACAGGTCCTGAAAAAATCTCTCTGATACGATCTTTGGAACGTGCTGAAAGATATCGACCATATATTTTGTCTGAACTTAAGAAAGCAGGGCTTCCTGATGAACTTTCATGGCTACCTCTTATTGAAAGTGGATTTAAAGTTAATGCATTATCTAAAGCAAGAGCTTTGGGGTTATGGCAATTTATACCATCAACAGGCTATAGATTTGGACTTAAGCGTGATGATTATATTGATGAGAGAATGGATACCATTAAATCAACCAAAGCTGCAATTTCATATCTTTCAGAACTTCACAAAATATTTGGAGACTGGACAACAGTTCTTGCTGCTTATAACTGTGGTGAGGGAAGAGTTCTTAAAATAATAAGAACCCAAAATATAAATTATCTAGATAATGTCTGGGATCTTTATCAAAAGCTACCAAGGGAAACAGCTAGATATATTCCTCGATTCCTTGCGGTCCTACATGTTGTAAAAAATCTGGAAAAATATAATATTAAACTTAAAAATAAATTTAAACCAATAGAATATCAAGAGGTTATAGTTAAAAAACAATTAAAGCTTAAAGATATTGCTAGGGAAATAGGGATAAATAACAAAATCTTAAAACAATTAAATCCTGAACTTAGATATGCTGTTTTACCGCCTGAAGAATATTTAATTAAAATTCCTAAGGAAAAAACAGATATTTTTATAAAAAAATTAGATAAAATAAAATCATATTATATTCCTCCAAAATATGCTTATCATCGCGTAAAGCAAAAAGAGACTTTGGGTATTATTGCAAAAAAATATAATACAGATATAAAATCTATTGTGTCTGCTAATAATATTCTTAATAATTTTATTGTTGTAGGAAAAAACTTGAAAATACCAATCCCACCTCACAAAACATCATTATTCAGTTCTGGTACTTCAGGTAGGTTTATTAAATACACTGTAAAACGAGGAGATAATTTATGGGTTATTGCAAGAAAATACAATTCAACAACAAAAAAAATTATTAATGCTAATAATCTTTCTAAATCAAGAACCCTTCATATAGGGCAAATACTTTCTATTCCTTTAAATAAAAAAATAGTTATTAATAAAAGAAAAAAAAATACAAGCGCAAGAACATATTGGGTAAAATTTGGAGATAATCTATTTCAAATTGCAAAAGAACATAATATGTCTTTAGATCGTCTTTTTGTATTAAATCGTTTAACAGGGAATAGCAAAATATATCCAGGCCAAAAATTAATAGTTGAACAAAAATATAATTAAATTTAATGGCATTATAAAAATTCTATAATTTCATTGTAATATTTTTTATAATAACTGCCTTAGGGCATATTTGGTTTTTAGTTCTTGGGTTGCCTCACAAGGAAACATGAAAAAATATTAATTATTTATAAGTTCTTGCATATAAACAAAAAATACATATTAAATCAAAAATTCATATTAGATGATAGTATCACACCATATACCCCCGTAGCTCAGTGGATAGAGCATTGGATTCCTAATCCATGTGCGTAGGTTCAATTCCTGTCGGGGGTACCATTGTTTTAGGGTCTTTTTAAAATGTTTTTATTTGCTACAAGAGAGAATTTATTCGTTAGACAAGAAACTGAATTTCAAGAGCAAAGGAATTATTGATTATAGCCCGAGTAAAGGAATTTTTTGCAGGTTTTTTAAGCGTTTGAGTATGATTAGGATTCATTCCCGTCTATTAATTACTGGGTTTCTTTAAGAATTCTGGTAAGCTTTCTAATATCAAAATTTCTGATTTCTTTATCTATAGAATATTGAGAAAACTATTCTCTACTGGCAGTACTAAAGATGTTCGAAAAATGATTTGTATACTTCAAGGAAACAAAACCCAGCAGTCCTGTTAATTGATGTTTTGCAGCAAACAATGTTTGACTGCATTTATAACGAGATCTTTGTACAATGCTTGATTTTGTTCAAATTTTATAAAGAGAGATGTGTTTGTGTGATAACTACCTCAAATCCCTTAAGAAGCTAGACAAAAAAGCTATAAAAGCAACCCATATAAAAATCTGAGGTATATCCCAAAATTAAGACTAATTTGGATAGGCTTGTAAAAAATCGGTTATAAAAATTTTTACAATATATATAGCCTGGCCATTTTATGTTAGTGCAATATATTGTACTAAAAAAATAAAAGTCTTCTTTACAAAAAAGAATTCCTATGCAATTTTACACTCTAATTAATTATTCAGCTTTAGAGTTTTTTTATTTTTTCTGTTGTTTACTATAAAAAACAACATTGTGTTATGAGCTCAATATAATTTATAATAAACAGTTAATCATAGCAAAAAATTATAATAGGAAATAGGGGAGTAATTATGATAAGCCGTGATACAATTAAAGCTCTTTCTCTTAAATCACTGACACGAGCTGAATCCTATGACTTTTATATTGAAGTAAATTCAGAATTTAATGATTCTGCTGGTATAGAAGAGGCAATATCCTGGTGGCAGGACAATCCAGAAAAATTAAATCGTCTTTGGTGGGTTCTTAATTATTATTCTGAAAAGCTTGATCCAGAAAGAACTTTAAGGGCAATTGTTGAAAAGACTCTTGATTTTATCCATAAAAGTTTGCCCAAATAATGATATCGTGTTTAGCATAATATCTTCTGATATTTCAAATTTTGACTTTTTATATGTATATATAAGTTCTAACTTCAAATCTTTCTTATCCATAAAATAAAATCCCATGCTTAAAAATAAAATACCCTATATACTTGCTCCTGCAGGAGACATTAGCTCATTTTTTGCTGCCATTGCAGCTGGAGCTGATGCTATTTATTGCGGGTTTAAAATGTTTTCTGCAAGAGTTGAAGCAAAAAATTTTACTATTAAAGAACTTTCTAAACTTACTTTTTTTGCTCATTCAAAGGGAGTAGAGGTTTATATAGCTTTAAATTCCATAATAAAACAAAGTGAACTTGAAAAAACAGCACAAGTTTTAAACCAACTCATAAAATATGTTTCTCCTGATGCCTTAATTATTCAAGATATTGCTGTAATAAATATTGCTAGAAAATTAGGTTTTAAAGGGGAAATTCATATTTCAACACTTGCAAACTGTTGTTTTCCCAAAGGACTTGATTGGGCAAAAAAAATAGGTGCTCATAGGGTTGTGCTTCCCAGGGAACTAAATATTGATGAAATAAAAATTATGGCTGAAAAAAGTCCTAAAAATTTGGGCCTAGAAGTTTTTATTCATGGTGCTCTTTGTTATAGTGTGTCTGGTAGATGTTATTGGAGTAGTTTCCTTGGAGGGAAAAGTGGGCTCAGGGGAAGATGTGTCCAGCCATGCAGAAGATTTTACAGACAAAAACAGGAAAAACAAAGATTTTTTTCATGCATTGATCTTTCAATAGATGTGCTGGTTAAAATATTAAAACAAATTCCTAGAATAACCACATGGAAAATAGAAGGGCGGAAAAAAAGCGCACATTATGTATTTTATACTGTAAAGGGCTATAAAATGTTACGGGATTATGGACATGATCCTGGAAAAAAGAAAATTGCCTTGGTCTTTCTTGAATATGCCCTTGGCAGACCTTTAACTCATTATAATTTTCTTCCCCAGCGAATTCAAAATCCTTTAAAAAAAAATATGGAGACAGGCTCAGGGCTTTTTATTGGAAGAGTTAAATTGGGAGAAAAACCCTATTTAATCACCCGGGAAGTTTTGTTAAAAAATGATCTTTTAAGAATAGGATATCAAGATGATAAGAACCACACAATTCAAAAAATAACACGATCAATACCTAAAAAAGGAAGACTTGTTATAAAAATAAAAAAAATTCAAAAAAATGCTCCTGTTTTTATTATAGACAGAAAAGAAGTTCAAGTTAATGCATTAATAAAAGAACTTGCATTAGAATTTGAAAAAATTAAACATCCTATTAAAGATTTTGATGTAATTCATCCTGATTTAATAAAAAATCATGTAATGGAAAAAAATATAACAAAAAGAAAATTTCAAAATAAAACTATAACAAAAATTAAACTTAAAAGAGATTTAAGTTCTAATACTTGCATTTTAAAAGAAAAATATTTCTTTAATACAGGATTATGGCTTTCAAAAAATAATATTGAAAAATTTTCTCCAAAATTTATTAAAAAAGCATGGTGGTGGCTACCTCCTATTATATGGCCTAATAGAGAAATTGATTTTTATGATATAATTAAAAAAGCTGTTTTAAAGGGAGCAAAAAATTTTGTTCTTAATATTCCCTGGCAACTTTCTTTTTTTGTGACACAAAGAAATCTTAATATTTGGATGGGACCTTTTTGTAATATTACTAATAGTGAAGTTCTTAAATTTTATAAAAAAAATAAAGTTTCAGGTGCCATTGTAAGCCCTGAACTTTCAAAACATGATTTCTTTCTAATTGCTGAAAATTCCCCCATCCCCCTGGGAATAGTGATTTATGGTAATTTCCCTATTGCCATATCAAGAATAGTCTCTAATGAGATTAAACTTAATGAATTATTTACAAGCCCCATGAAAGAAAATTTTTGGGTTACAAAAAATAATGAAAATTTTTGGGTTTTTCCAGGATGGGAACTTGATTTGACAAAAAAAGAACAAGCATTAAAAAAAGCTGGATATTCTGTTTTTATTTTTATTAATGAAATATTACCACCTGGGATGCACATGAAAAAAAGACCGGGGCTTTGGAATTGGAATTTAGAATTTTTATAAGTATTTACAAATATTTTTTTAAAGTTTTTTTATAAAAAATGTGTTTGTGCAAAGGTCTTTTAAATTTATGAGTTGATCCAATTTTTCATCTTGGGCACAATATTTGTTTCCCATTCCTTGGAAAAGCGAAGTTCTGCAAACTTAAAATAAAGAGAGTCTATTACTTCTATTATTGTTTCGTAGAAATATAATTTTTCCAATATAAATTTTTCTGTTTCTTTTTCTTTATCTATAAAAGCAATATTAGGAGTTTTTAAGGATGAAAAGGAAAAACTTTCTCCCTTTAATTTAAAGATCCAAGTATTTTCTTGCCTCTTACATAATAAGGAAATTTCAGTTACAAGAGCACCCTTTTGAAGGGCAAGAAAAGCTTCTTCCAGCCCCGCTTCTTCCCCTTTTATAACAATTTTTTCCCTGGACTTATCTTTAAGAATATTTTCCAGAATAATTTGATTGTTAATTTCAAGTTCAAACAAATCATTGTCTTTATTTTTAATTTGATTGCTTTGTTGGGAAATATAAAACCAAAGCCAAGTTAAAAATTCATTCCCTAAAAATTTATATCGTTTGTAAGCAATTGTAATATCAAGCATTTTTTTACCTTAAAAAATTAGTTGGTTCAGAATTTAACAAATTGTCTTTTATTGAAGAAGAAAGATGAGAATTTAAAAAAATAGAAGTATATGGAAAAATTCTTATTAAATTAAGATTAAATGTTTTTCCAAAAAAACTTTCAAGATCCTCATTAGCAGAAATCTTGGTTGTAAAAAAATATAGTTTATTTTTTTCATATTCCCAGACAACTTCATAGACATTTGGTGTTGGTAATATTTTTGCATTAAGCTCATCTATTACCTTTTCTTTTATTCTTTTTTTTTCATTTATACTTAAAAATTTTTTTTCTTTGTAATCTATTCTTTTTGCTTGTTCCTGTGCGCAATATTTTTTTATAAGACTCGGTGGAATTTTTTTTTCATCCACTCTAAGAGCAAAAATATAGCTTGCTCCAAAAACAACAGAAGAAGTTTCAAAATTTGGTACATAGGGTGTTTCAACACTTGTCCAGGAAACAAGTTTTCCTGCACTGTCTTCTATATTTTCATTAATTTTATGTTTTTCTAGAATTTCTATAATTGTTTTATTAAGATTTTCTGTTTCAAGTTTTTCCTTGATTTTATAGGTTGTCAAGGAAGTTGTATTTGACATAAATGGCATTTTAAAAATCCTTAAAAATTTCTAATAAATTAGATCTTTTAGTTCAATATTTTTAATTTAGCAACACCCAAAACAACTATATGCCTTAGAAATTCTGCCTTAGAAATTCTGATGGTTTGCTGGGAAATCAGGTAGGCCTAGGACATATTATCCTTTTATATGAAAGAAGTTATAACTACTTAATATTCTTTTATGTTTTGTGGTGAGGCAGACCAGGAATTGAAAATCAAATCTGCCTTATGGGAGTTATTCAGAAAATATTCCATGAAAATAATATGGGTCCCTTTAGCTTTACTTTTGGGAAGGACTATTTCCCCTCCCTTTACCAGATTCTTTACCAGAATTTTTACTTGGCCAATTAGGATTAGATTGATTATTTTTACCTTGTCCACAACCACATCCGCCAGATTTTTTCCCGCCACTATTACATTTACCCATTTTGCTATCTCCTTTATTTAATTTACGGTGAAAAATTAATTATGCTGAATCCTGTTTTAACTTCAAGAAAAGCATTTAATGCCTAATGGACAAATTATTTCCACCCATTATTACATATTTTTTAATTATAAGACCTTTTTCCTATGCTATCAAGGAGATATTAAAATTTATAAACAGTTACTAAATTATACATAATTACTCTAGAATTAAAAAATATTTTAATATACAATATGCGGGCATTGCTTGACCTTTACGTGCTATATATTGTAATTATGCTTGTGTAATTTTATGTTTCTAATTTTTTATATTTTTATTAGGATTATATCCGGGGTTCGAGGTTTAAAAAAGCAAAGACTTATTAATATAATTTTTATAAAAAATTAATCTTAATAAAAATTTTGTTGACTATTAAAATTTCAAATGCAATGAATGAACATTCATTTTTTTTATAGTATCATATATAATATATAAATTATAATTTAATATTTAAACAAATACTTTGAAAGTATCTGTTTTTATTACATTTTATTGTTTATAATATTTTTTAAAATTATGTTTAACTTTAAATTAAATTTATACAAAAAACAGTGTTAACAAAGTGAGGGACAATTCACTTTTATAAAAATAAAAAAATATTAGATTAAAGTACATCATTTTTATTTAAGGGAGGATTTAAACATGGCACAATTTATTTCTGATCGCAGGGATATTGATTTCGTTTTGCATGAACAGCTTGAAGCTGGAAAACTTGCAGAAATGAATGAAGATTTTGAAGAATTTGATAAAAAAACAATTGATTTAATTGTTTCAGAGGTACGTACTCTTGCGGTAAAAGAAATTCTTCCAACACAAAAAGAAGGAGATGAGCAGGGGTGCACATTTAAAGATGGTAAGGTTACTACTCCAGAATCCTTTAAAAGATTATATAAAATTTTTAATGAGGGTGAATGGCTTGCAATGACAGAATCTCCAGAATGGGGCGGGCAAGGCATGCCAAGAACAATTTCTTCAGTTGCTGCTGAATATTTTAATGGTGCTAACTATCCTTTTATGATGTATCCAGGTCTTACTCATGGTGCAGGCAAGATTATTGAAGAATTTGGAACTGAAAAACAAAAACAGCTTTTTCTTAAAAATATGTTTACAGGCAAATGGACTGGCACCATGCTTCTTACTGAACCCAATGCAGGTTCTGATGTAGGTGCTTTAACAACCAGTGCAAAGCAAAATGATGATGGAACCTATTCAATAACAGGTGAAAAAATTTTTATTTCAAGTGGTGACCATGATCTTACTGAAAATATAATTCATCCTGTTCTTGCACGCATAGAAGGCGCTCCTGAAGGTACAAAGGGAATTTCTCTTTTTCTTGTACCAAAATATAAAGTTAATGATGATGGAACCCTTGGTGACTTTAATGATGTTATTTGTACTGGTATAGAGCATAAACTTGGAATTCATAGTAATTCTACTTGCTCCCTTGCCCTAGGAAGTAAAGGAGATTGTGTTGGAACTCTTATTGGAGAAAAAAATAAGGGAATGAAGGCAATGTTTCTTATGATGAATGAAGCTCGTCTTCTTGTGGGATTTCAAGGTTTTTCCTGTGCAACAGCTGCTTATATGTATGCAATCAATTATGCAAAACAAAGGATTCAAGGAAAAAATCTTTTGGAAATAATGGATACTAATGCACAATCAGTATCAATAATTAAACATCCTGATGTACGCCGCCAATTAATGAAAATGAAAGTTTTTGTTGAGGGTATGAGAAGTCTTCTTTATTATGTCAGCTATTGTTCAGATATGGCTGCTGTTGCAGAAACTGAGGAAGAAAAACAAAAATTTCAGGGATTTGTTGAAATTTTAACACCCATTGCTAAGGGCTATGTAACTGATAGATCCTTTGAAGTTTGCAGTCAGGGCATGCAGGTATATGGAGGCTATGGATATATTGAAGAATATCCCATGGCACAGCTTTTAAGGGATTGCAGAATTACCATGATTTATGAAGGTACAAATGGTATTCAGGCAATGGATCTTCTAGGTAGAAAGCTTGGGTTGAATAAAGGTAAAACTGTAATGGATCTTTTCCAGGAAATCCAACAAACAGTTATTGCAGCAAAAGAAATAGCTGAACTTAAAGATTATGCTGAAAAAATTGAAAAAGCTTTAAATAAATTTGGTGAGATTGCCATGCATATGGGACAAACTGCAATGTCTGAAAAAGTTCTTAGTGCGTTTGCTAATGCCCATCCTTTTCAAGATGCAACAGGGGATCTTGTTGTGGCATGGATGCTTCTCTGGAGAGCATCAATTGCAGCACAAAAAATTGAAAAAGCAAAAAAGAAAGATAAACCTTTTTATGACGGACTTATAAAATCTCTTCAATTTTTTGTTGAAACACACCTTCCAATTACAATGGGTAATCTTTTTGCCCTTAAAAATACAAGTTCTGCTGCCATTGATATTGATGATGCAGCTTTTGCAGGATAAATGGCGTTGTAAAAATTTTATGTGGTTTTATGTAATTTTGCCTGTAGCTGCATAAATATTAAGCCCTCCATGGAAAATAGGGATTAATGAGGCAGAAAAACAAAGGGTGTTAAGCAAGTTTTTTTCAGGAAACATAATACCTGCTTGCCACCCTTTAAAATCTTTTTTTAATTTTTTATTAATTTCAGTATAAAAATTTTTGATTTGTTTTTTTTCCTGGAAACGCTTTCCATAGGGTGGATTTAATATAATAACACCTTTGTCACTTGTAAGTTTTTCTGGAATTAAATCAAAAAAATCTTGATGAAAAACTTTTATACCTGAAAAAAAGCTGGAGCTTGAAATATTTTTTTCAAGATTTAAAAGAGCATTTTTATCAATATCACAGGCAAATATTTCTGTTTTATTTTTTGGTATAATTGCTTTTTCAGTCTCTTTTTTAAAATAATTCCATCTATTTTTCCTAAAACACTGCCATTTTTCAAAGGCAAATTTTCTAAAAAATCCAGGAGCAATATTTTGTTTTATCATACATGCTTCCAAGGAAAATGTGCCGGATCCACACATGGGATCGATAAAAGGTTCCCTGCCTGAATATTTGCAAGCTGAAAGAATTCCAAAGGCAATGTTTTCACGCAAACAAGCCTTTCCAACATTTTTTTTTATTCCCCTTTTGTGGAGTAAATCCCCTGTTGCATCAATGGATATTTCAAATTCATTATTTTCTCCTCGAATAAAAATTATGTGACAGTTGTTTTTATTATCTATTTTTGCAGCATAGCCAAATTGTTTAAGATGATTTGTAATTATATTTTCTGCTCTGTCAGAAATAGCTTTTTTATGAAATAGTCTTGAATGTGTTGTTGAAACTTTATAGTTAATAACACTATTTTTTTGTAAATATAATTCCCATTCAATTTTTTTAAGTTTTTTTTCCAGAGTCCTAAAATTTTCAGCCTTAAATTTTGTAATGCGCATTTTAATTCTTGAAGGGCTTCTTAGAAAAAGATTTGCAAAATAACAGTCATGGACAAAACCTGTAAATTCCACGCCTCCTTTTATCATTGAGATATTTTCTAATTTAATTGGTAATTTTAACAGTTCTCTTTGACAAAGCCTTTTAAGTCCAGGCGCACATACTGCAAAAAAAACATGTTTTCTTCCAGTAATTCGCCTTTTTATTCTTTTTTCAAAGCTCTTTGTAATTTCCATAAAAATTTCTTTTGAGTTTGACTTTATGCTAAATGACTTAGAATATTCAGCATCAAATCTTATTATTAGTATAAAATTTCCAAAAATAAAGTATTTTAGTTGCAAAAAACACTAAATTTGCAAGTATAATTTTTTTTAAAACACTAAATTTGCAAGTATAATTTTTTTTAATGTCAGATTTGCAAGTATAAAGTATTTTAGTTGCAAAAAACACTAAATTTGCAAGTATAATTTTTTTTAATGACAAATTTTTCACCATTATTTTTTTTAGTTTCTAAAATTACATTATAATTTTAATTAAATTATCAAAAAAATAGGTTTTATTCCTTATTTTTTTATCATCTGAAATAATATTTTTATCTAATAAATGTTTAATTATTCTAAAGGAGGGATTTTCTTTTATTTCTGTTTCTTCCATAAAATTTCTAGAATCAAAAATTGGCATGGAAAATAAAAAATCCAGAACTTTAATAGCATTTTTGGGAGTTGGAATATTTATAATTTTCTCTTTTAGGTCATTATACAGTTTTAAAATTTCCTGCACTTTTTCAATATTTTTTATTGATTGTTTTTCCGTTGCAATTAAGAAAAAATTTATCCAACTTTTCCAATCATTATTCTTAGAAATATTTTGTAATTTTTCATAATATTCATCTCGATGTAATTCAAAATATTCACTTAGATAAAACATTGGCAAGTGCAAAACTTTTTTATAATATAAGAATAATGGCATTAATATTCTTCCAGTTCTTCCATTTCCATCCCAGAATGGATGAATAATTTCAAATTGGGCGTGAATAATAGCTAATTGCACCAAAAAATCTTTTTCATTAAAATGAATATATTTTTCAAATTCTGAAAAATATTTTTTTATTTCCTGTGGTTCTGGTGGAATATAAGTTGCTCCTTCAATTCCAAAACCTTTTTTACCTAAAAAAACAAGTCCTGTCCTAAAATGTCCAGGTTTTTTCCCCTTACCTCTTGCTCCCTGCAAAATGACCTTTTGAATTTCTTTTATTAATCTGCTTGAAAGTGGTAATGTTTCAAGCTTTTCAATTGCCATATTCATGGCTTTTCTATAATTGATAATCTCTTGGATATCTTCATATTTTTCTGTTTTCTTTTTTGGATTTGCTTCAAATGCCAGAACTTCTTCAAGTGTTGCTTGTGTTCCTTCAATTTTTGAGGACAAAACAGCTTCTTTTTTTAATAAAGGTGAAAGCAGAATTTTTGTGTTTGGTATGCTTTGTAATAGTCCATCAAATTTAGCAACAGCACGGTTTGCTCCTCCAATATGTTGAACAAAACTTGTCCAATCCAATTGTTCCAATGGCAATTTATGTGGTTTAAATGGTTTCATAATAATTCCTTAGGATTTATTTCCAAAAATATGATCATTATAATTTTTTGCTTTATTTTTTATTTCTCTTATTTTTAAATTCATAATTGTGCTTTTTTTAGAACCAAAAAATATAAATCTCCGGTATGTTTCATATGGCCTGCTGCAAACTCAGCATATTTACCATTTCCATAAAAAAGATCAGCTCTTCCTGTACCTTTAATAGCACCGCCAGTATCTTGATTAAGAACAAATCCTGAATATTTTTTCCATTTTTCAGGGGCTTCCATTTCTGATTTTAAAGGCATAAAAGTCTTAATAAATCCAAGGGTGCCTTTGGGGAAAATAGATTTATCCGTTGCAATAGAACGTTTAGGAGTTACTTTTACGCCAAGGCAGCCAAAAGGACCATGCTTTTCTCTTTTAAAAAAAACAAAACTTGGATTATAATTTAAAACCTCATCTATTTTTAAAGGATTATTTTTGAGCCATTTTCGTATTGCCTGCATTGACATTTTTTTTTTAGTAATTTGATTTTTATTTATTAAATATCTTCCTATTGATTTATAGGGATGACCATTGGATGTATGGTAATGTACTCTTAAAAAACCACCTTGTTTTAATTTAACTATTCCAGAGCCTTGAATCTCAAGAAAAAAACGATCTATTCTATTGTTTACCCATACAATTGGTTTTGCTTTTTTATAGAAATTCTTAATGGAATTTATTTCTTTTCTTGAATAATATGGAATAAGCCTTTTTTTATTATCAACTCTTGCCATAAACGGCGGCTCTTTTTTATAATTTGAAGAAAAGGGAGATAAATCAACACTTACAAGATCCCAAGGCTTGGAATAAATAGGATATATATACTCACTATTTTTTATAAGACTTCCTAGAAGAAAAGGCTCATAATATCCAGTAAAAAAAACTTTGAAATCTTTTTTTCTTCCCCTTGCTTTATAAACTAGATAATTATTTCTGATAAACTGGTTTAATTGTTTTTGTGTTGGATTTTTTTCAATAAAGGATAAAAATATTTCAATGGATTTTTTTATATGTTTTGCACAAAAAAAATCTTTTCCAAAATAAAATATCATTTTTTCAGGAATACGATTGTAATAAATCAGGCTCTGTTTTATTGCATTTACCAGACTTTGATTATCTGATTGATCTATAAAATCAGGATATTGTGCTAGAGGAAGTTTTTTAAGGGCTTTGCTTTTTATAGCAGATGGTTCTGGTTTTTGGGGTTTCTCTGGTTTTAAAAAAATTCCGCACCCTGTAAAAAAAAGAGGTAAAAAAAATAATAGAAGTATTATAATTTTTTTTAATATTGGTTTTTTCATATTTTAGGTTGTTTAATACACTATCATAATTTTACATGAGAGTTTTGCACAATGCTCGATTTTGTTCAAATTTTATGGTGAAGATGTATTAATACCTTAAACCTAAAATTTTGACAAAAGAGAACAAGCTCTGTTTATAGATATTTACAAACATTTTTTAAAGTATTTTTATAAAAATTCATTTGTGCAAAAGGCTTTACATTTTACATGGTTCTGGCTATTTGCAAATCTTTGTAAGTATTAATATTAAAAAAAGATTTCATATCAGGATCAATTTTTTTAATCTGGTTTACAGAAATTTTTTTCACACGATTTTTTTTAAAAAATTTCTTTATCATAAAAATTTTATTGTTAAGATTTTTTTCTATTCTAGGAAGACATTTATTAAAATAAACTGCACATAAAGGTTCAAGCCCATCATTTGTTTCAGGTATTACTACATCAAATTCTTTTTTTCTCTGGGATAAAATATACTCTATTAATTCTTTTTTTAAAAAAGGTGTGTCACAGGCAGATACAAATATCTGATTTTTTGAAGAATAAAAAAGGCCTGCATGAATTCCAGCAAGAGAGCATCTAAAAGGATAAATATCAGTAATGATCATGGCATCCCAGGCTGCAAAATCTAAAGGGTTATTTGTAACAATTATTATTTTATCAAAAATAGAAGAAAATAATTCATAAATAAAATCTATAATTTTTTTACCTTTAATTTCATGAAAACTTTTTTGAATTCCAGGCATTCTACTATTTGAACCTCCTGCAAGTATTACTCCAGTACAGTTATATTTCATATTATTTCCAAATATCTTTATTAAGGTATTTTATGTTATAAAACAGAGAGTTATTTTAATTATTTTTTTACTTTTGGTATTTTATATTTTTACTAGATTATTATTATAGAGCTAAAAGCTAATCTTTATTTGTCTGAAAAAACAACCCTCTTTTCTGAAGCATGGATTTTATTTTATTAGCTTTTTGTAAAGATTTAAGGCATTTATTAATTTCATTAATATTTTTACCAAGAATTTTTTCAAGGTCATGACTTGTACATGGTCTTCTGTGTATGGTCTCAATAATGGCAGATTCCATATCCTGTCGATATAATTTATTTTTTTTTTGTTCAGAAAAACCTGCAATAATCTCTACATTTAAAGGTTCTAATAAATTAACTATTTGTTTTAATTTACTTAAATTAACAGGTTTAATACCACTAACACTTCCAGGTCTGTCTAATGTGTTAAGTTGTATAATATCAGGCTTAATTTTTTCAAACGCATGTTTTAAAAACATTACTTCTTTTTTGCTGTCATTAATATCTGGTAAAACAAAATATTCAAGAACAGCTTTATTTTTATACTCTTTTGTAAAATCAAATAAACCTTGAATATAATGTTTAAGATTAATTTGCTGGCATGGTCTGTTGATTTTTTGAAAAGCTAAATCTGATGCTGCATCCAGAGAAAATATTACAGTATCAGCGTTTAAAAGTTCGTTTCTTACCTGTTTTTGTGAAAGCAAAGTTCCATTTGTTAAAACTGCAATTAAAATATGTTTTCTTGTTTTTTTAATATAATTAATAACCTCACCAATCTCTACATTAAGACATGGCTCTCCTGAACCTGAGAAAGTAATGTAATCAGGATCAGGATTATTTTGAAAATAATGGTCAAGCTCTTTTATTACTTTATTAAAGGGAACATATTGTTTTCTATTTAAAGTTAAGTTAGTAGTTTTTCCGCATTCACAATAAATACAATTAAGAGAACATATTTTATGGGTAACAAGATCAACACCCAGGGAAATTCCCAAGCGTCTTGAAGGAACAGGGCCAAAAAGATATTTATACATGATTAAGCCTTTTGTTGATGCTGGAGCGTCTATATAGCATTGCCACGCTGGAGCATGGCAATGAGAAAAAGGTAATTGTTTCATAATCTGTGGAGTATAGTAAAGTAAAGCCCTTTAATAAGTTGTTATGGAACTAAAAAGTGTAAGGTTTGGGCTATGGTATATAGATATTATTCATTTTGTTGACGCTGGAGCGTCTATTATAACATTGCCACGCTGGAGCATGGCAATGAGAAAAAGATAATTATTTCATAATCTGTAGAGTAAAGTAAAGTAAAGCCCTTTAATAAGCTGTTGTGGAACTAAGAAGTGTAAGGTTTAGGCTACGGTATATAGATATTATTCATTTTGTTGACGCTGGAGCATGGCAGTAAGAAAAAGATAATTATTTCATAAATAAACTGTACAACAATTAGTTTTTTATGTGTTTTGCTTGTTTTTATATCATATATCCAAGCAATGTAGGATTGTTACTATTTAATTATATTTTTCCCAAGTTCAATAGATCTATTTGTTGCAGCTTCAATTGCATTTATTAAAGTTGCTCTTAGTTTTCCTTTTTCCAAAGCATGAATTCCAGCAATAGTTGTACCTTTTGGAGATGCAACCTTATCTTTAAGTTGTCCTGGGTGTTCATTAGTTTTAAGAATAAGTTTTGCTGCTCCCATAACTGTCTGGCTTGATAAAAAAAGAGAATCTTGTCTGGATAAACCCATTTTAACTCCAGCATCTGCCATAGCATCTATAATCATAAAAATATATCCGGGTCCGCTTCCAGCTAATCCTGTAAAAGCATCTAATTGATTTTCTTCCAGTAAAACAGTTTTTCCAACACAATCAAAAACAGCTTTTGCAAGTTCAATATCTTCATTAACAATATTTTCACTTGGTGCAATAGCTGTGGCACTTTCTCTTATAAAGGCACAAATATTTGGCATAACACGAATTAAGCGAAGTTTTTTATTTAAAATTTCTGTAATAGCTTTTAATGGCACTCCTGCTGCAATTGATATAATAAGTTTTGATGAATTTAAAAGTTTTGAAGTTTCTTTAATAACAAAAAAAAGATTTTGAGGTTTTACTGCATATATAATAATTTTTGCTTTTTCAATTACTTTAAGATTATTTGTTGTGGTTAAAACATTATATTTATTTTTTACTATTTCAAGTTGTTTTTTATTAATATCTGAGCAGATTATATTATCAGGTTTTGCTGTTTTTGATTGAATAAGCCCTGCAATAAGAGCTTGTCCCATATTTCCAGTTCCAATAAATCCAATTTTTTTATTATGCAGCATTTTTAACTCCTTTTTATTTAACTACTATTTTTTAACCACGAAATTCACGAAAATTCACGAAAAGGACTTAATTTTATTTTATTCTTTATTGTTTTTCCTAGTTATAGTTTTTGTTTTTTTTAGTGGTTATAGTAGTTTTTAAATAAAAAATGCAGCACTCAAATGTTTGAGTGCTGCATTAAAGTTTATAAATTAAATGAAAATTATAACATATTATTACTAATAGTTCATGTAAAAGCTTACGGATAGTTCGTGTAAAAGTTTACTGCTCTTACTTGATGTGTATTTCCTCCAATTTTAGCACTTCCAATTGTGCCTGTTATATCTGTATAATGATACCCAGTTCTTCCTGTCACCCCCCATAAGGGGTGAGGATCAGCAGGACGATGATTTAGAGAACTTATCTTAATTTTATATATACCATTACCTTCATCAGTGTACTCGGCATAATATCTGTGAGTACCATTATCATATCCAAGAAAAGTAGCTTGAGAACCTTTTAAATCTTGATAGTCAAATAAACTAGCCTGCTGATCAAAACTCATAACAACCTCACTGGCAGCACTGTTAGCAAGAGGATTGCCATCAGCATCTATTGCTTGTATCGTAATAGTAATCCACTGATTATAAGGAATACTTCCAGCATCAACACTAAAAGTTGTATTGATTCCATACCCATCATTTCCAATTCTATGGGCTATGGTTGATGCTTCATGTAATTTTTGAGGAGTTCCATCTTCATCATCTAATGTGGAATTATTATTTCCATCATCTTGATAAAATTTTGAAACACCAGTTAAAAATTCTATTTTACTTGTTTCCGGCAAAGAATCATTACCAATATTATCAAAATTATCTAGAAAAGCAGTAAATGTATCACTGCTATTGCCTGATATGTTTATAAGTTTTGAAATACCAGCAAGAGCCATACCATAAAGTCTTTGGTCAAGGGCTATATTATAAAGTATTGGGTTAAACTCCATATCATAGGGTTTTTGACCAAAATCAGAAGCATAAAATTTTTGATAAATATTAAAATATGGAGGTGTTGGAAGTGTTGGGGTTACTGTAACATTACTTGGTGAAGTTCTTATTATATTAAATGCTTTTCCAGTATAAGTGCACACACCCAAAAATTGATTACCAATGTTACTATTTGCTTGATCAATAAAATCAGTCATTGTTTCTGTTGATGATGCTGCATCCACACTAGTCTGTGCTGCTCGTACTGCCAATTCAGTTAAGGGAGTAACTGAAATTTTTGGTTGTAAATCTTTACTATTATTTGCAGTATCTAGAGTTGTTGCAGCATGGAGATTAGCAGCCAGACTTACAGATGTAGTACCTGTTGCAGGCTCTGTATATGTTCCTCCTGTTACTTCAACATAAACAAAGGTTGCACTGGCATCTTTATCAGGTACTGCTATTTGATAATAGCCATTTGAATCGGTTGTAGCAGAACCAATTTGCTCACCTGTTCCCATATCTTCTGAACTATAGGCTGTTACAGTAGCATCATCTACAGGAGCACCCATTGAAACAATACCTTCAATGGTATGTATTGTAGTTGAAACATTTATTGTTACAAAATCTGTACTAGGCTTTCCATATTGATCAGTAAGGGTCAACATAACAACATAATCACCTTCTATATCTGGTGTAAAAAAAGGAGTTAATGTGTTGTCATTTGTAAGACTAGCAGTTGAGCCTTCAGGTTTATTTAATTCCCAGAAATAAGTACCATTTATATTGCCATCTTCATCTTTTATCAGCTCATTTTCACTATCTTTTGAAGCTAATCCATCTAATTTAATTTTTGTTTCTGGAACTACCAAAATAAAATCACTGTCAACTATTGCTTGAGATTTAATTCTGTCTCCGTCATCATCCTTTTTATCATTATTATAGTTTGTAACAGCAGCTTTAAAGGCATCTTGATTTCCAGGAAGTAACTTATTTCCTGTTTGAAAATCATTATCATAATAAACTAATACTGCTTCCATATCAGTAAAGCTAGTATCATTAATACCATCTTTTTGAAGTTGTGAAAGACCAGTAAGTGCTTCACCATAAAGTTTTGCATTTTCCTGATGTCTTCCATGAAAATCAGAATTTTCAATAGCATTAGGTAAAGTTTTTATTATATCAAGCTCTCCCAATTGAAACTCTTTGGCAATAGTAGTATTTGCATCATTGATATTAGTTCCTACATCAATACCTCCATTAGCTTGTGCTAATCTTACTGCCAAGTCAGTAAAGGGTGTAACAGCAATTTTTCTTTCTTTATCTGCATAAGTTATATGTGTTGCAGCTCTCAGCACAACATTACCTGATTCTATATAAACTGGATCATTTGTTGCCTCATCTATATAAAAAGTTCTGTCAGTACCTGTTGCAGCATTTGTTGTATCATCTGTCTGATCCTTTTCTGGATCATTTGCATCATAGTATCGTCCTGTTATTTCAATATAAATAAATAATGGTATGCCATCTGGTGATAAATTAGTGTTTAGATACTCATTACTGGCAGGTATGCGGTAAGACCCATCTGGATTTGTCAGTGTGGAAGTTCCAATCACCGTATTGTGATTTAAATCTGAATACGCTGTTACAACTCCGTTTTGTATAGGTCCAGCCATACCTGTACCTAAAATTTCACCACCAGTATAACTACCATCACCACCACCACCACCGCATCCAGAAACAAATGCAGCAGTTAATAATACTAGAAATAATGTTATTAAATTTTTCTTTAAACTAGAAAACATAAAACCTCCTTCACTTAAAATAAATAATTAAATACAAAAAATTTGTGTAATGTATACTTAATGTTGTAAAAAAAATGTTACTAAAATAATATTTTTAATATTAATATTAGGATATTGCAATTGTTTTTCAACAATTGTCTGATAAGAATTTGACTGTTTTATTGTAATTATTATTATTTAAAATAGTATTGATAAAATCAAATACAATATGTAGTATCAATCAATGATTTGCATATCCATCATATAGTATTTCAAGGTTATAAATTATATTTTTTGAAAAATATCCAAATTTTCATAAAAAGCTCTATATTTTAACCACGAAATACACGAAAATCCACAAAAAGAGATTTTTTTTTCGTGCCATTTCGTGTTTTTCGTGGTTATAGTTTTTTGTAGTTCTTATAGTTATACTTTTTTTAGTGTTTTTAGTGATTCTAATTTTTTTTAAAAAAGGAGGGATATGAAAAAAACAGGTTTTTTATTTGATAAAAGATTTATGCTTCATAAAACAAGCTCATTTCATCCTGAAATTCCTAAAAGGCTTAGTGCAATATATCAAGGAATAGAACAATCAGGGCTTATCCCTGAACTTTTTTTAATAAAAGGAGAAAAAGCAGAATTAAAATGGATTGAAACTGTGCATGATAAAAACTATATTAAAAATTTTAAAGATGCCTGCTTTAAAAGTAAAGAAACATTTCAAAGCCCTGATAATCAAATATGTACTGATTCCTATGAAACAGCATTACTTGCTGTAGGAGGAATTATTAAAACCATTGACCTTATAATGCAAAATAATATTAACAATGCTTTTTGTGCTGTTCGTCCTCCAGGACACCATGCTGAAAAAGCAAAGGCAATTGGTTTTTGTTATTTTAATAATATTGCCATTGCTGCAAAATATCTTCAAATAAAATGGAATATAAAAAATATAGGTATTATTGATTTTGATGTACATCATGGAAATGGTACTCAGAATATTTTTGAAAGAGATCCAACAGTTTTTTACTATTCAATTCATGAACATCCCTCTTTTGCCTTTCCCGGTACTGGCAGAGAATTTGAATATGGTGAAGAAAAGGGATATGGATTTACCTTAAACTCTCCAGTTCTTCCGGGGCAGGGAGATTCTAAATATATGGAGCTTATAAAAAACGATATGGTACCAGGATTTGAAAGGTTTAAACCTGAAATAATTCTTGTATCAACTGGGTTTGATGCACATATGGATGATGAAATGTCAGATATAATGCTTTCAACAAAGTGCTTTTCATGGATTATGGAACAAATTATTAAAATAGCAGATAAATATTCCAATTCAAGACTTGTTTCAATACTAGAGGGAGGATATTGCCTTAAAAGGCTTCCAGAGCTTGCAAAAAATCATGTGAGTATAATGATTAATTGTGCAAAAGACAGAATTAAGGATAAGGTTTGAAAATTCTAGAATTTAAGAAGTTAAAATAATAATTCTTAGTTTAAACTTCTTAAATTTATAATAGGAGGTAAAATGTTTATAAAAAAAGCAATGACCAGCAAAGTTATTTCCATTGATATAGAAACTGAAATTATTAAAGCACATGAAATAATGACAAAAAATAATATCAGGCATTTGCCTGTATTGGATAAAGATAATAAAGTAATAGGAATGGTTACTGATCGTGATATTAGAAGTGCAATGCCTTTTAATTTAAGTAAAAAAGAAAAACAAAATATAAAGTTTAAAGCAAAAGACATTATGACAGAAAATCCTTATACAATTTCATCATTAGCTACAATTCAAGACGCACTTTTATTAATTCAGAAAAACAAGATAGGTGGGCTTCCAGTTGTTGATGAGAATAATAAACTCAAGGGAATTGTCTCTGTGAGAGATCTTTTAAGCTCATTTATTAATGTTCTTGGAATAGGAGAACCTGGAACTTTGCTGGGTCTTGTACTAGAAGAAAAAATTGGGCAGTTAAAAAAAATTGTTGATGTAATTACTGAATTTAAAATATCCATGGGAAGTGTTCTTGTGGCAAGGTATCAGGAAGAAAATAAACGAGTAGTTTTTATTTATCTTTTAACTAATAATGTAATACCTTTGAAAAAAAAGCTTAAAGTTATGGGATATACTTTAATAGATCCCATAAGCTGGTATATTTGATAGTATTGTAAACAATTTATAATGATTTAATGATAAACTATAACTACGAAAATACACAAAATAATAAAATCTTTTTTGTATATTTTTATGCTTTTTCTGGTTTAAAAAACAAATTAGCAGGACAAAGTAAAATTTATGAATCAAAAAAAAATCATACCAAGATTTGAAATTAGAGAAATCATTACAAAACTCAAGGCTGAAAAAAAGACCATTGTTTTTACTAATGGGTGTTTTGATATTCTCCATTCAGGTCATGTTAAATATCTTAGAAAGGCAGCTCAATATGGAAATATTCTTGTTCTAGGTTTAAATTCAGATAAATCTGTAAAAAATATTAAGGGAGATAAAAGACCTATAAATAAAGAAAATTATAGGGCGTGTGTTGTGGAAGCTCTTTTTTGCATTGATTATATTGTTTTATTTGATGAACCAGATCCTATGTCCCTGATTAAAGAAATAGAGCCTGATGTTCTTGTTAAGGGAGCAGATTGGAGTATAAAAAATATTATAGGAAGTGATTTTGTCAAAAAAAAAGGCGGTATTGTTAAAACAATTAATCTGGAACCTGATATTTCCACAACCATTATTATTAATAAAATTGTTGAAAAATATGGGAAATAGATAATGGAATATATTCAATTTAATCTTTTAAAACCATATTCAACAATTTGCCATGGTATTTTTACAAGAAATCAAGGATTTAGTAAAAAACCCTTTAATTCTTTAAATGTCAGTCTTAACATAGGTGATGATAAAAATCTGGTTTTTAAAAATAGAAAAAAAATTTTACAATTTATGAAATTTAAAAAAAGTTTTTATTTAAATCAGGTACATGGGAAAGAAATTTTTATACTAAAAAAAGATAATTATTTAAAAAATCAAAAAATAGATATAAATAATAGGGTTGGAGATGGTATTGTAACTAATATTCCTGAAATTCTTCTTGTTATTCAAACAGCAGATTGTCAATCTATTTTAATGTATGATCCCTTAAAAAAAGTTATTGCAAATATTCATTCAGGATGGCAGGGAAGTATTCAAAATATTATTAAAGCAGGAATAGATACAATGATAAATTGTTTTCAATGTAAACCTGAAAATATTTTATCATGTATTGGCCCTTCCTTGGGTCCCTGTTGTTGTGAATTTATAAATTATAAAACTGAAATTCCTAAAAATTTATGGAAATATAAACTTAAAAATAATTATTTTGATTTTTGGAAATTAAGCTTTGATCAATTAATTTTACAAGGTGTAAAATCTCATAATATTGAAATTAAAAAAAAATGTACAAAATGCTCTACAAAAGATTTTTTTTCCTATAGAAAAGAAAAAATAACAGGTAGGTTTGCATCTGTACTAGGAATTAAAAAATAAGGAATACCAGTATGATAGATTTTTGTTTAACAGAAAAAGTAAAGGCAGCTGGTTGAGCTGCCAAAATTGCTCCAGAGTTTCTGGAGTCCATTGTAAAAAAACTTAAAATAAAAAATCATCCTGATCTTATTGTGGGCATTGAAACTTCTGATGATGCAGGAGTATTTAAACTTAATAAAGAAACAGCTCTTATTCAGACCCTTGATTTTTTAACTCCTGTAACAGATTCTCCGTATGAATTTGGTCAGATTGCTGCTGCTAATTCATTAAGTGATGTATATGCCATGGGTGGAAAACCTTTAACAGCAATGAATATTGTATGTTTTTCCCCAAAAAATTTTAAAAAAGAAATTCTGGAAGAAACACTTCAGGGAGGAATTGATAAAATTCATGAGGCAGGGGCAATCCTTATGGGAGGTCATAGTGTTGATGATCAAGAATTTAAATATGGGCTTTCTGTTACTGGAATTGTGCATCCTGATAAGGTTATTACAAATAAGGGAGCACAAGTTGGAGATGTACTTATTCTTACTAAACCCATTGGTACAGGAATAATTGCTACAGCTATCAAGGCAAAGCTTGCAGATAAAAAAATCAGGAAAAACATATTTAAAATAATGTCGGGCCTTAATAAAAAAGCAAGTGAAATAATGCTTAATTTTAATATTAGTTCCTGCACTGATATAACTGGATTTGGTCTTGGAGGTCATGTTCTTGAAATGGCAAAGGGAGCCGGAAAAAATATTGTTCTTTTTAGTGAAAAAGTACCAATTATTGAAAAAACAAAAGAATTTGTAACAATGGGATTTTTGCCTGGTGGAGCATTTAGTAATAGAAAATTTTGTAATCCATATTTAAATATTAATCCTAAAGTAGATAAAATACTTATAGATATTATGTTTGATCCTCAGACTTCCGGAGGACTTATATTTAGTCTTAATAAAAACCATGGTGAAAAATGTATGAATTTAATGAAAGATAATGGGATAAATGCTTCAATAGTTGGCAAAGTTATTTCCAATGATGAACATGGTTCTCTTACAATCCAATAGTATATGATAGTATATGAATTTTTATTTTTTATATGAAATATGTAACCTTTACAAAAAGTCTTGAAATAATTTTTTTTAGTCTTTAAAAAAAATGGATTCTACCTATAAAATTTTACATTTAAATTCTAAATTGAAACTAATTGACCTTTATATTAAAACATGAATATAGATAAAAAATGGATGATCAATTTTATATGAATCTTGCTCTTAATGAGGCAAAAAAAGCTGATAAAATAGGAGAAATTCCTATTGGAGCAATTATTGTAAATCTAAAAGGAAAAATTATTGGCAAGGGTCATAATCAATCTATAATACAAAATAATCCCTGCGCCCATGCTGAAATAGTTGCATTGCGCAGAGCCTGCAAAACAATAAAAAATTACAGATTACCCGAGGCAACTATATATGTTACTATTGAACCATGTATAATGTGTATGGGTGCTATTATTCATGCCAGATTAAAAAAAGTTGTTTATGGATCCCCGGATCCAAAATGGGGGGGAGCAGGTTCATTGTATAACTTTGCTCATGATAAAAGACTTAATCATAACCTTGAAATTGTTTCAGGAATAAAAAATGATAAAGCAAAAAAAATCATAACAAATTTTTTTAAAAACAAAAGGAGTAAACAGTGTTAAATACTGTTATTGTCGGTACTCAATGGGGAGATGAAGGTAAGGGAAAAATTGTTGATTTGCTAAGTTTGCATGTTGATTATGTTGTAAGATTTCAAGGCGGAAATAATGCTGGTCATACTATGGTAATTAATGGAAAAAAAATTATAAGCCATCTTATTCCATCGGGAATTATTCAAAATAAAAAATGCTTTATTGGAAATGGTGTGGTTGTTGATCCAATTGTTCTTTTGGAAGAAATTAATTATTTTATAAAAAATAAAATAGATGTGTCTCCTGCTAGAATGAAAATAAGTAATAAATGCCACATGATAATGCCCTATCATAAACTTATTGATAAAGCCCGGGAAATAAAAAAAGGAAAAAACAAAATTGGTACAACGGGTCGCGGTATTGGTCCATGTTATGAAGATAAAGCAGCAAGAAGGGGGATTAGATTTGCTGACCTTTTAGAACCTGAACTTTTTATAGAAAAACTAACTGAAATTATAGAAGAAAAAAATCTCTATCTTAAAAATTATTTTCATACAAATACAATTGATGCAAAATCTGTAATTAATGAATTTCTAACAATTAAAGAACAACTTATTCCATATATAGATGATGTTTCTGTTATTTTATATAATGGAATAAATAAGGGTAAAAAAATTCTTTTTGAAGGTGCCCAAGGCACCCACCTTGATATTGAACATGGTACATATCCATTTGTAACATCTTCAAGCACTGCTTCTGCCAATGCTGCATGCGGTTCAGGTCTGGGACCGAATAAGCTTGAGCAAATACTTGGTATTGTAAAGGCATATACAACAAGAGTGGGAAGTGGACCCTTTCCAACTGAACTATTTGATGAAACTGGAGAAAAACTTCAAGAAAAAGGGATTGAGTTTGGTGCTACAACAGGAAGACAAAGAAGATGCGGATGGCTTGATATGGTTATGCTAAGAAATGCAGTACGAATTAATGGATTAACAGGGCTTGTTCTTACAAAACTTGATGTTCTAGATGGACTTGATGAAATTAAAATCTGTAATAATTATAAATATAAAGATAAGATAATTCAAGAGTTTCCTTCCTCTATTGAAACTCTTGAAAATTGTACTCCCATATATGAATCTTACCAAGGCTGGAATGATGATATTTCAAAAATTAGAGAATACAATGAATTACCAGAACCAGCAAAAAAATATATCAAAATAATTGAAAAACTTTCTCAAGTTCAAGTAAAAATTATCTCCCTTGGAGCTGACAGAAAAGCAACTATTATAAGAGAAGATTTTTTTCCAAAAACCAAAAGTTGAGTGATAAAGCCCTTTTTGTGCTACAAAGGGCTTGGAATAAATGGGTCTAAAATTAGATATTATGACTATTGGGGGCTATAAAAAACTAGAATCAACTGAAAAACTAGTTCAAATTGGAAAAAAATGTCTAAATTATGTTTTGGATAAGTCTAATAAAAATTAGGCAGTGGATTTAAGTAAGAATTTCAATCTTGACATATTTTGCATAATGAATTAAAATTTTAGTTTTTATATAATCATTAAAGTTAAAAAAACTATGATTTAATCTTTCATTTTTTAACCATTCTTTGAATTTAATTTGTTAAGGATTTTTTATTTATGAAAAGAACATTTCAGCCAAGCAGAATCAAGCGTGCCAGAACACATGGTTTTTTAAAAAGAATGTCTTCTGTTGGTGGCAGGCGAATTATTAATGCCAGAAGAGCAAAGGGAAGAAAAAAACTCACTGTTTAAAAATAGGCATTGTTAAATAAAAATAAATTTTCAAATTTTTATTCTTTTATTTCAACATATTCCTGGTGGCATAGCAAGTTTCAGATACAAATATTAGAATTAAAATAAATAGAGAGATTTTTTATAACGCCTTCAAATAAAGGTTTTTTATTATTGGTATTTATTCATTCCCAAAAACAGAACGGCTCTTAAGAAGAGCTGATTTTTTAAAATTATCCAGACTAGGGGAAAAAATACAGACTAGATTTTTTATAGCACTTATACTAGAGGGAATAACTAAACATAACCGTATTGGAATAACTGTATCAAGAAAAGTAGGGAAAGCAGTAAAGCGTAATAGAATTAAGCGTATTATTAGAGAATATTACAGAAACAGAAAAAATATAATAATAGGAAATAATGATATTAATATTATAGCAAGGAAACATACAGCTTTTCTAAAAAACAAAACGATTATAGATGAACTGAATAGGCTTTTTAAAGAAATCGCAAAAATATTATGATTAAACAAACATTTTTAATACCTATTAAAATTTATCAATATTTTATTTCACCATTTATAAGAAAAACATGTCGTTTTTATCCGTCATGTTCCCAGTATGCACTGGAGGCTATTACAACATATGGTGTTCTTAAAGGCTCCTTTCTTGCAACAAAAAGAATATTAAAATGCCATCCATTTCATTCTGGAGGTTTTGATCCTGTCCCATAGCTTGCTAGCGCTTAATAAACTTTTCTTTTTTCTCCTTATCAGAAATCTATCTGTATATAATGAGAGTTTTGCATAATGCTAGGTTTTGTTCAAATTTTATGGTGAAGATGTATTGTAATACCTGAAACCTGAAATCTGGACAAAAGAGAGCAAGCCTTGTTTATAGGTGTTTATAAAAAATGCGTTTATGCAAAGGTCTTATAATATCTAAATTTATATTTATCTCTTATCTCAGGAGACAAAATGGAAGATCAAAGTCGTTTGTTTGTTGCTATTATCCTTTCAATAGTTGTTATAGTAGGCTGGAATTTAGTTTTTGTTGATAAAAATAAGCAGCCTATAACAAAGAATAAAGTTATAGAGTCTGATAAAAACACAAAAACACAAAATAATATTACTAATTATAAGCCTGAAATTCAAAAAAATGAGTCCCAAGAAATATTTCCCAACAGTAAAATTCTGCCCCAGCAATCTTTATCTATCAAAACAATTTCTCTTTCAACTCCTTTTTATAATATTATATTATCTGAAAATAGTGCAACTGTTATAAGCCTCACTCTCAATAAATATAAACAAGGTATCCAAAAAAATGAATTGTTAAAAGAAATGGTAAATCCAAATCTTGTATCAGGTTTATTTGATATTAATATGGAGAAAAACAGCATCCAAGGTCTTGAAAATGCGATTTTTAAAGCACAAACTCTTCAAGGGTGGATTGATCCCAAAGGCTCCAAGTTTTCCTTTGAAGGACCAACTATTATGATTAATGATAAACTTGAAGAAATTAAACCTAAAAAAATAAAAGATAAGGATACCTATGCAGGAATTATTGATTGGCTAGGTTTTACAGACAGATATTTTATGTCATGTATAGTTCCTGAAAAAGCATTTGATGCAACAATTAAACTTTCATATTCAAAACCTTTGGTTACAACAAAATATGTTCAAGCGATTAATACAATTAATCCAGGTCAACAAATAAAATACTCTTTTAAATGTTTTATGGGACCCAAAAGTCTTAACCTTCTTAAAACATATGATAACAATCTTAAAAAAGCAGTTAATTTTGGATGGTTTGATTTTCTGGCAAAACCATGTCTCATTATCATGAATCTTATATATAAATTTATACCTAATTATGGAGTTGCTATCATTATTTTAACAATTTTAATAAAATTAATTTTTTGGCCACTTGGTACAAAAAGTTATAAATCTATGAATGATATGAAGAGAATTCAGCCTTTAATGATGGAATTAAGAGAAAAATATAAACATGACAAACAAAAAATGAACAAGGAAGTTATGGGACTTTATAAAACATATAAGGTAAATCCCATGGGAGGCTGTCTTCCGATAATTGTTCAGATGCCTATCTTTTTTGCTCTTTATAGAATGCTTTATCAAGCAATAGAACTAAGGCATACTCCTTTTATAGGCTGGATAAATGATCTTTCTGCACCAGATAGACTTTTTCATTTTAATTTTGCAATTCCATTTATGCAGGCACCTTATGGAGTACCTGTTCTCACTATTATTATGGGAGCAACCATGTTTTTGCAGCAAAAAATGTCTCCATCAACAGGAGACCCAACACAAGCAAAAATGATGATGCTTATGCCTTTGTTTATGACTTTTATCTTTATTAATTTTCCTGCAGGGCTTGTATTATATTGGCTTGTTAATAATATTCTTTCAATTGGTCAACAGTATTATATTCAAAAGAAATTTGCATAAATTATGATAAACTGTAAAAAATCGAAATTTGAAATATAGATGGTACTATGTCAAGTTTCATATACAAAATCTAGTGTTTTTAAGGATAAGGGTATTTTGTGTTTTCTCTTGTCCTTATTCTTTAAAAATTAATAGTTAGTATGTATTTAAGTCTTGAAAAATACTAGAAGAAAATAGATATGAAGAGTTTTTATGATGCCATCAAATTATGGAGGAACTATGAAACAAACCCAAGAATTTGAGGGGAAAAATATTGAAAAAGCTATTGAAGCAGCATGTAAAAAATTAAATATAACTAAAAAAATTCTTTCTTACGATGTAATATCTACAGGCTCTTCAGGAATATTTGGAATTGTTGGAACCAAAAAGGCAAAAATCCGTGTAACTCTGCCTGAAAAAATAATACAACAAAATAAGGAAGATATAACTTCAGAAGAATTTGATGGTGTTATGTCTATAGTAGATGAAGCTTTTGGAGAAAAAAAGAAGCTAAAAAAAAATTTTGATGAAATTAAAGAAAAAAAAGTTCTCCCCAAAAATGAAAATAAAGTATCATTGATAAATAAGGAATTTAAAAAAAACGAAATTCTAATTAATGTGCCTGAGGAGTTTCTTACCCTTGCTATTAAAACACTCCAAAAAATTATTGATTCTATTACTGATGGTGCAACAGTTGTTGCAACAACTAAAAATAATAATCTACTTTTAAAAATTGAAGGGGGCAATTCAGGGGTTCTTATTGGTAGAAGGGGGCAGACAATAGAAGCAATGCAATTTCTTATTGAAAAAATTATCAATCGGAAAAGTGAAGCTAGAATTAAACTTAAGATTGATATTAAAGAATATATGATGACAAGAAAAGCAAATTTAAAGAGCCTTGCACGTAAAATGGCTGATAAAGTTAGAAAAACAGGTAAGTCTACAACAATTAATCAAATGACTTCTCAAGATAGACGTATAATTCATCTTACACTAAAAGATGATATAAGAATAAAAACTCAAAGTATGGGAGACGGATATTATAAAAAACTAATAATATTTCCCAAAAAAAATAATTACAAGAAAAATACAACCTATAAAAAAACATAATAATTAATAGTATCGTCAAGCTGTTACAAAATTGGTTTTTTAAAAAAATAACTGCCATAAGGCAGATCTGCTGGTTAGTTTTTGGTTTGTCTTACAATAAAACATAAAAGAATATTAAGTAATTATAAGTTCTTTTATATAAAAGTTTAAATCAAATACTTTTGGGGGTTAGTTTCTAATTTTTGTTGTCTGTAGCATCAACAATTTTTTACGAGTTTGTTAATAGTTAGTAAATATATGATAAAAGATACAATAGCTGCAATTGCAACTCCTCTGGGGAATGGGGGTATTGGTATCATAAGAATATCAGGCCCCAATGCTTTATCTATTATATCAAAACTTTTTGGGACAACAAAAAAAGGACCTGAAGATTGTTCTAATTTTACATCTCATCAGTTCATGCACGGATACATATTTAACAGCGTTAGCTGCATGATTATTGATGAAGTGCTTATGGTTTACATGAGTTCTCCCAGATCCTATACAACTGAAGATGTTGTGGAAATCCAAGCACATTCTGGTTCGCTTGTAATGAGAACTATTCTTGATCAGGTAATTTCAAAAGGTGCAAGACTTGCCCAACCTGGTGAATTTACCAAACGAGCATTTTTAAATGGTCGCATTGATCTTACCCAAGCTGAAGCTGTAGCAGACATCATAAATGCAAAATCAATAGAATCATTAAAAATTGCTGCTTCCCAAAATATTGGAAATCTTAAAATCTTGATTAACAAATCAAGACAACAATTGATTTCATTTCTCTCCTTAATTGAAACTGCCATAGATTTTCCTGAACAAACCCATGAATTAATTACTGCCAAACAAGGCTTAAATCTTGTAAAAGATGTTCTTCAAGTATGTTACAATGGAATTGAGCAGTATGATAATGCACATTTCATAAAAGATGGTGTAAAGATTACTATTTGCGGTCCCCCCAATGTTGGAAAATCAAGCCTTATGAACTGCTTGTTAAAAAAAGAAAAATCCATTGTAACATCAGAACCTGGTACAACAAGAGATGTTATTGAAGAAAATCTTAATATTAATGGAATTCCTTTTATAATATCAGATACTGCCGGCATGCATCAAACAAATGATCTTGTAGAAAAAATAGGAATAGAAAAAGCAAAAAAACATATCAAAGATTCAGATATTATTATTTATGTTAAAGAAGTAGATTCTAAAATTAGAAAACAAGAGTTATCAAATCTTATCCCATTTGAAAAAAATATAATTATAGCAATAAATAAAATAGATCTTATAAAAGATATTCCTTCAATAGGCATTCCAAAAATATATCAACATATTCCATTTGTTAAAATATCAGCTTTAAAAAATCAGGGAATTGATAATTTAGTAAAAATTATTATTAAAATGTCTATGAAAGATTTTAAAAACACATCATCTGTTGTACCTAATTTAAGACATAAAACTGCCTTAAAAAAAGCTGTTAAATTTTTTGAATCAGCTAAAAACGGATTATTAACTGAAATAATCGAAGAGACTTTATCAATTGATATTAAAAATGGTCTTGACTGCCTTGGTGAAATAACAGGTAATACCATAAAAATAGATATTCTTGATAATATATTTAAAAATTTCTGTATAGGAAAATAATGGAACAAGTTGATGATTAAAATTACAGGAATTCTAAATAGAATTACATTTTATAATAAAGATAATCATTATATTATTGCCAGACTTAAAACCCGAGGAATAAAAAAATCTGTTACAGTGCTAGGGCATATGGCAGGTGTTGTTGAGGGGGAATCCCTGGAGCTTAAAGGAAAATGGATAAATCATCCAAAATATGGAGAACAATTTAAAGTTGAGGCATTTGAGGTAACTCTTCCTGCAACAGCCCTTGGGATTAGAAAATATCTAGGTTCTGGAATGATTAAAGGTATTGGCTTTGTAATGGCTGATAAAATTGTTGATTTCTTTAAAGAAAAATCATTGGATATTATAGAAAATGAACCAGAACGTTTAATGCAGATATCAGGTATTGGAAAGGCAAAGACTTCTCTTATTGTTAAAGCATGGAATAAGCATCATGCCATAAGACGAGTTATGAAATTTCTTCAAGACTATGAAATAGGTGTAACTCATGCAGCTGCGATTTTACAGTTTTATGGTACAAGAGCCATAGAAATTCTTAAAACCAAACCCTATGCCTTGGCTATAGATATTCCGGAAGCAGGCTTTGAAGTGGCAGATACTATTGCCCTTAAATCAGGAGTTAAAAAAGATGATCCAGAAAGAATAAAAGCATCAATTATTTATCTTATTTTAAAACATGAAAATGAAGGTCATGTTTTTGCTGAAAAAACAGATCTTATTAAACGCTGTAAAAAGCTTACATCAGCAATAGGAGAACTTATTGAACATGCTTTGAAAATTCTTGTTAAGGAAAAAGAAATAGTTATTGAGAAAAATCCTGATTATGAAAATATGCTTTGTGTTTATATTAAAAGGCTTTATAAGGCAGAAACAGCAATTGCTGCAAAAATAACAGCAATATTATCCATTCCCATACCTGAATATGGTATGAATAAAGAATTAATTACAACGGAAGTTCTTAAAAAACTTGGTGTAAAACTTTCCACAGAACAAATTGAAATTGTAAGCAAAATTCTTTCTCAAAGAGTTGTTGTAATAACAGGAGGCCCTGGTACAGGAAAAACAACTTTAATAAGAGCTATTTGTGCAGTATTTAAAAAAATAAAGCAAAAAGTTGTATTAGGTGCATCAACTGGAAGAGCTGCAAGACGTCTTTTTGAAGTTACACAGCAAAAAGCTTCTACTTTGCATAAGCTTCTTTTGTATGATTTAAATAATGATTCCTTTGGCAGAAACAGCATAAATCCACTTGATCTGGATGTTCTTATTGTTGATGAAGCATCTATGATTGATACAATGCTTATGTTTTCTCTTGTTGAGGCAATGCCCTTTAATTCTTTTTTAATACTTGTGGGTGATATTTTTCAACTTCCTTCCATTGGTGCCGGCAATGTTTTATCTGATATTATAAAATCAAAAACTGTAAAAACTTTTGCTTTAACTAAAATTTTTAGACAAGCGGAAAAAAGTCCCATTATTATGAATGCCCATGCCATTAGAAAAGGGCACATGCCTGTTTTAACAGAAAAAAATAAAAAAAATGAACTTTCAGAATTTTATTTTATTGAAGCTGATATCCCTGAAAAAATTGTTAAAACAATAATTCAGCTTTTAAATAATAGAATTAGAAAAGCATTTCCCCATATTCAGGAAATTCAAGTTTTAACTCCAATGCATAAAGGTGAAGCAGGCATAATAAATTTAAACCAAAAACTGCAATCAGTATTAAACACAAATATTAATGGTATTAAATCCCAGGGTTTTAAGATATTTTTAATGGTGATATTGGAATTGTACATAAAGTTATAAAATCTGAATCAAGAATAGAAGTTGATTACGATGGCAGGATTGTTGATTATGATATTATGGAATTAGATGAACTTACCCTAGCCTATGCAGTATCTGTTCATAAGTCTCAGGGTTCAGAATATTCTGCTGTTGTAATTGCTATGACTACTATGCATTATCCTCTTCTTCAACGAAATCTTCTTTATACTGCCATAACAAGGGCAAAGGATCTTGTTATTATTGTGGGTTCAAAAAGAGCTGTGGAAATTGCCCTTAATAATAATAAGACACATCTTAGGCTGTCAGGTTTAAATCATCGTTTTTAATTTAATATTATAGGGATTTTTATTATATATTAAACTAATTTGTTTTTTTTATCTTTTTTGTGTGTTTTAGTGTTTTTCTTGGTCCCTAGTTTATAATTAATTTTTTTAAGGAGGATTAAAACAATTGCTTAATGAAACAGTATCATACCAGACAGCTCTTATAGCAGGTTTACTTTCCTTTTTTTCTCCTTGTGTTTTACCTTTAATTCCAGCATATTTTACATTTATTACAGGGTTGTCTCTGGATCAATTAAGTCAGAATAATAAAGAAAACAGGCAGAAAGTTATTTTTGCAACTTTTTTTTATGTGTTAGGATTTTCCTTTGTTTTTATTTTGTTTGGTGCATCTGCATCATTTTTAGGAAAGTTTGTATTACAATATTCCTGGATTATAAGATATGCAGGAGGTGGAATTGTTATTGTTTTTGGTTTGCATTTACTTGGAATAATAAATATAAAAAAATTAAATTTTGAAAAGCGAATTCATATAAATGAAAAACCAATGCATTTTATGGGAACCTTTGTAATTGGCATGGCATTTGGTGCAGGCTGGAGTCCCTGCATAGGCCCAATGCTTGGTTCAATATTAATTATTGCCGGAAGTAATGAAACTGTTTTAAAGGGAGTTTTACTTTTAAGCATATATTCTCTTGGTCTTGCTCTTCCATTTATTATTATATCATTTTTTATTAATAAAATTATAAATATAATGCATCATGCTAGAAAAATTTTAATATATATTAATAAAATATCAGGTATTTTTTTAATTATTATTGGGATACTTTTGATAACAGATAAGTTTAAAATTCTTGGCGGTTTTTAAAAAAAGGGAAAAATATGAAACATAAAATATTAATTATTATTACAATTATATGCCTTTGTTTTGTTCTTTCTATACCTGATATTGCATTTTCAGAAGATATTAAATGGCATAAATCTTATGAAAAAGGACTTTTATCTGCAAAAAAACAGGGAAAAAATATTTTTGTTTATTTTAATGCTGACTGGTGCTTTTATTGTAAAAAAATGGAATCGACAACACTTAAAGACCCTTTAGTTGTTAAATATTTAAATGATAATTTTATATCTATTTTTATAAACGAAAAAAAACATAAAAAAATTATATCTTTATATAATGTTAAAAGATTTCCTGTTTCATGGTTTTTGAAAAAGGATAGTTCAAAAATTGGCTCTATACCTGGTTACTTAAATGGTGAAAAATTTTTACCTGTTCTTAAACATGTAAAAGAAAATTCTTAAAATAAGGAATCAATATGCATAAATTATTAGATGAAAAAATAAAAAAAGAAATAATGCTTTTAGGTAATGAATCTATTGCCAGAGGTGCTATTGAAGCTGGAGTTGCCTTTGCTTTAATCTTTTTCAAATTTCCAAAGAAACAGATCTTTATTTTGAATACAGCACCAATGAAAAAGTTGCCTTGGAAGTTGCTGCTGCTGCTGCAAATTCAGGACTTCGTACAATGTGTATTATGAAACATGTCGGCGTAAATGTGGCTGCTGATCCCTTAATGACCCTTGCTTATGTGGGAGTTAAGGGAGGTCTTGTAATTATTAGTGCAGATGATCCTTTTATGTTTTCTAGCCAAAATGAGCAGGATAACAGGTATTATGGAAAACTTGCAGGAATTCCAATATTAGAGCCTTCCTCAGTAAGAGAAGCAAAGAATATGACAATATCAGCATTTGAACTTTCAGAAAGACTTGGAGAGCCTGTTATATTAAGAACAACAACTAGAATTAATCATTCCAGTGCCTTTGTAGATCTTGGTAAAATAAAAAACAGAAAAACAAAAGGTGACTTTAAAAAAGATCCTTTTAAATATGTTACTGTTCCTGCTGTTTCAAGAACACTTCATGTAAAGCTTTTGGAAAATCTTGAAAAAGCAGAAAAATTGTCAGAAACCTCAGAACATAATATTATTACAGGTTCAGGTAGTTGGGGAATTATTTGTAATGGAGTAAGTTTTTCCTATGCTTTAGATGCAGTAAAAGATCTTAAAATTCAGGATAAAACAAAAATTTTACGCATTGGATTTTCAAATCCCCTTCCCCCAAAAATGATAAAAAATTTTGCAAAGCAATGTGAAAAAATCCTTGTAATTGAAGAAGGCGAGCCTTTTATGGAAGAGGCAGTTAAAGCCTTTGTGCAGGAAGAAAAACTTATTTTGCCAATTAAAGGAAAACATAAAAATCTTTTTTCTCGTTTATATGAATTTGATCCTGGTATGGTAAGAGAAAAAATAGCAAATTATTTTGAAATTGATTATATTCCTAGAAATTCAGTTGATACTGAAAAACTTCCAAAAATTCCCCAGCGTCCACCTAACTTATGCTCAGGATGTTCCCACAGGGCAACTTTTTATGAGGTAAAAAAAGCTGCTAAGGGAATGGAAACAATTTATCCAACAGATATTGGTTGTTATACATTAGGTTTTTTACCGCCATTAAGTGTTGGAGATTTTCTTATTTGTATGGGTTCTTCTGTAAGCACTTCATGTGGTTTTTCCAAGGCAACTGACAAAAAAGTAATATCATTTATAGGAGATTCAACATTTTTTCATTCAGGCATAACAGGTCTTGTAAATGCGGTTTTTAATAATCATAATTTTACTCTTGTAATACTTGATAATGGTACAACTGCAATGACAGGGCACCAGCCTAATCCCGGGGTTGATATGTCACTTATGAATTTTGATGGATATAATCTCTTGGAGTAGAGCATCTTACTATTATAAAACCTTTTAAAGTAAAAAAGAGTATTGCAGCTATAAAAGAGGCACTTGAATTTCAAGGTGTTTCAGTTATTATTTCAAGACAAGTATGTCCTCTTTATGCAAAAAGTTTAAAAATGCTTAAACCAAGAGCATTTAAAATAACAGATAAATGTTTAGATCATAAAGATTGTATAAATGAGATTGCCTGTCCTTCCTTTTATTTGGAAAAGGGAAAAGTAAAAATTGATGCAAATACTTGTATAGGATGTGCTGTTTGTGCACAAATTTGTACAGAAAATGCTATTATACCCTTAAAAAATTAACAACTCCCATGAGGCAGATCAGGTTTTTAGTTTTGGGTTTGTTTCATAACAAAACATGAAAGAATATTAAGTAGTTAAAAGTTCTTTTATATAAAGGATATATGAATTATGAATATAACAAGATTAATTATAGTTGCCGTGGGGGGACAGGGAAATTTGCTTGCATCTAAAGTTCTTGGTGAAGCAGCTCTTATATCTGATGTTCCTGTGCACATGAGTGAAATACATGGAATGGCTCAACGAGGTGGGATAGTAGAATCTTCTATTGTATTTGGTGATGCTGAAAGTACAATTATTTCTAATGGTGAGGCTGATATACTTCTTGGATTTGAGCCTTCTGAAACATTAAGAGCAATGAACAGATGTAATAAAAATACAAAGGTTATTACAAATCTTGCTCCAGTTCCTTCGTTTATGGTAGCGATTGGAAAGGATGTTTATCCTGAAATTGAAGAAATTAAAAATTTAATTAAACAAAGAACAAAAAAATTCATAGCATTTGATGCATTAAAACTTGCCAAAGAAGCTGGAAATCCAATGACAATAAATATTGTTCTTTTAGGAGCTTTAATGCAGACCCAAACACTTATGCTGTCAAAAGAAAGCGTGCAGCAGGCAATAAAAATTAGAACAAAAAAAGCTTTTATTGATATGAATTTAAGAGCCTTTGATCTAGGATTTAAAACTGCTGAGATGGGGTCATAAACTTACCAGCAGTAAAGTCTATAAATTATTTTTTCAAAATTTCAAGGTTTACTAACTATAAGGAGTTTAAACTATGCACTGGAATAAAAAATTTGAATGTATGCCTTTAGATCAACTTAAAGCATTTCAATTAAAAAATTTAAAAAAAACAGTGGCATGGGTTTTTGATAAAGTACCATTTTACACAAGAAAATTTAAAAAATTAGGAATATCTGCAAATGATTTAAAGCATATAGATGATATTTCTAAACTTCCCTTTACAGTAAAAAATGATTTAAGGGATAATTATCCCTTTGGTCTTTGTGCACTTCCCATGGATGATATTATTGGCATACATGCATCATCTGGAACAACTGGAACTCCAATAACTAATGTTTATACTCAAGCTGATCTTGACCAATGGGCAGAATGTGTTGCAAGAAATCTTTGGGCCTATGGTGTGCGCAAAAAAGATATTGTTCAAAATGCCTATGGATATGGACTTTTTACTGGAGGATTAGGACTTCATTATGGACTTTTAAAAATTGGATGCTCAATTATTCCTACAAGTTCAGGCATAACAGAAAGGCAAGTTAAGCTTTTAAAAGATTTTAAGCCAACAGCTCTTTGTTCAACTCCATCATACGCCCTTACCATTGCTGAAAAAGCTGAAGAAATGAATATAGATATAAGAAAACTTCCCCTTAAAATAGGAATTTTTGGAGCAGAACCCTGGACACGAGAGATGTGTTCTGCAATTGAAGAACGAATGGGTATTACAGCATTAAATATTTTTGGATTAACAGAAATGTGTGGTCCAGGAGTTGGTTATGAATGTAGTGTTGGTCAAAATGGATCCCATATTAATGAAGACCATTTTATTGCAGAAATTCTTGATACTAAAACTTTCAAACCTGTTCCCATGGGAGAAAAAGGCGAGCTTGTTTTTACTTCAATTCAAAGGCAGGCAATGCCCTTAATACGATATCGCACAAAGGATATTACAAGATTTATTCCTGAAAAATGTTCCTGTGGAAGAACTTTTGTTAAAATTGATAGGATTTTTGGCAGAACTGATGATATGCTTATAATTAGCGGGGTTAATATATTTCCTTCCCAAATTGAATCATTTCTTTTTGATATTAAGGAAGTTGATCCTCAATACAGGCTTATTGTTAGGAAAAAAGGTTATCTTGATAAACTTATTGTCCAAGTTGAAGCTAGACAAGAAGTCTATGACAAAGGTGAAGAAACAAGAAAACAAGTTGAAGCAAAAATTAATTCCCATATAAAAGATAATATAGGTATTTCCGTTGATGTTAACCTTGTAAAGCCTAAATTTATCGGCAGAAGCCTGGGTAAAGCTGTTCGGGTTGTAGATGAAAGATGAAAAAATAATAAGGAATTTTTATCCCCCATTAAACATAAATAAGAGCAAGCTCTATTTATAGGTATTTACATTACAAACATTTTTTTAATTAAAAATTAGAAAAAGATATTTTATATTTTTAAAAGTATTTTTATAAAAAATGCGTTTGTGCAAAGGCATTATAAATATATTATTGACTGAAAACTAGCTATTATATATAAAATTTATTGTTAATCCTATAAAAAATTTTTTAATTTTATATGAAATAACTTATAACTAGTTAATATTCTTTTATGTTTCGTTGTGAGGCAAGCCAAGAATTAAAAATCAGATCTGTCTTATGGCAGTTATTGGGTGATCGTCCAATGGCAGGACTACGGACTCTGACTCCGTCAATTAAGGTTCAAATCCTTATCACCCAGCCATCTAATAATAAAGGTTTTCAGTATTTAGCTGAAAACCTTTATTGTTTGGGTGACAATAGGGTGACACAAAGGGATAGTTTGCTTTAGCAAAAAAATATATCATATCATCATAAATTTTATTACAAATTTGTATAAAAGCAGTGGTATAAAACTCAACTGATTTGATGATTAAATCTCTTTTAATAAAAGAATAAATTGAGTCTTGATCCTCCTCAGAGATTGTACACTTGAGGTTAAGCCTCTATAATGAAAAATTATGGAGGACAAAATGAACAAAAGAAGAAAGTACAATCAAGATTTCAAACGAAACGCAGTTCTACTATGTTCTGAACCTGGTCGGAACGGATTCGAGAACTTGAAAAACAGCTTTGAGAGACCGAAATGGAACGAGATATCTTAAAAAAAGCAATGGCCATCTTCAGCAAAGCACCGAAATGAAATACCTGAACCTTCCCCAACAACAATTTTTGGGGGAAGGTTCATTGATTTTAAATACTATTGCACATAATGTCATTGTTTATTTCTTTTTATGAAGTTGTTTTATTATTGGTAAATTATTCTTCTAATATTTGCTTTAAGACGTTTTGTGGTTGTAGTTCTGGAAAAATATCTTCAGTTTCCGATATATCCATAAAACTGATTTTTATACTTGCTTCTTCACATAGACTTATCAATTCCTGCATAAATACAGCTGGGCCATCAACTATTTTTAATTCAGGTACTACCCTGCCACTTAATAAAGGACCGCCCCAATTTTTGTTAGATGGATTATGTTTTGTGCCACAGCAAGGACTAAATGGTACACCTAAAACAGCATAAATTCTGTCTCCTGCTTTTTGATGATTTACAAACTGATCAACAAACGGCTGTAAAATTGTACGACAATGGCGTCTAAATGCAGGATTGTCATATTGCTCTGTTACAGCTTCCCACCTGTTTAATCCACATGCGGTAGATTCTGGACAGGGTAATTGAATCAAGCCAAATCCGTGTTCTATTAATGGATTGATTAGTTCCTTAAATACTCCTTGTCTGCTTGCATAAGGTTGAACTCTGGCATTCTGATTCAAATAGCAATGAGCTACTACTACGATCTTTTTCCCTCTTTTCATGTTTCATCTTCTTTTTTAAAGTTAATATATTTTGGAAAAAGTTTATATCTTTAACGCGTGCATCAGTGGTTGCTTGGAGCGCAGCGGAAAGCAATCCCCTGGATGCAATTGTTCGGCACGACTTATTTCTACACTAAATCCATGCTTGCACTGTCAAACTTTTGTCAAGAATGACGACCTGATACTTCTGTCAATATTCATCAATAGGGTTGCGGCTAAGCTGAAGTCTGGATTAATGCCAGCGTAACATTACTCATAAACCTGGTCCTAATACTTTTCCCCAAGGTAAATAAACATTTGAGTCTTGAACTTGATAGCGGAACCAATCCGGACATTTTCCTGCTTCAATTGAAAGTTCTGTAGCTAATAATGAACCTTCCCAAAAAACTGTTGTTGGGGTTAAGCCACATTTTTCAGGTTATGCCATGCCTGCTCACTGTGAGCAGGCGTTTTCCAGCCATTTGCTGAGTGCTTCCTTCTCTGGTT
>NBLN01000001.1 GCA_002084425.1 Desulfobacteraceae bacterium 4572_130 | reverse complement strand
TCTTATGAACTAATAAAAAACGCTTTCGCTATAAATATAACCTATTTAAATTAAAAAATAATCTAAATAAATTATGACCACTAACCAGTTTTCAAAGATCAATTTTTTATTAAAAATAATATCTCTTTTTCAAGAGACAGATTTTACCAAAATATATTTAATTTTAATAAATGTCAAATACTTTTTTATACTTTAAAATAACCACCTATTTTTTTTAGACCTATTTAAAGTATAATTTAAACATTTTTTTTAAATTATAACTAGTTTTTTTATAGCCATAAATAGTCATAATATCTGATTTTTAGATGTATTTGTTCCAGAAAAATTAATTTTTTGTTTGAAATGTTAAAAAAAATAATTGCTTAACTTTCTGTTTTAAATAATTATAGGTATTCAGTTAGAGAGCAAGCTTTGTTTATAGGCATTTACAAACATTTCTTTATGTTTTTAAATTGTTTTTATAAAAAATGCGTTTGTGCAAAGGCTCAGTTAGTGTAAGAAGTTCTCGCAAGTTATCAAAAGTCTTCAGACTGTGTAACAATTCAAAGGTTTTATCAAAAAAAAAGTGATCAAAATGAAATAGGAGTTTAAAAAACGAATTATCTCTTTTTAAGATAAGGGATTTGAATATTATGATGAACCTATTTTTGTGTCTTTTAGTGTTTTTTTTGTAGTTATAATTTAAAACAAAAAGTTCGTGTTAATTTGTGTAATTACCGGATAAAAGTTCATTATAGTAAAAAAATATAAACATAGCACATAGGAGAACTAATATAAAATCATGTTTAGATTTGTATCACCTGTTTTTTTTGTTTTTTTACTAGCAATTCCTTTATCTATTTTTTTTAAGGTAAAAAAAGAAAAACATATTAATTTAAAAGTATCTTCCATTATATTTAAAGCTCCTTCTTTAAAATCTTTTTTTTTGGTATTTTCACAAATTCTTCCCTATTTAAAATATTTTGCTGTTATTCTTTTAATAATTGCCCTGGCAAGACCTCAATGGGGTACAAAAAAGAATATTATAACCCATGGAATAAATATTATTCTTGCCTTGGATCTTTCTGAAAGCATGGCAGCCCTTGATTTCAAATTAGATGGTAGTATTGTAACAAGGCTTGAGGCTGTAAAAAATGTTGTAAATGATTTTATTGTCAAAAGAGATGGAGATAGAATAGGAATGGTGGTGTTTGGCTCCTATGCCTATACCCAGATTCCTTTAACAAGGGATTATAATACAATATCCTTTGTTCTAGATAAGCTGGAAATTGGAGCAGCAGGACCAAGTACAGCCATTGGAGATGCTATTGGTATATCCCTTAAACGTATTAGAGATATTAAAAGTAAATCAAATATTATAATTCTTTTAACAGATGGAAAAAATAATTCTGGAGAAATATCCGTTAAAACTGCAACTGATATTGCCTCGGGGGAAAATATAAAAATATATACAATTGGAGTTGGAGAAAAGGGCAGAGCACCATTTCTTGTTAAAGATGGTTTTGGTGGTGAAAGATATATATATCAAAGAGTTGATATGGATCATACTACACTTAAAAATATTGCTGATAAAACTAATGCAGAATTTTTTGCTGCCAGGGATACTAAATCTTTAAAGGAAATATATGATATTATTAATAAACTTGAAACAACAGAAGTTGAAGTTAAAACATGGGCTGAATATAATGAACTTTATTTATGGTTTTTAATATCAGGTTTTTTTATACTTTGTATTTATATTGTTTTTACAAACACAAGATTTTTAAAAATACCTTAAATAATAATGTTAAATGGAAAAGGTTTAAAACATGAGCAGGAAAATCAAAATTTTTGCCAGAAATAGTGATGAACTTCTTGACGCCCTTAAAAGGGTGGATATCTCTGTACCATCCGAAATCAAAGGACAAAAGTCCGAGTCGCGTGAGAGATGGTCGATGTATCGGCTGATAGCAACTTTTTATACAAAGAATGTACTCTACTTTCCAATAATCTGTAATCATCGTGATAGACCTGATTTCTATTTTAAGAATGGGACAGACGAGATCGGGGTAGAAGTTACAGATTTTATTCATCAAGACTATGCACGTGCTAAAGCCATATCTGAAAAGCATCCGGGTACAGTTGTGGATAAAGATTTCTTTAAAGTGGGCAAAAGGATATCTGCTAACGAAGTTTATGACATTGCAACAAGAACCAAACTTACAGGTCCAGGTCGGGAGGGTGACGAACTGGAGGCCGAATGGGTGAAAGGAGTTCGTCAAATTGTTGACGATAAGACTGTAAAACTGAATAAAAAAGGATTTAAGGTATATCCAAAAAATGAACTACTTATATATGACACCCTTCAGTTGGGAGGCGTCAATATGGCGAAGGTAGTTTCGCAATTGAACGCTAACCTTAAGAATTATTGGTCCATGAAAGACAGGATTTTTAACACCGTATTTATTGAAAGATCAGGTAATATATATCAATTTTCCTGTAACGGGTCAGAAAAGTTCCCCATTACAAATTTATGGGCTTCCATTTAACAACGGGCTGGACAAAGATGTGCGGAAACACTGCCCGCACACCTGTCAGCCCGGCCGTTATATTTTAATCGGAAAAAAATGAAATTTTCAAATCCATATATGTTTTATCTTTTGTGGCTGGTATTTTTTCTTTTTTGTTTAATTTTTTATGGCATTAAAAAAAGATCAAAAATTCTAGCTAGATTTGCCAGTAAAAAAGCCTATGATTCCATTTTTCCTTATTATAGTGAAAAACGAATATGGATAAAATCAATTTTTCTTATAATTTCTCTTATTCTTATTGTTATATGTCTTTGTGAACCTTTTTATGGATTTAGATGGGAAAAAGTTGAACAAAAAGGTGTTGATATTATGATCTGTCTTGACACCTCTAAAAGTATGCTTGCATCAGATATTAAGCCCAACCGTTTGGAACGGGCAAAGCATGAAATTATAGATCTTTTAAAAATGATGAGATCTGACAGAGCAGGACTTGTGGCCTTTGCAGGTAGAGCTATACTTCAATGTCCCCTTACTTTGGATTACAATGCCTTTAATATTTTTTTAAAGGCACTTAATCCTGAATATCTGCCAATTGGTGGTACAGATATTGGTGGAGCAATTGAGATTGCTTTAAATTCCTTTGAAAAAAAAATTGAATCAGAAAAGGCAATTATTTTAATAACAGATGGTGAAAACACATCAGGCAAACCCTTTAAAATAGCTGAAAAAGCTAGAGAAAAAGGCGTAAAAATTTTTTGTGTTGGTATAGGAAAAGAACAAGGAGCTCCTATTCCAGATGCAGACAAGGGATTTAAAAAAGATAAAAATGGGACCATAATACTTTCTAAGGTAGATGAAAAAACTTTAAAAAAAATTGCAGCAATAACTAATGGAATATATGTAAGATCTGTTGCAGGAGATATAGACTTAAATTTAATATATTTTGATGAAATCCAAAAAAATATGGATAAGAATATTTTAAAAACCAATAAGAAAAAAGTATTGGAAAATAGATTTCAATGGTTTCTTTTTCCAGCAATTATTTTAATGTTAATTGAACTTTTTATTGGGAAAAGCAAAAATATTGGGAAGAGTAAAAAAAAGACTTTTTTTATAATTTTTGTTTTTTGTTTTTTTGTTTTTTCAAATTTTAATATTTGTTATGGAGGAGTTTCAAAAAGCGTAAAAAAAGGCATTAAAGCTTTTTTAGAAGAACAATATAAAGATGCAGAAAAATATTTTATTGATGCCCAGCTTCAAAGACCTGATAAAATGGAACTTTATTATAATATTGGCAGTGCTGTCTATAAAAATGGTGATTATGAAAGTGCTTTGCAAAATTTTGCAAAGGCTTTAAAAACAGATGATAAGGAATTAAAAAATAAAATTAGATACAATTTAGGCAATACTAAATATCGTCTGGGAAAGCTGGAAGATGCCATAAAAGAATATGAAAAAGTTCTAAAAGAAAATCCTAATGATATAAAAGCAAAGGAAAATATTGAATTTGTAAAGAAAAAGTTAGAACAGCAAAAGCAGAAATCTAAAGATAATAAAAATAAGAATGATAAGAATAAAGATGATAAAAAAGACCAAGATAAAGAAAATAATAATCAGGATAAACAAGACCAGAATAAGGAAAATCAAGAGGGAAAAGATCAGGACAAACAAGACAAAAATAAACAAGATAAAAATCAAGAAAATCAAGACAAAGAAAATAAAAACAAATCAGATAAGAATGAAAACAATAAAAACAAAGAACAAAATCAGGAAAAAGAAAACCAAAACAAAAAAGAAAATCTGGAAAATGGTAAAAATCAAAATTCAGAAAATAAAAATATACAGAAAAAAGATGCAAAAGATTTAAAAAATACATTATCCAAACAAGCTAATGAAAGAATGCTTAATAGACTTGAAGATAAACCGGGCAGGGCTTTGCTTTTTAAATATGAAAAAAAAAATGTTGAAAAAGACTGGTAGAAAATCATTAATAGTTAATTATGAATTGGAAGATCTAAAATGATAGCTATAAATTTACAATATATTGTAAATGAACAACAGCATAAATCAAAACCATGAACAAAATTATTTTTTACATATTATTATTTTTATTGTTTATTCCTGTTCAGGGATTTTCTTCTAATATTGGTGTAAGTGCTGAGGTTAATAAAAATATAATATCAGAGAATGATTCAATTTTCCTTAAAGTTGTTATAGATGGCGAACAAGGCAATGTTGATACATCTATCATAACTGACTTTAAAGTTATTGAAAGTAGTACTGGAACAAGTGTGAGTATTATAAATGGTAAATATTTTAAAAAAGTTATTTATAATTATATTCTTATGCCATTAAAACATGGAACTTTAAAAATACCTGCTTTAGAGGTTTCCAAAGGAAATGATATTTTTTATACAAGAGAAATATTAATTAAGGTTTCTAAATTATCTTCTCATGAAAAAGATTACAGAGATATATTTGCTAATGCAAAAATTTCTGAGAAAGAATTGTTCCTGGGACAACAAACTATATATGAATTGGAATTTTACACTGCTGTTAATTTTTCCAAGGCAAGACTTAAAGAACCATCATTTTTAAATTTTTTTGCAACAGAAACTAATAAAAGACAAGAATTTTCAGAAAATATTAATGGAAGAAATTATAAAGTAACTAGAATAAGATATGTGCTTATTCCTGAAAAAACAGGAGATTTTGAAATTGAACCTAGTGTTATAATGTGTGAAATTCCTGTGCAGCAAAATAGAGATCCTTTTAATGATTTATTTTTTAAAAATCAATTTTTTTCAAGAACAAATACCAGAACAAAAAAAATCAAAACAAATTCTATTAAAGTTAAGGTAAATGAACTTCCTATTTATAATGGTAAAGAGGAATTTTCAGGGCTTGTAGGAAAATTTTTCATTAAAGCAGATATTGATAAAACAATATTAAAGACAGGTGATTCTGCGACTCTTACTATTACTATATCAGGAAAAGGAAATATTATTGATGCAAGTCTCTCCCAAATTTTAATTCCTGAATCCTTTAAAATTTATGATGATATAACCAAAAAAAAATTAAACCTTACTTTACAGGGATATTCCGGGGAAAAAATATTTAAAAAAGCACTTGTTCCCATCAAATCAGGCTCATTTATTATTAAGCCTATAAATCTTTGTTATTTTGATATTCAATCTAATAAATATAAAACAGTTTCAAGTTCAAGTTTAAACTTAATTGTTGGAAAATCTCAACAAGATGCAACCAATGAAAATTTTTTACAAAACAAACAAACAACAGATAAAAATATTAAGGCAAAAAGCGTTGAGTTCACAGGTCATGATATTCTTGCCTTAAAAACAGATCCTAAAATTTTAACTCAAAAAAATCAGCTTTCTTTTTATGTTTTTATTATTTTGCTTTGTATTCCATGTGTTATTTTTTATTTTTTAAAAATATTTCTTTTTTTTACTGGAAAAAAAGAATCTCCTTTCATAATCATGGAAAAAATATCAAGGGAAAGTTTTAAAAAAGCAGAAAATTCTAGTCTTTTAAAACAAGATTTTTTAAAATTTCTTTATACAGCATTAATTTCAAAAATATTATCAAAAAAAGGGATTATGGGCAAATCTCTAACAAAAGATGAAGCCGAGGAAATTTTGATATCAACGGGTTATTCAACAAATGAAGCAAATGAATTTTCAAAAATTTTATCTGATATTGAAGCCCTAAGATATGGAAAAAATTCTTTAAATTTAGATTTTAAAAAAGAGCTTATTAAACGGTGTAAAATTTTTTTTAAAACTTTGGGAGTTATTATTTTATGTTGTTTTGTTTTTTCTTTTTTACCAGGAGAATCATCTGCTAATAGCAATAGTCAATCAGGAAACAAAGCAAATCTGGCAGTAAATAAAGTAAACCTGATTTTTGTAAAAGCAATTCAGGAATATAAGCAAGGCAAATATTTAAAAGCTTGTAAAGAATTTGAAAAAATAGTTGAAAAGGGAATAAAAAATGGTGAGATTTATTATAATATTGGAAATTCCTATTTTAAGGCTGGAAATATAGGAAGAGCAATTCTTTGGTATGAAAGATCAAAAAAAATAATTCCTTTTGATCCTGATCTTAAATTTAATTTAAATTATGCAGAAAATTTTGTAAAAGATATAAAATCAGACTCAAAAGTTAATATTTCAGATATTTTATTTTTCTGGAAAAATATGATTTCTTTTAGAACATTGCAGTATTTTTCTTTAATATCTTTTTTAATATTTTTTATTTATGCAGGCATACAAACTGTTATAAAAAGGAAAATATTTACCTATGCAGGTATTTTTCTTTTCTTTTTTCCCATTATAATTACTAGCACTTTATTCTTTGATTATTTTCAAAGGGGAATTAATGATTATGCTGTAATTATTAAAGATAAAACCTTTGTAAGATCAGATTTTTCAGATAATTCAACTAAACTTTTTGTTCTTCATTCTGGAACAAAAGTAAAAGTTCAAAAAAGACAGGAAAAATATTTTAAAATATTTTTTTCCAAGGGAAAAATTGGATGGCTAAAGCAGGAAGATGCTGAAATTATTTAGATAATATAAAAAGTCTGTTTTTATATTTTTTAGTATTTCCCCTGATTAAAATTTAATGGTCAAAAATATATCCCACTGCTCTCCTGCTTTTAAAATAACAAGGTTTTTTAGGATTTTTTTCAAAATATTTCCTAAATCTTACTATAAAATTATCAAGGGTTCTAGTGGTGATATCGCTTGAATAACCCCAGCCTGTCTCAAGAAGTTTTTCTCTTGAAACAGTTTTTCCTTTATTTGCAATAAAAATTTTAAGAAGTTTTATCTCTTGTTTTGTAAGAGTTATCTTACCCTTTGTACATTGAGCATTACATGTAATAAAATTAATATGATTTATTCCAAAAGTATAAGAATCACCATTAAAAAGAATTTTATTATTTTTTTTAATATACCATGCTTTTTTGGCAAGAAGTCTTTGAACACGCAAAAGAAATTCATCTAGATTAAAAGGCTTTGCAAGATAATCATCAACGCCACAGTGAAATCCTTTAATCTTGTCTTTAATACTAGCTTTTGCAGAAAGAATTAAAACTGGAATTTTTTTATCTTCTTTTCTAATGGTTCTAAGAACTGAAAAGCCATCAATCATGGGAAGCATAATATCAAGCACTATAAGATCAGGAAGCCAGGCTCTCCATTTATTAAGCCCTGTGATTCCATCTGGAGAAATTTTTACATTATATCCCTGTATAGTTAAATTTAATTTAAGAGCTTCAGCAATATGTTCTTCATCTTCTATAACCAAAATTCGTTCCTTTTGAGTATCTCCCATAGATTATTCCTTTATTTAATAGAATTTTCCATTGGTATGCTAAGTGTAAATACAGCTCCTTTTTTTTTACCATCACTTTTTGCTTTAATTTTCCATCCATGTATTTTTGCTATACTGGAAACCAGATAGAGCCCAAGCCCTGTTCCTTTTACATCAATATTTTCATGCTTTTCTATTTGATAAAATTTACTGAAAATCTTTTTTATTTCTTTTTTTTCAATACCAATGCCATTATCTTTAAAATCAACAATTATTTTTTTTTTATAAAAACGAAAATATATATTTATTTCAGGTTGTTTAGATTCATTATATTTAACAGCATTAGAAAGAATATTCATAAGCAATATCTCAAAAAGAAGTATATTAACCTGACATATAGTTTTTGTTTTTTCAGGAGTTATTACATTAATTTTGCAATTTCTAAAAAGAGTTTGATTTTTAGTACAAAATTCTTTTGCCTTTTGTGCTAAATCTTCATAAGAAAGTTCTGCTTCATAAGTTTGGCTTTCTATCTTGGCAAGATTTAATATACTATTAATATTTTTAATGAGCCTATCAATATCATCTAACATATATTTGCTGTATTTTTTAATATCATCTTCTTTAATTTTATGACGTAAAAATGTTTCAATATATATTTTTAAAGAAGTTACAGGGGTTTTTAATTCATGGGTAAAATTATATATAAAATTATGCTGAAGCCTGAAAAGCCTGACTGTTCGCTGATAATATACAAAGGCAAGAAAAATTCCAGCTAGAACAACAGTAACAAGAAGAGTTAAAACAATAAAAATCATACCAGTTTTTGAGGGAAATATCTGTTTTGGATCAATATGAAATTTTTTAATAATTATTTCAAGGGCTGCTGTTATTTCCATGTACCAGTAAGTAGTAAGAACAAGAGAGGTTGTAAGAGCAATAATAGAACAGGTAAAAATAAAGACAGGGTGTAAATACCATTTTGAAGTGTTTTCTATCTGCATATTTTTTATTAACATATTTAAAATTTTTTAAGGTGATTATAATTTATAATACAATTTGCGATTTATAAAATACCATATAGCGTACGCGTAAATTGCTTACGATACTATATAATGCATCCAATTTTATATTTTTTTTCTCTAGATAATAATTAGAGTAAGTTACTTGAATTTTTACCAAGAATTACCAGATAACACCTTGTTGACTTTAATCATACAAGACAAATATAATAATGTAGATAAAAAATTTTTACAATCCCATCAATTTTTTTAAAGGATTTTATAAATGCACTATCAAGGAAATATAATAAGACCTCCAAGTGAAGCAGATAGTATTCTTTTACAGGTAACAGTTGGATGTTCCCATAATAAGTGTACATTTTGCGGCACATATATGGGAGAGCGTTTTACCATTAAGAAAAATTCAATTGTTTTTGAAGATATTGATTATGCTGCAAAATATTTTAAAAGACAAAATCGTGTTTTTATATGTGATGGTGATGCTTTGATTATTCCGCAAAAAAGACTTGTGCCTATTCTTAAGAGAATACAAGAACGAATTCCATGGGTTGAAAGAATTGGACTTTATGGAAACACAAAAAGCATAAAAATGAAAACTCATGATGAACTTAAAGAATTAAAAAAACTTGGTGTTAAAATAGTTTATATGGGTGTTGAAACAGGAGATGATGTTACATTAAAAAAAATTAATAAAGGTGCTGATTCAAATCGTTTAATTGAAATGGGTAAAAAAGTTAAAAAAACTGGTATAAAACTTTCAATTACAGTTCTTGTGGGACTGGCTGGAAGAAAACGATCCAGTATTCATGCATTAGAAACAGGAAAAGTTCTTTCTGCTATTGATCCTGATTATGTTGGAGCTTTAAGTTTAATGCTTATACCAGGCACACCATTATATAATGAATATAAATCTGGAGAATTTGTTTTAATTACTCCAGATGAAATGTTAAATGAACTTGGTTTAATGATTGGTGCCACAAATCTTACATCAGGTTTTTTTCATGCTAATCATGCATCTAATTATCTTCCCATAAGAGCTAAATTGCCCCAGGATAAAGAAAAAACTCTTGCCTATATTGCTAAAGCTCTGGAGGGCAAAGTTGATTTGAAGCCTGAATTTATGAGAGCGTTATAAAAATTAATGGTGTTTTAAAAAAATTCATTTGTATTTGAATTTTGAACTTTTTATGAGTTCATTTTTTTTAATAAAAAAACAGGAGAAAAAAATGGCTTGTGCCAGTAAAAATCTTGACCAGCAATGTATTAACACAATTAGAACTCTTTCAATTGATGCAATTCAAAAAGCAAATTCAGGACACCCAGGAGCTCCTATGGGGCTTGCTCCTGCTGCCTTTGTTTTATGGAAATATTTTTTAAAGCACAATCCTGGAAATCCTGCATGGATAGATAGAGATAGATTCGTACTTTCAGGGGGTCATGCTTCCATGCTTCTTTATAGTCTGCTTTATTTAAATGGGTATGGATTAAAACTTGATGATTTAAAAAATTTCAGGCAATGGAAAAGCAAAACTCCGGGTCATCCTGAATTTGGTCATACTTCAGGTGTTGAAACAACTACAGGACCTCTAGGCCAAGGTCTTGCCAATGCAGTTGGAATGGCAATTGCTGAATGCCATCTTGGAGCTCGTTTTAATAAATCTGGGAAAAAAATTATTGACCATAATACCTATGTAATCTGTGGAGACGGAGACCTTATGGAAGGTGTTGCAGATGAAGCTGTATCTCTTGCAGGACACCTTGGTCTTGGTAAACTTATTGTAATATATGATGATAATTCAATTTCAATTGAAGGAAAAACAAATATAACTTTTACTGAAAATGTAACAGCAAAATTTAAGGCAATGAACTGGCATGTTATTGAAATTGATGATGGTAATGATATTAAAAAAATCATGGCAGGTATTCAAGCAGGTAAAGATAATACAGAAAAACCAAGTCTTATAAAACTTAGAACTCATATTGCTTATGGCAGTCCAAACAAACAAGATACTTGTGATGCTCATGGAGCTCCTTTGGGAATTGATGAAATAAAACTTGTTAAAGAAAATTATGGGGTTCCCATTGATAAAGATTTTTATGTTTCTAAAGAAGTTCTTAAAGAATCTAGAAAATCCGTTGAATTAGGCAAGGAAAAAGAACAGCAATGGCAGGATATTTTTAATGAATATAAAAAAGAATTTCCTGAACTTGCAGGAGAATTTGTTGATGCCATAAGCGGATTTCTTACTAAAGGCTGGGATTCTGAAATTCCTGAGTTTAAGTCCTCTGATGAACCTATTGCCACAAGAGCTGCTTCTGGAAAAGTTCTTAATAGTATTGCTAAAAATCTTCCTGTTCTTATGGGTGGGTCAGCAGATCTTGCATCTTCAAATAAAACATATATTAATTCATCAAAGGATTTTCAGAAAAATGCTTATGATGGCAGAAATATAATGTTTGGAGTTCGAGAACATGCAATGGCATCTATTATGTCAGGTATGTATCTTCACAGTGGCATCCGCCCTTATGGAGGAACATTTCTTGTTTTTGCTGATTATATGCGGCCAGCCATACGAGTTGCATCTCTTATGAATCTTCCAATAATTTATGTGTTTACCCATGATAGTGTTGCAGTTGGAGAAGATGGGCCAACACACCAGCCTGTAGAGCATATTACATCTTTAAGGGCAATCCCAAATCTTAATGTTATAAGACCCTGTGATGCAAATGAAACTTCTAAAGCATGGAGGTATGCTCTTCAAACTTTTGATTCTCCAACAGCACTTATTTTAAGTAGGCAAAAACTTCCTGTTCTTGATAAACAAGACACAGATGGAGAATTAAAATATGGAGCCTATATAATTCAAAATACAGAAAAAAATCCTGATATTATTCTTATTGCTTCCGGCTCTGAAGTTCATATTTGTATTAAAGCTGCAAATATTTTAAAGGGCAAAAAAATAAATGCAAGAGTTCTAAGTATGCCAAGTTGGGAACTTTTTGAAAAAGCTCCTGATTTTTATAAAGAAAGAATTCTTCCATCTAATATAAAAAATCGCATTGCAGTTGAAGCAGGTATTACTATGGGCTGGGAACGCTATGTAGGAGATTTTGGTAAAATAATTGGAATTGATTGTTTTGGAACTTCAGCTCCAGGCAGTAAAGTCCTTGAAGAATACGGCTTTACAACAAATAATATTGTTGAAACTGCTGTTGCTATGAAAAATGAATAAAATTAACCGCTACGCTTATTTATATAATTATACTTAAATTTTGCTGAAATTTTAGATACAAAACGCAAGTTTTTGTTTTAAAAGGAAAGGAGGTTATTTATGGGAGCTATATATGGAGCATGCCCTAATTGTGGAGCAAGCAGTACTGGCAAAAGTGGAAGCCCAGTAAATATTTTTCAATGTAAAAAATGTGGATCTAGGTTTTGTGGATATTGTGCAAGTGGCAAAGGTGGTGTTTTTGTTCGTACTTTTAAATGCCCGAATTGTAACAGCGATAGTACTAAAAAAATTGGACAAACGAGAGGATAAATTATGAAAGGAGTAGTAACGAGAAAGATAATAGTTGTATTTTTAGGCTTTTTTCTTTTCTTTTCTTTTCTTTTTATTTTATTAGCTATGCGGCAAATTGTCCGCAAACAAAAGCAAAATACGTTAGATGTATGAATCAGTGCCGAAGAACACTTATGGACGGTAAAGAACGTAGACAGTGCAAAAAACAATGTGCCATAATTAAATTAAGTTGTCCTGATGAACTGATAAAGAAAAAAATTAAAAAATTTTTCAAAGACTAACAAAATAAATGTTAAAAATATAAAAGATCAAAGAATAAGTAATACCTATGATATTTGGAGAAAAATTTTAATTTTAATTATCTAAAGTTTCAGCAAAATTTAAGTATAATTATTATGCAACTAAGTGTAGCAGTATAAAGTGCATCTCAAAATCAAGAGTGATTTTGTTAAGTTAATAAAGATTTTTGGGTATTGTAACTTTTAAAATTGGGTTGAGGGATTTTAAATATTAGGTTTCACTAATATAATGAAGTATTTATATTTTACAAAAAGTTTAATCTAATTTATATAATTTATTCTCTTTATTCCATTGATTGGTATGATATAAGCTAATCAAAAGATTGATAAAAATTAAAATATAAATAAAAGAGAAATACATGACAGATAAAAAAACATTTAACGAACTTGGACTTTCACCAAAAATACTTACAGCAATTAATAAAAAAGGTTTTGAAGAACCAACTGCAATTCAGGTTATGACTATTCCTTTAATGCTGCAAGATAATACTAATATTATTGCTCAGGCCCAAACAGGCACAGGAAAAACAGCTGCTTTTGGACTGCCTTTAATTGAAATGATTAAAGCTTCTATTAAAACAGTTCAGGCATTAATTCTGGTTCCTACTAGAGAATTAGCAATTCAAGTAGCAGAGGAAATTAATTCTTTAAAGGGAAGTAAAAATCTTAAAATAATACCAATATATGGTGGTCAATCCATTGTTCAGCAGTTAAGCAGATTAAGAAAGGGAGTACATATTGTAGTTGGAACTCCAGGAAGAATAATTGATCATCTTAAACGAAAAACATTGAAACTGAAAAAAATTGAGCATTTAATTATTGATGAAGCAGATGAACTGCTTAATATGGGCTTTATCGAGGATATGGAAAAAATAATGGAACATACAAATCCTGATAAAAGAACTTTATTATTTTCTGCAACAATACCTGCAAAAATAAAGTCTCTTGCCCGCAAATACATGGATGGTTATGAACTTCTTACAGTTAAGAAAAAGGAACTAGTAACTAATCTAACTGAGCAAATATACTTTGAGGTAAAAGCATCTGATAAATTTGAAGCTTTATCTAGAATAATTGATATTAAAGATAATTTTTATGGTTTAGTTTTTTGCAGAACAAAGAATGATGCAGATTCCGTTGTAACTCAGCTAACAGATAGAGGATATGATGCAGAAGCTATTCATGGAGATTTTTCACAATTACAAAGGGAAAGAACTCTTAATAAATTTAAAAAACAGAAAATCAATATTCTTGTGGCAACAGATGTTGCAGCAAGAGGCATTGATGTTAATAATCTTACCCATGTTATAAATTATTCCATACCCCATGATCCAGAATCTTATGTTCATCGTATAGGTCGTACAGGAAGAGCTGGAAATCAAGGAACTGCCATTACATTTATTACTCCTAATGAATATAGAAAAATGATGTTTATACAGCGGTTTGCCAAGACTGATATTAAAAAATCAAATGTACCAAAGATAAAAGATATTATTAACGCAAAAAAGAAAAAAATATATGATGATTTAACTGCTATTCTTGAAGATGAGAAAAAAATTGAGGATAAATATTATAACTTTGCAGATAAGCTGATTCAAGATAATAATTTAACAGAAATACTTCCTGCATTACTTAAATATTGTTTTAAAGAAGAACTTAATCCAGATGCTTATGGTAAAATAAAAGAAATTGGTGCAAAGGGAAAACAGCTTGATCAAAAGGGCAAGGCAAGACTTTTTATAGCCCTGGGCAAAAAAGATAAGATAAGCGCTAGAAAGCTTGTTGAACTTATTATGGGAAAAGTTTCAATTAAACCCAGACAAATTAGTGACATACAAGTAATGAACAGATTTTCTTTTATAACTGTTCCTTTTGAAAAAGCAGAAAAAATTGTTATCAGCTTTAAAGAAAAGGGCCAAAGACCCCTTATTTCCCATGCCAAAAAAGATAAAAATAGATAATTCCAAATAGATAAAAATGCCATGTAGTAAGCAATATTGCTATTAATGGCATTTTTTTTTCCTACATTATTTTTTTTAAATTTTATATAATTATTTTTCCCATGTAATAGAAAATATAGTTTTTATGATATATTTCCATATCAGTTTCTAATCTGGAATTTTTTTCCTGTTTAATATTCTTTTATATTTTCTTGTAAGGCAAACTAAGAATTAAAAACCAGATCTGTTTTATGGCGGTTATATGAAAATTAGAGTTTTATAAAGCCATCAATATTATAATTATAAAAGGAGTATTTTTATAATGAAAAAAATATATTGTGCAGGTCCATTATTTAATTCAAAGGAAAAGGAAGAAATGCAGGAAATTGCAGATGTTTTGGAAAATAATGGATTTGATGTTTTTTTACCTCATAGAGATGGGTTTGAGTTTGCCAACCTGTTAGAATCTTTTATAAAATTAGGGGTTTCAAAAAATAATGCAAATCTTATATTAAATAAAGCAATTTTTACACTGGATGTTTTTCAAGTACTTCTAAGTGATGGACTAATTTTAAATATTAATGGCAGAGTTCCAGATGAAGGTGCAATGGTTGAGGCAGGCATTGCATGGAATGCAGGAAAAATAATTGTTACATTTAAAAATGATGCAAGAACCTTAATAAATGGAAATGATAATCCTCTGGTAATAGGGCTTTCAAATTTTAATATAGTAAATAATATATCATCTATACCATTTGTTTTTAATGAATTATTCTTGGAAAATCATTCTGGGAACAACAAAATAATTAATAACTCTAGGATAAAAACATTATATAAAAAAGGACAATTACTTTTTAAATTATCAAAAAGTTTAAATAATAATGAATTATGTAATCAATTAATAAATATTTTGGAGATTAAAGATGTGTCAACCATTTAATGAAGAAAATATTTATAAAAGTAAATATGCTACATTAAGTAAAAATTCAAAGGGAAGAAAAAAAGAACTTAAACCTGATAATTATAGAACTGAATTTCAAAGAGATATACACAGAATAATTTACAGCCAATCCTTTAGAAGGCTTAGACATAAAACTCAGGTTTTTTTTCTTCCTAAAAATGATCATATATGTACACGAATGGAGCATGTGTTTTATGTTGCTTCTGCTTCTCGAACAGTTGCAAGGCATTTACAATTAAATGAAGATTTAGCAGAGGCAATTGGGCTGGGACATGACATAGGACATTCGCCCTTTGGTCATCATGGCGAAGAAGTGCTTAAAAAAATTTGTAAAGATAATAAATTAGATATTTCCTTTCAGCATGAAATCAATGGTCTAAGAGTAGTAGATAAACTTGCAAAATTAGATAGCGAACCTAAATCAGGGCTAAATTTAACCTATGAAGTACGAGATGGAATAATTTCCCATTGTGGAGAAGATTTTAAAAGTAATTTAATTTTTCCTGAAAAAAAAAATAAAAAACTTGAACATATAAAAAAATTAAAAAATGCTTTAATGCCTGTTACACTAGAAGGTTGTGTTGTTCGTTTTGTAGATAAAATAGCATATGCAGGAAGAGATATTGAAGATGCCATAAAAGCCGGACTTATAAAAAAAAATGATATTCCCCAACATATAATTAATGAATTAGGCAATAATAATGGTTCAAGAATAGGAATATTACTGGAAGATTTAATTGATACAAGCAAAAAGCATGAAAACAAAATTGGATTAAGTCAAACTAAATTTTCTGCTTTAAAAGAATTAATCTCTTTTAATTATAAAAATATATATGAACATGAAAAAGTACAAAAATTTAAGCCTCAGGCAGAGCGAGCATTAAAAATAATTTTTGAATATTTATTAGAAGAAATCACAAAAACAAATAGATTTAAAAGTAATATTTTGCTGGATATTCCTGTAGTTTATTTGTTTAAAAACTTTGTTAAAAAAAGGAAATATTCTGATGATGAAAAAAATGAAATTATTGTTCTAGATTTTATTTCAGGCATGACAGATAATTATGTTCTTAAAAGTATAAATGAATTGTTTGTACCTAAATATATTGTTTAATGGTGCTAGGTTTTTCATGAAAAATGGTTAATTTATATTAAGGTTTTTTGTTAAAATGTCGATAGCAATTTTAACAAAAAATCAAAATAAAAAAGGAGGAATAAACAAGAAATATATTAGTGTATTATGTATCATTAAATAAAAGTAACAATAGTAACTGGCATAAGGAAGGCAGATCTGGTTTTTGTGGTTCTTAGTTTGCCTTACAACGAAATATGAAAGAATATTAAGTAGGTATAGGTTTTTTCATATAAAATAAATTATGATAATTTATTAAATTAAATAATTCATGGAGGAATTATAAATGGGACTTAAAATCAACACAAACATTGCTGCCCTTACAGCCCATAAAAATATGATTAATAATGACAATAAACTTTCAGAATCATTAACTCGTTTGTCAACTGGATTAAGAATTAATAAGTCTGCTGATGATGCATCTGGAATGGCTATTGCTGATTCCTTAAAATCACAGCATCTTGGAATTGGTCAGGCAATCCGCAATGCAAATGATGCATTATCAATTATACAAATTGCTGATGGATCTCTTGAAGAATCTATTAATATTCTTAATACAATTAAAACAAAAACGATTCAGGCAGCATCAGATACGCAGACAAGGGAAACAAGACTTATACTTCAAAATGATATTAATAAACTCATGGAAGAGCTTGATAGTATTGTAAAAAATACCTCTTTTAATGGACAGAAACTTTTGTCTGGAGCTTTTACCAACAAAAAAATCCAAATTGATGCTTATGCTAATATAACAACAGATATTTCAATTCAATCATCTCAATCTAATAAAACAGGACATATTACTCAGGCAAAACTTGATCTGGCAAATGAAAATGGTGGATTTGTGCAACTTGTTATTACAAGCAGCATTACTGGGGAAGAATTAACTTTAAATACAATAAATATTCAGGCAAACAATAAATCTGAAAATGGTATGGAGGCTTTAGCAGATGAGATAAACCGTTATGCTTCAACAACAGGTATTAGTGCAAATGCTGTTGTAAGTTCAACTTCATCAACAAATATTAAATCAGGCGAAACAGGTGATGATTTTTCCATTAATGGAGTAAATATTGGAGGAGCAATTAATGTTCAAAGAAATGATGCAGACAATAGTCTTATAAAGGGAATTAATAATAAATCATCTCAACATGGCGTAACTGCATCTATAAGTAGTGGCGGCGAACTTATACTTAAATCCATTGATGGACGAGGAATAGATATTACAGGTTTAATAGGTTCAGCAGATTCAGTTACTCCTATTTTTAGTGCCAGTGAAATGTCAACTATTGGCTATATCAACCTTACACAAAAAGGGGCAACCCAGTTTCAAATATCTGATAAAGCTGTTGAAGTGGCAGCATTAGACATGACACTTAGCTCTGACACAGCATTGGATACTGATAGCATTCTTAAAGTAGGTACAGTAATTAAATCAGGTACTGTTCTTCAACAAGATATGGCAACAGAGTTATCTGAAACAATTGATGGATCAGCAGAGGCTCTTTTATCAGGACATATATTAACAAAGGATATGTATGTTATTAGTGATATTACTTTAGGAGCTGCTGGTATGACTCTGGCTAAGGGCAGTGAAATTAAAGCAGGCAGTTCAATGATAGCAGGTATAGCAGGAACTACTGCTGAGGATATAACACTTAGCTCTGACATGGCAGTGGATAAAGATACTAACCTTGCAATAGATACATTAATTAAACAAGGTACTGTTCTTAAAGAAAACATGACTTTATCTACTGACAAAGCTGGTGGAGGGGGGACAACAGATAGTTATAATACAGGAGATATATTACCAGGGGATAGATATGTTGTTGATGTTGCTATTCTTTTAACAGAGAGTATGACTCTGGCTAAGGGCAGTATAATTAAAACAGGCAGTAAAATACTAGCAGGCATGACACTTAGCTCTGACATGGCAGTGAATAAGGATACTATTCTTCAAAAAGGTACATTAATTAAAGAAGGGACTGTTCTTAAAGAAGATATGACATTAGATGCTTTATCTACTGGATCAGGAACATCTACTGCATCAGGAACTACATTAGCAAGTGATATGTATGTTGTTATTAGTAATATTACTTTATCAGCTGATATGACCCTGGCCAAGGATAGTGTTATTGCAACTGGTAGTACAATTAAATCAAGTACTATTACAAGTACTATTAGTATTGACTTAAAGCCTAAAACTAATATACAAGCATCAGAATCTATTATCAGGGATGTGGATTTTGCAGAAGAAGCAATGAATTTTGCAAGAATGCAGCTTCTTGCTCAGACAGGTTCCTATGCTATGGCACAGGCAAATGCATCAACGCAATATATATTAAGTCTTCTCCAGTAATTCATAATTTAATTCTAATTTTTTTATTAAAACCGCCTTACATTTTAAGGCGGTTTTTTTTATTTTAAAGAGATTAAATTCTCACATCTTACCTTTTCTTCCTGTTTTTTAGACAAATTTTTCCTATTTTAAATTTTTAAGATAAGAAAAAAGTTCTAAATCCTTTTTGTTTTTTTGCCTATCTATTTGATATTCCTATATTTTTGTTTCATATTAATTTTTTGGCATACCATTTGCAGTATTTTGTTTAAAAAAGATTATAGAAAAATAATTATTTGCAATTAAAGGAATTGGCAAGATTATAAAATTTATCATGGAGGATTAAAAAAAATGTCTCTTAAAATAAATACAAATATAGCAGCTCTAAATGCTCATAGGAGTATGCTTAAGAATGATAATGCTCTTTCTACATCTCTAGAGAGACTTTCAACTGGATTAAGAATTAACAGATCAGGAGATGATGCCTCTGGCATGGCAATAGCAGATGCCTTAAGATCTCAGTCCCTTGGAATAGGTCAAGCTGTAAAAAATATCAATGATGGTATTTCCATTGTTCAAACTGCTGAAGGAGCTCTTCAAGAATCCATTAATATTATTAATACAATTAAAACAAAATCCATTCAAGCTGCTTCAGATGGGCAAACAAAATCAACAAGACGCATAATCCAAAATGATATTGATAAACTTATGGAAGAACTTGCATCTATTGCAAAAAATACAAATTTTAATGGGCAGAAACTTTTATCAGGAGTGTTTGTAAATAAAAGAATACAAATTGGTCCAACTGCTAATGAAACTGCAAAGGTTTCCATTGAATCAGCAGAACCCAATAAAGTAGGACATATATCTCAGGCAAATATGACACTTATAAATGAAGAAAATACTGAGGTTCAACTTAATATAAGAAGTTCTATTACAGGCAAAACACTTACACTTAATACTATTGATATTAAAAATAATAATAAACAAGAAAATGGACTTGGAGCTCTTGCAGATGAACTTAACAGATACACCTCTATAACTGGGATTAGTGCAACGGAAATTGTAACAACTACAAGTAAAAATGCAATTAGTGCTGGAATAACAGGAGAAGATTTTGAAATAAATGGTATTCCTATTGGTGCTGTTTCCATTGAAAAAAATGATTCTAAAAATGCACTTGTGGGTGCAATAAATTCACAAACTTCTTTAACAGGTGTTAATGCTCATCTGGAAAGTGATGGAAAAATAACATTATCATCAGTTGATGGAAGAGGCATTAAAGTATCTGGTTTAATTTCAGAAATATTTGGAAGCACTGCACAGGAAATGTCAACTCTTGGTCATATTGCCTTGACCCAGAAAGGTGTTAGTGAGTTTCAAATAAGTGGTATGGGAACAGGAACAATAGGTGCTCAGATAGAAATATCAGAAGATTTGATAATTACAGAAGATTCAACACTTGCAGCAGGTTCAATAATTTCTGCTGGATCAAAACTTGCTGCTGCTACAGTTCTTGGTGGAGATGTTTTAGTTGAAGCGTCTATAAGTGAAACAGAATTTGACTATAGGCTGAAATCAGGTTCCATTTTGGGGGCATTTACTAAAATTGGAAAAGGTACTATACTTGGCAGTGATATTATTGTTAGCGGAGATATTGGGGCAGATGTGGGTGCTGCGGCTGATGCTGATGCTGATGCTGCGGCTGCGGCTGATGCTGTGGCTGCGGCTGCGGCTGATGCTGATGCTGCGGCTGATGCTGCGGCTGTTGCTGATGCTGCGGTTGTTGTTGCTGCTAATGCTCTTGCTACTGATCCTACTGATGCTGATTTTATTGTTGCTGCTGATACCGCTAATGTTGCCGCCGCTGCCGCTAATGCTGCCGCCGCTGCCGCTAATGCTGCCGCCGCTGCCGCTAATGCTGCCGCCGCTGCCGCTAATGCTGCCGCCGCTGCCGTTAATGCTGCTACCGCTTCTGCTCTTGCAAGTTTTGTTTCACTTGAACAAGATATGCTGGTTACTGAAGGAACTATACTTAAAAAAGGAACTGTTATTGGTAAAGGCACTAATTGGACATATAGTGGTTTTAATGGTATTTTAGATGCTAATTTTGTTCTTAATATTGATCAAAAAATAGAAAATAATAGTGTATTACTTAAATATAATAATCTGCCTGGTGAAAATACCCAGATTAAACCCGGGAGTATTATTGCTAAAGGTTCTCAACTTGGGGCAAAAATAGAAATTGGTGCAACCTATACATCATTAGATGCTATTGCGGTAGATTCCAATAAATCAATATTTCTTAATGCTGATTCCATAACAGCAACTGAAATTAAAGCTGGAAGTCTTATTAAAGATAGTTCTACTTTGGAGTTAGTTGCTTTATCCTCTTGGACTGGCCCTACTCTTATTACTACTAATGGTACTATAGAAAAAGGAGATAATGTTGTTGGAAGTATAATAACACTTCAAGGAGATCAAGTATTATCTCAGGACTTAACTAGTACTTTGTTCACCGGTGCTAATAGTAATCTTAAGGCAGGAACAATATTAGTAAAAGGTTCTACTGATAGTAGTGCTACTGGTTACGAAATAACAATAGATAGCGCGAATATAAGTCAGAACATGATATTAGAAAAAGGTTCTGACCTTGCAGCAGGAAGCAAACTTCTTACTGGATCTATACTTGGTGATCATACCTATGTAATGGGTGGAGAATTAAATTCAGTAGCAACTTCTATAACAACAATTGCTGCAACTAATCTTAAAGCAGGAACAACATTTAAATCAGACAGTGTTATTGGGGAAGGTTCAGTAATTGATGGAGGATTTAAAGTAAAAAAAGATACTATAATTAATTCTGACATGGCACTGGGTCGCAACACACTTCTTGCCAATGGGACTAATATTAAAGCTGGTACAACATTAGAGCAGGATATAATTTTATCACCAACTAATGATATTACTGGAGCATATACATCCACTGTTAAAGCAGGCACTACATTAAGCTCAGATATGTTTGTTTCTTATTATGATAAAAGTCTTGATGGAGTAACATTAACTACTTCAATGAATCTTATTGAAGGAAGTACACTTGGCAAAGATAGTGAAGTTTTTAGTAATACAGATTCTATTAGTCTAGATGAAACCAAAACATATACATTAAAAGATGTAAATGTTCTTGATCAGGAAGGAGCGCAAAGAGCAATAAGTATAACTGAAGGTGCATTAGATCAAATAGATAAAATCAGAAGTTCTCTTGGATCTGTGCAAAATAAGTTAAGCGTTACAATTGCAAATCTTTCAGTAACAAAGACTAATATTCAAGCATCAGAATCTGTAATCAGAGATGTAGATTTTGCTGAAGAAGTAATGATTTTTTCCAAAATGCAGATGCTTGGACAATCAAGTTCTTTTGCCCTTGCTCAGGCTAATGCATCAGTTCAAAATGTAATGAGTCTGCTCCAGTAATAACAAATTGATGGTCTTGTAAAAAATAGTTTTTATTGAAATTGAAATTTTTTATGAGTTCGTCAAGATTAAAAGTTTGAAGTTAAAAAATTACTCCTTCACTTTTTTTTAACTTCAAACTTTTTAATTATAAAATTCCTATCTTTTTTCTTAAAGTTTCAATCTAGTATCACCGATATATATTCTATAGCTATATTTAGAATTGATAGCGTCGTAAAAACTCTAAAAATACCATAATTTTTATATGAAGATTTATATCTGATGCCCTAAATTTCGTTAATTTATAGGAGAACTATAAAATGAGCAGTGGTACAATATCAACTTTGGGAATCGGCTCTGGAATGGACCTTCAGGGAATACTTGATTCTCTTAAGGCTGCTGATAAAGCATTAATAACAAAGAAAACTAATCAAAAAAATGCTCTTATTGAAACCAGAGAAGAATTTAATAAATGCAAGTGCTGTTGATGGTACAAAAATCGACTCTCATTCTATTTCTGTATCACAACTTGCATCAAAACATTCTTTTCAATCTTCTGGTTTTGCTTCAAAAACAGGCTTTGTTACAGCTGAAACAAAAACATTTTCTTATACTATAGGCAACTCTGATCCTATTGAAATTTCAGTTAATCAAGGTACAACCCTTTCAGGATTTGCTGATCTTATAAATAATGATGAAAATAATCCAGGAGTAACTGCATCTATTATTGATAAAGGTTCTGGTGATACACCTTTTCATTTGGTTTTAACTGCTAATGAAACTGGTGAAGATAATAGAATTGAAATTAACTCCCAGCTTGAAGATATTTTAATGGAACACATAAATGGTAATTCTATAGGAGATCTTAATGCAAAGGTAATCTTAAATAATATTACTTATGAACGACCAAGCAATACTATTAATGATGTTATTAAAGGTGTAACACTTTCTCTTAAAAAAACAGGAGTTTCATCTCTTACAATAAATAAAGAAACTTCTAGTATTAAAGAAGATATAATTGGTCTTATTACTTGTATGAATGAAATTATTACGGAAATAGATGCAAACGATGATTATGATGAAGAAACAGATACTTGGGGTAGTCTATCAAAAATTTCTTCAATTAAAGTAGCAAAAAATAGCATTATAACTATAATGGGTACCCCAATTAATAATATGCAGGGTGCTATTACAAATTTTTATGATCTGGGATTTGAAATAGATAGAGATGGAACTGTTAAAATTGATGAAAAAATACTTGATGAAAAAATTGTATCTAATTTTGATAGTATAAGTGAATTTTTTTCCGGAAATATTGATAATAATATTATTGGTATGGCAGAAATTTTAAAAGATAAAATAAATGAAATTACAAATTATTCTGGTATTATTAATAATGAAAAGAATAGTGCTCAAACTAAAATAGACAGGATAAATGAACAAATAGATAAAGAAACAGAAAAGCTTAATAAAAGATATGAGATTATGACAAAACAATTTGTTGAACTTGATTCTTTTATGAAGAAAATGGAATCACAAACAAACTATGTAACTCAAATGTTTAATTCAATGCAGTCTTCTTCAAAAGATTCATAGAGCTTTGAAAATAGCTGAATAGTTTTTATAAAATCATCAGTTTTTACAATGTCATTATATTTAGTTTAAGATTTCTCTTATAATAGCCGAAATAATAAATTAAAAGTTAAAATAAAAATAACTGGTTAATTTAAACAATTGGCATTTAAAAAGGGAAATAATTTATGTTTCATAGAAATGCATTAAATTCTTATCAGGAGAATCAGATATATGAAGGTATTGATCCTAGGAAATTAATTTTAATGCTTTATGATGGAGCATTGCTAAGAATTGCAAAGGCTAAACAAGGTGTTATTGAAAAAAATTGTCAAAAAAGAGGAGAAAATCTTGGTAAGGCAATTGCAATAATAAATGAGCTTAATGCAAGTCTTGATAAAAATAATGAAACTGAAGAAATTAAATTTTTGCAGGGACTTTATAATGCTATACTTGCAGAGCTTCCCAAAGCTTCTTTTGCTAATGATACAAAAATTCTTGACCGTGCTTTTTCCTATATTAAAAATTTAAAAAAGATTTGGAAGGAAACAGTAATGGAAAATTCAAAACAATCTAATAAAAAAATAAATATAGAGCAGTCTATAAATATAGATAAAGAAAAATTTCAATATTCAAAGGGATTAGACAACCATAATAAAATAGAAACATATATTTCAAAGTCTTTTACAGCTTAAGCTAAAATTAAGAAATAACACGGAGTTTATATAAAGTGAATTTAATTATAAATAAAAAAAAATTAAATCAAATATTTAAAGAATATGAAAATTTTCAAACAAAACATATTAATGTAGTAAAAACTGATGGTATCCCTGATATAAGAAAAATATCTAATGAAAGAGACCAGATTTTTAAAAAATTAAAAATATATTTAATGAAATTTGCACATGACACAGAACATAAAAATAATACAAAAAAATCAATTAACATATTATCTTTACCTATAATAATTAAAAGTAATCAATAATAATTAAAACTGATATAACCATGGAGGGTTAATCATGAACATTACACCCGCTAGAACTTTACAAATTAATAACAGTACTCTAGGCAGTAGTATAGATAGATCAAATGAATCTGCTGATATTAATAAGATAAAGTCTCAAAAAAAATTAACTCCAATTGCCCCAAAAGAAAAGTCTCAATTTTCAGAACATCAGCTTCAAGATATTATTAAAAACATGCAGGTGTTAGCAGATAATACTTTGCAAACAAAAATGAATTTTTCTGTTGATAAAGACACAAACAATATTGTTATAAAAATAATAGAAAAGAATGGGGATAGTGAAAAAATAATAAAACAAATCCCAGCAGAAGAGATGCTTGAAATGCATAAAAAGATGAAAGAGCTTACAGGATTTTTTTTAAATGAGAATATTTAATGCTTTTTAAACAAGTTCAAGTTTTTTTTTCTGAATCAGGTTTTTTCTCTGAATTTTGACAAATAGGATGCTGATAAGAATATGAAGTATCATATAATATTAGCTGAACAGCTTCTTTTCTAGTAATACTTATAACAAGCGGAGCAAGAAGATTTGCTGTCATCCTAGATGGTTTACCTTTTGGTATAGTTAGAGTCACAAAATATAAAATTTCGTATAAAGGATCAATTAATATAAAACCAAGTTCTTGATCGTCAAGTGACTGGTAGAAAGAAAAAGGTTCTGTCTGCTTTTTTTGTATTATAGCATATCTTTTTTTATCTTTAAATCCTGGCATACCTGCAGGCATATTAATAATTCTATTTTCATCTATATCAATTTCTCCAAACTGTTTTGTTTTAATTTTCATTTTTTTTATATCCCTCTTTTTTTATATCCCTCTTTTTTTATATCCCTCTTATATTTTTTGTTTTTTATTAAAATATAAGCTGCCTCTGAAATATCAGATACATCCCCTCTAGATGAAATTATATTTTCCTGTTGAATACTTTCAAATACTTCATGCCTGAGAATTATAATATTTTGGGGCGCTTCAATGCCTAGTTTAACACTATTTTTTGAGGTTTCAATAACTTTAATAATAATATCATCACCAATATTAATACTTTCTTCATTTTTTCTTGTAAGTACAAGCATGTTATTTTTTAAAGTTCCTTATATATAATTTACAAGGCTTAAATTCATTATTTTTGCAGTGGAGTTTAATGCTGCATTATAGGCTGTTTTTATAGCCTCAAGGTTTAATATTCCTGCAACTATATCAGCATCTTCAATTTCTGAGCGCCTTTGAGTAAAGCTTAATTTTGCTTCAGCCATAATCTGTTTTTTTGTTTCAATCCGATTATATTTAATACCAGTATCTGAAGTATCAGAAAGAATACTTTCATAATGTGTATCAAGTCTTGTCATTGCTCTGGTAATACCATCAATATCATCTGTTTCAAGAGCTTTTTTTAAATCAAAAAGCGTATTAAAAACTCCCCATGAAACCTTTTTGCCTTGTGGTGCTTTTAAATATTCATCTTCTAAATCAAATCCTATAACTTGTGCGCAATTAGTATCAGAATTTAATCCTGACTTCCATAAAAGTTTTAGTTCGTCAAGTTTTTTTTGATTGTTACTATCCTGTTTTATAGTAAATTTATTGGTAATATCATTATATGAAACATTATAATTAATATTATTTCCCTGTGTTTGAGATTTTTCTTCCATTGCCTTTTCAATAGCTGTTGCAAGTTCAGCAGCAGTTGAATATTCTTTTGCAGGAATATCAGCTGTAAGTTCAGACACAGCGTCTGGACTTTCCCCATCCAATAATTCTTTAAAATTAATTTTGTTATTATCAGCAGTTATATTAAAAAGGATTACTTTTGAGTCAGAAATATGTGATGTGACTCCTGTATTATTAGTAGTAATGTCATATCCTAGAATTTTGCCTAGATTTTGAGTTCTAGTATTATTTACTCCACCTAGCCAGAGAAGATTTAATTCATTAAGTTCAGAACCACTTTCTTTGATTATAAATTTTTGATTTGTTTTACTGTATTTAACTGAATAATTAATATTATTTGCAGATTTTAACTCCATTGCTTTTTCTATAGCTGATGCAAATTCATCCATATTTGAATAATTACCATTAGGAATAACTGCAGCACAAGTAGTTGAATTTCCCGTAATAGTAGTTTCTTCAAAATCCAGGATATTGTTTGTGTTATTAATAGATATAATTGGTACTTTTGTATCACTTGTAGGAGGGATTGAAAAAATATCTGTTGATGAAAAACCAAGTTCAGGTCCTATACTATGATCATTGGATCCTGCAACAATATCAAAAGCAATTGTATTATCATCTTCAACAGGAGTATCAAGATTAATAACAATATCAGAAATTCCATTTCCTGTTATATCAAGCTCTATTTTTGTTGAAGTTCCACTTATTTCAAAAGGGAGGTCAAACCCTGGATCATTAAAAACTGTCCATGTGCTTTTTTGTTCATTCCACATAAACCCTAACTGTGCTGTACCAGAAGGTTCAGGAGTTTCATGTATAAGAGCTGTGGCATTTATAATATCAATATTTACATCATCTTTTATAATTCCAGTTGTTGTAACATCAATTATTCTTGAAGATTCTCCTGTATCCCATAAAAGATCAAATCTGAAATATCCATGTGGTGTGCCATTATCTTGTATTTCAAATTTTTGCTGGTCTTTGTCATAAGTAACATTATATTTAATTTTATTTCCTGATTGGTTTGATGCAAAATTCATTGTATTTCTAACAACAACTGCTAGTTCATCATGTGTATATGTTCCTGAAGGAACTTCAGCTTTAATTGTTATTTCTGAATTTTTTCCTTTTCCAATATCTTCCTTAAACACAATAATATTATTAGTTGTGTCTATTTTTATTTTTTCCTCATTAAAAATTTCCTGTCCATCTCTTCCTACTTTTAAAGTAGAATATTTATCAGTTTTAATTTTAAAAGAACTATTATCTCCATTATAAATAACTTCTGATGGTTCATTATCATCATTATAAGTAAATGGAATTAAATCAGTTTTTGTACCTGCAAAAATATAATTACCATTGATTTGAGTATTACCAAGAGATTTGACTTGATCAATAATTTTCTGAACAGTTTTAGCAGCATCAACACGATTTGTTGTACTTACTGAAGCATTAGCCATTTGAAGAGATAAAAGTTTTGCTTCTAGTATTTGATCATTTATATTATTTAAGGCAGTTTCACATCCAACAAGCCATGTTCTGCCTACTTCTATATCCTTATCAATCTGCTCTATACAGTTAATACTGGCTTTTAAATCAAGAACTTGAGTAAGTCCAACAGGATCATCAGACAAAGTGTTTATTCTTTTTTGAGTAGACATAATAGTATTTGCCCGTGCAAGATTAGAAGTCAGATTACCTAATTGAAATTTTGATGTATCATATAATGTCATTGTAGAAATTCGCATACTATAATACCTCTTGCTTTATTTTGAGAGCTTTGCTCAATGCTTAATTTAGTTCAAATTTTATGGTGAAGTTGTATTGTAATACCTTAAACTTAAAGTTTGGACAAAAGATAGCAAGCCCTGTTTATAGGTATTTACAAATATTTTTTAAAGTATTTTTATAAAAAATGCGTTTGTGCAAAGGGCTTATCTCATTGAAATTAAAGTACTAAGCATTTCATCAGACACTGTTACTAATTTTGATGCTGCTTGAAATGCATGCTGAAATTTAGTTAGATTTATCATTTCTTCATCCAACGATACTGCGGAAACTGAATCTCTTTGCTGCTTTATTTGATTAACCATTGTTGTATAAAACTGCTCTGAATTTTCAACACTTCTTAATTTTAATCCCATGGAACCAAGCATAGTTCTGTAATAATCATCTATAGTTTCATTTATAAAACTTGAAGTTTGCTCATTGCCCCTTGTATATGTCCATGTTTGCATATTAATTTGTTTATTTCTAAGGTCTGCAATATCAATACAATTAGTATTATCACCCTTTGAAATTTGACCTGTATCATTATTAACAACAGCTGCTGCAAGCATTCCAGGTTCATTAAGTATTTTATTAGTTTTCATATTATTTGAATTAGAACCTGAATAAAAAGTATTAATTCCAAAGGCAGCTGTAATTCCTGAATTACCTGATTCATTATTAGAAAAAGCAAAACCATAATCATCCTGATTTTTCTTTTTTAAATCAAACTCAATATATCCATCTTTTGTAATTTTTTTTGTAAGGACAATATTTATATCAGAAAGTCCATTACCTGTTAAGTCAATAGAAAACCCATCATTATCTCCACCTTTTGGTAAAATTACAGCATTAAAATCATTTTCAATTTTCCATAACCCTGATGTTCTTGTAAGTTTAAAATCTTCAATTTCAAAATCTAATCCAGAATAGTTATTTATAAGTATTTGAACATTTCCACTATTAAACCCATTAATATTTGAATATTTTATATTTTCAATATCATAATAGTTATCCGATGTATTAAAACTAATTATATTATCAGTTATTGAAGATTTTACAGCACCTGATTCTTTATTAAACTGATTAACAAAGCTATCCATAGTCCAATGCCAATTTGAAAGTATTTTACCTGTGAAATTTCCATCATTGTTTTTAATGGTAGAAAAACCTGATGAATCTGTATTAATTGTAAAAACATCATCCTTAAACAAAGTACCATCATAAAATTTTAATCTCATCCCATCAACTTTAACTTCAACGGGTGCTTTAGGCGTTATTGGAGGATCTAAACCTTTAATTGTAAATATCCCTGAATTTGTACTGTTTTCCCATTGGATTGTGATTGGAGTATCTTCTGGATTTAATTGTTCATGGCCTATCTTCCCACCTGAAATAGTTTTAAAATGGTATGTGTCAAGAACACTATTTGCAGAACCTTTTATTGTAAAATTTAAAGGATCCGGTTTTCCCAGTGTATCGGTATTTAATAAAAGAGTATTACCAGCAACAAGCTCGCCTTTTTTTATATCAAAGGAAATTGTATCTTCTCCATTTTCAGTAATTGTAATTTTTTCAGCATCTGACACATTTACATATCCTCTTTTCCCGGTTGAGAATCCATTATTATTAAGTCTTTCCCATTGAATAATACCTTCTTGGTCATATAAGGTTGATACACAAAAATTTTTATATGAATTATTAGATTCCAAAAAATCATTTACAGGATCATTTGTGCCTTTGCCAGTACCTGTATTTACTGCGAGTCTAGTATTGAGTGTTGGATCTGAAGATGTGAAATCTGTAATAGAAATAGGAGTTTCTAAATCAATATCTTTAAGTATTGAAACAGATTTTCCGGTTCTGATAATTTTATATTCAGGAAATGATGAAAAATTATTAATAAGTTCTTGTTCAAGTTCTTTTGCAAGCTCAATATCATCTGTTTCATTTACTTCATATTCTATAAAGTTCCCATCAACATTAAATGAAACTGTATTTCCGGATTGAAAATTTAAAAATCCATTTTCTCCACCAAGAGTTATTATTGAATTTCCCATTGAAGGTTTTCCTGATGTGCCAAAAAGTCCTCCTGCATCATATACATTTGAACTTAATGAAATTCCCTCATCAAGAAGTGCTGTAAAAGTACCTGTTATAATAGCTGCTGTATTCTTAGTACCTGATGTGTCATCTGATATAATAGTTTCTGTTGGACCTGTAAAAGTCATTGTATTTTCAAAAGTTTTTATAGACTCAAAAGTTTTTATATCACTTTCAGGAGCAAAATTAAGAATTTCATCACTAGTATCAGAGGATACTGCACTTGTTCCATCAAGTTCTTTAAGATCAATTGAAGCATTATTATTATAACCAATACCAGTTTCCAGAGTAATATTAGATTCATTTGTGGTTCTTAAAGATATTGAACCATCTGTTTCATCTATTGACACGAAAAATTCATCATTAAGAGTTGAGTCCAAGGCATTATAAAAAGCTGTTAAAACAGCTGTATCATCTGTAACATCAATATCCTGAAGATTAACTGATATAAGAGTGCTTGTTAAAGGAATTGTATTTGAATTAACTTTAAATTTTACAGTATCTCCAATATCAAAACCTGTAAAATTACTAAGTTTAACACCTGTATTATTTTTTATTCTAAAATTTTTTATTCCAATATTTTTTCCAGAATTACTTGTTATGGTAAGTTTATTTACAGTTAAATTATTATCTTTATTAAGATTATTTAAAGTATGTCCTGCATTTAAAAGTGCAGTTTCAAATTGTTCTTCAAGCTGTTCTTCAAGAGCTCCATTATTTAAATCATTTAATAAAAAATTTACCTCATAATTCATGTTATCTATAACTAAATCAAAAACAATATTATCACCATATTCAGCAGTTTTTATACCAGTGAGCCCTCCAATTACTGCAACTGTTTCAGAAGCATATGCCTTAATTCCATTAATTTGATTAAGAGCTTTTGCAATGGATGCAGCAGATTGTATGGCATCTCCGCCATTTTTTCTTATCTTAATTGGTTCTTGTTGTGAAGATACTCCTTTTATAGTAATATTTTGTTCTGATATTGAATTATTTAAAATAGTTGTAATATCTGTACCTGTTTGAATACTTCCCGGACCTGTTTCACCAGAAACATCATTGCTTCCCTGAACTTGTGCAACAGTATAATCTCCAATTTGCGTTCCTTCAATTACTGTAAGTTTGTATATGGACTGAACTGAATTAAGAGAATTCCCCTGAAAATTAGAAAGTTCAGCTTGAGAAATTCCTGTATTTATATCAACTTTAGCATAGGTTGGTTCCAGGGAACTTTGATCTTTAACCCATAATCTAAAATCTTGATCATAATCAATTTTATCACCAAAGGCTAGGCTTGATAAAAGACCAGTATGGTCAGTTGCATAGGTTCCTTGAACAGGATCAGAAAAATATTCAAGACCTGCTCCCTTACTATGCTGGTAATTAATATTCCATATTAATTCCTTTGCAAGCACATCAAGTTCAGATGTATATTTGGGAATTATTTCATCACGCATCTCAAGCCATCCTTTAATTTTACCGCCTGAGATTTTATTTGAAATATCTTCTTTAAAACTTAAAGAATTATTCCATATAATTTTACCAGCCACCATTGAAATATTATAGGTATCCTGCCTATAAACCAATGTAGAGCCATTTCCAACATTGACTGATATTGAGCCATCTGCCATTTCATAAGTATCTATATTAATTAAAGTGCTTAATTCAGAAACAAGAGTATTTCTAATATCTCTTTGGTCATTAGCAGATTTTTGTGCTTCTATTTCAACAATTTCATTATTAAGAGCTACAATTTCCTTTGCAATATCATTTATTCTTTTTACAGATGTTTCAATATCTTTTGTAATATTATATTCTAGTTCTTCTAAATTTTCACCAGCAGAAGATAATACTTGTGAAAGATTTGTTCCTTTTTCTACCACAGAAACACGCTCTGGAATACTTAAGGGATTGTCTGAAAGGTCATGCCATGAATTCCAAAATTCTGAAAGCAGAGAATTAATACTATTCTCAGAATTTGTATTAAAATAACTTTCTATAATTTTCATATAAGAGGCTGTTTCTTTATAAGAGGAAAGTGAAGAATTTCCATCAGCCATCTGATTTAATAAAAGTTTATTTACAGACTGCTGCACTTTATCTACATCTACACCTTGTCCTATTAAAGATCCTGTAACAGAAGAAGGTGTGATATTTTGGTGTATAGCTGTTTGTTTGCTATAATTTGGATTATCAACATTTGCAATATTATGACCTGTAACACCAAGGCTATACTGTTGTGCGGCCAAAGCATTTTTTGCAATATTTAATGTGGCGGAAAGACTGGACATCTTTATACCTTTGCTTTAAAAAGAAAATTTTGTCTAGGTTTATTAATCTTATTAGAGCAGAAATTTCCATAAACTGATTTACAGGAATCTTTATCTGCTTCATTTATAATAGTTGTTACAAGGTCATCAACAATACAAAAATATTCATTAATAAAATTTTTGTTCTCCTTGGCAAGCAAGGTAATTTCCTGTTTGATTCCATCAAGCTTAATCTTTAAATATCTAAGGTTAGTCTTTTTGCCTCCATGGAGAGGAACTAAGGCAATCAATTCTGAAAGATTAAAAGTTTTTATGTTCATTTCATGGTCAATCTTTTTCTCATCAAAAAGATAGAGTATTTTTTTACGGAGTTTTTCTATTAATTCTACGATATTTTTCTTTTTAGAAGAAACTTTCCATAGAGAATCAACATTTATATTTAAAATAAATTTTTTTTCCTGTTTTAAAATATCAGCTAATTTATAATAAAATGATAATTTTTCCTTTAGCAAATGTTCTATTTTATGGGCAAATATTTCCACGGATACCTCCTATGTATATAATTTGATAGCTTTGCATAAAAGAGAGCAAGCTTTGTTTATACATGTTGTTTTAAAAAAATATAAATATGGAAATAGAACAGCAAATTTTATGCCATTTAAAAAGATAAATAAAGGATAGAAATTGAAATCATAGCAGAAAATTTTATGGTGATATTAGAAGATATATATTTAGAATTGATTCAAAAACATAAAAATATAGAAAATGGATTATATGTTTTATTTATTTAAAGATTTTTCCAGATGTTTATAAAGAAAATTTCCAATACCAACTGAGTTATTTCCTTTAGAAATTTTATCAGCAAGATGTTGATCATACATGGACTTATAAATATCCATACCATGGTTTTGTCCGAAAATATTATCTTTTGGAAGAGTTGCACGCATGGATTTTAACATAGTTCGTAAGAAAATTGCCTCAAAACCCTGACACGCTTGTTTTAATTCTTTTTGTTCTTTTTTTTTTATTATGGTTTCAGATAGATTTTTTATTTTTTTTCCAGACAAATTATGATTTATAATATCTATATCCATTTTTTTCTTACCTAATTGTATATGAAAAAATTTATAACTATTTAATATTCTTTCATGTTTCATTGTGAGGCAAACCAGGAACCAAAAACCAGATCTGCTTTATGGCAGTTTTTTATATAATTTGCAGTTCAGCTTGAAGGGCTCCAACAGCCTTTATACTCTGAATAATACCAATAAGATCTTTTGAAGAAACTCCAATTGAGTTAAGACCATTTACAAGATCTCCTATCGTGGAATTTCTATTAACAGGCAGAACTTTTAATTCCTCTATTTCTACTTCATCCTCTGTATTTATATCATCCTGACCTTCTGGCTGGGATACATCTTCAACTCTTTCTATTGTAACTGTAAGATTGCCATGGGATACAGCAACTGTATCAATTATAACATTTTCTCCCATTACCACAGTACCTGTTTTTTCATTTATTACAATTTTTGCCTTTATATCAGGAACAACTATTAAAGTTTCAATATCAGCTATAAATTCTGCTACATTGTTATCTATCATATCGGGAGGGATATTAAGATGCAAACTGCTAGAATCAATAACTTGGGCAATACCATTTTTAATAAATGCGTTTATTGTATCAGCCATGCGTTTTGCTGTTGTAAAGTCAGGATTTAAAAGTGATAAAATCAAAGATTTTTTTCCATTAAGTTTAACTGGAATTTCTTGTTCTACAGTAGCACCATTAGCAATTCTTGCCACTTGAAGATGATTTCTCTGTCTGGCAAATCTATTACCTCCTGTTTGAATTCCACCAATCATTACAGGACCTTGAGCAAGGGCATAGACTTTGCCATTAACTCCTTTTAAAGGAGAAAGCAGAAGGGTCCCGCCCAGTAAACTTCTAGCATCACCAATGGAAGATACAACAACATCAATTTTATTGCCTATTTTTGAAAATGGAGGAATATCAGCGGTTATCATTACTCCTGCAACATTTTTTACTTTAAGTTGATTTTTATCAACATGAATACCCATTCGTTCCATCATGTTTGCCAAAGCCTGATTTGTAAAATCTGCCCCAGATTTATCACCTGTTCCATTTAAACCAACTACAAGCCCATAGCCTGTAACTTGATTTGTACGAATACCTTTAATAACAGATATATCTTTTATTCTTGCACCATTTGAAGAATCAACAGTAAAAAGAAAAACAAACAAAATAATAACGCCATAAAAAATAATAAGCTTAATACCCCTGTAAGAAGTCAATTTTAATGAAAAAGCATGAAGATATATTTTTCCAGTCATTGTATTTCCTATGTTTTGTTTGTAAAAAATAATTTTGATATAACTACTTAATATTCTTTCATGTTTTATTGTGATGCAAACCAGGAGCTAAAAACCAGATATACCTGATAACAGTTGGTAGCGATTTTTTAAAGACTTTAAAATACTAGATTAATATATAATTTATATATGAAATTTTTATTTATTTAATCATGAAAAATCATTTTAAAAAACTGATGATAAAAAAATGAAGATTTTTTTTCAGTCCATTTAAAATGGCCATATATTATCAATAATTCTTGTTCCCCAACCTACTTTTTGCTTATCTGCCAGGGCACCTTTGCCATAATATTCTATTTTAGAATCAGCAAGGTATGTTGATTTTATCCTGTTATCAGAAGTAATGTCTTCTGGTCTTACAATGCCTGAAACAACAATATGCTGTGTTTCATTGTTAACCTTCATAGATCTTTTTCCAAAAATACTTAAATTTCCATTGGGAAGAAGCTCAATTATTCTGCCAGCTATGGACGCTGTTACTGAACCGCTGCGATCGTTTTTTCCTGTTCCTGCAAAACTGTTTGTATAATTTGCACCTAGTAAGTCTCCGTTATCTGCTGCACCCAAACTTGTCATTTTACCAAAAAGTCTTGAAATCCCTACACTTGTATTGTTATTTTTACCTGTTGTTGTATTTACATTCATGCTTGATGATGAATTTTCTACAATATCAATTATTACAGTATCGCCTATTCTTGATGCCTTTGTATCTTCAAAAAATCTATTTCCAGAATCTTGTGTCCATAATGACCCTTCAGAAGGAGGAATAAAGATATATTCAGGCTGAAATGGTTTATTTGAATTTTTCTGTGGTAAAACAGCTATTGGCGATTTTTCTGTATTTATTGCAATACATCCCTGGGTAAAAATGATTGTAAAAATAAACAAAAGTACTATTTTAAAATGCATTGTTCCTCCTAGAAAAAAATATTTACAATTCCCTTTTCTATAATTTTACCGGAAACAATTTTTTTAGAACTAATATTTTTAACTGTAATCTGATCATTAAGTTTTCCATTTCTTATAGCTATTCCTGTGGTTTTAATACGCAGGTTGCCTTTGTTAGCTATCAGTTTAACAATATCTCCTTTTTTAATAAGTGGGGGATTTTCAAGTATGTTTTTATTTAAGCAATCCTTTGACTTAACATTTCTTTTTACACACATTCCAACGGCATAATTCAAATTTTTAATATAATTATTGGGGATTAAAGAAATATTAAGTTTTTTAATAAAAAGGTCTGAATCTTTAATAATATGACCTCTTTTAAAGGAATTTTTAAAACATACAACATTATCAAAGATATCTACCCATCCAGAAAGGATTATTCTCCCGCATTTTTTCCCATTAACATTTACATTAAGATAAAAACTTGTTTTTTTAATAGGTTTTATGTTGCCGCTTGATATTGTAAAATTAATTTCTCCTAGGGGATAAAGTTCAGTTCCTCTAACTTTAAAATCTCTTATTTTAAAATCGTTATTTTTTAATCTTTGTTTTACATTATTTATATATATTTCTTTTAATTGTTGTTCACATAAAAATTGACTTGCTCGTTTGATAATAACTGACTCAGGTACAGTAATTTTTACATCATAGGGCAGCCATGAAACTGATTTTATTTTTGCAGTAATTTGCTTTTTAGAAATAGTTCTAATTTTTCCAAGGGATGGAGAAAACCCAATATAAATTTTTTCAATCTGATCTTTAATAATATCAGGTCCTTGAATCTTTGCTATATCTCCCAAAAAATACTCTCTTGAATTAACTAGAGCACTCGGAGAAACATTTATACTAATTTTTTTTGTTTCTTTACTGTTAATTGAACCAGCACCAAAAACAACTAATATAAATGTAAAAAATATTATTATATTATATTTATCTTTTAAGACCATTTGCTAATCCCAGCATACTGTCTGCGGTTTGAATTGATTTTGAATTTGCCTCATAACCACGCTGTCCCACAATCATTGCAACCATTTCTTCCACAACATTTACATTAGACATTTCAAGGTAATTATTGGTAACTGTGCCTAAAGTTCCCTCTCCTGGTATTCCTTCTGTGGGAGGTCCAGAACCTTCTGTTTCTCTTAATAAATTATCACCAGTTGCAAAAAGTCCTGCAGAATTAATAAATGAAGTTACAAGAATTTGCTCAGTTCCTAGAATTTCATTACCAGTTCCATGAATTGTTAAAGTCCCATTATCTTGAAGAGTTAACAAAACTGCTTCAGGGGGTATAACAATTTCAGGCTGTAGTCTGTCACCATTTGGAGTTGTAATATAGCCCTCACTATCTAATGTAAAGTTTCCTGCTCTTGTATAAAGTTCTTCATCTCCATGAATGACCCTGAAAAATCCTTCTCCTTGAATGGCAAAATCAAGATGATTTCCTGTTTGCTTATAATCACCTTGAGTAAAAATTTTTTGAACTCCTGCAGGCTTAACTCCCATACCAATTTGAATACCTGTTGGTATTTGTCCCCCACCGGGTGTTGTTGCTCCAGCTATAAGTATAGTCTGATACATAAGATCCTGAAAATTTGCTCTGGATTTTTTAAAACCTGCTGTACTTGTATTGGCAAGATTATTTGCAACAACATTTGTTTGCATTTGTTGAGCATGCATACCAGTTGCTGATGTCCATAATGCTTTTATCATATATTCCCCCTTTCCGTTTATATGAACTTATAACTACTTAATATTTTTTTATATTTTGTTGTAAGGCAAATCAAAAATTAAAAACTAGATCTGCCTTATGGCAGTTATTTGAAAATTATCTAAGTTTACCTAAGTCATTTATTGCTTTTCCATCTATTTCGTCAAAGGTAAGCATTATTTTTTGAAAAGTTTCATACATTCTATGATGATCAATCATTGTTACCATTTCATGAACAGCATTTACATTTGAAGATTCAAGAGCACCTTGTTCAACTGAAATATTTACAGGCTCTTTTTCATCTGTTGAAAATCCTTTATAAACAAAATTATCTCCACTTTCCTTTTGAAGTCTTTCAGTAACATCAAAGGTTGCAATATCAAGTCTATCAATAATTGCTCCATCTGCTTCAACTTCGCCTATTTTATTAATATAAATATTTTCTGCGTTTAAAATAATGGGACCATTTTTTCCAAGAACCATATTACCTTTTTGATCAACTAGAACACCATTATTATCAAGTGTAAATGAGCCATTCCTAGTATATCTTACACCAAGAGGAGTTTGCACCTTGAAAAATCCCTCATCAGTCAAAGCTAAATCTAGAGTATTCCCAGTTCTATGAACTTCTGCCTGAGTCATATCTGTATTCATTCGAGCATTAAAAAATCTAGTAAAACTAACAACATCTTTTTTAAAACCAGGAGTGCTGACATTAGCTAAATGATTGGATGTTACATCAAGTTTTCTTTCCTGTCTGAGACCTCCTTGAACAGGTCTTGTCATTTCAAGAATCATAATTTTTCCCCTTAAATTATTTTTAAACTATGCGATGCAATATAAATGCCAAACATAAATTCAAAATTGATGAAATATAGAAAGGTATGTATTTGTTTTTTTAATATATTCAAAAAGTCTTTTGACTTTATTTTCAGCTTTAATTATATTTTTTTTTACTATATATTATTAAAGATAAATATAATGGTTATTTCTTCCTGCATCCTATAATAAATTATGATTAACTTAACAAAAATTTATCAGAAGAATTTAATAAAAATGATTAAAGAACAGCATTATTAATCACCTTTTGAAATCCTATCTAAAATTGTTAAATTTATTAGTTCTATCAGCCAACAAATGGGAACAATTAATGTTCTTTGACTTTTTTTTTTCAGCTTAAAAAACAAAATCGTATTTTAATAATTATAATCACTTCAATAATAAAAGGTAACACACTTAGAAAATATATATGGGAAAAAGGAGGAACCTGTTGTAATGGCAAATAATACTTACTTTAAACACGAGGGTCCATGGTCTGATGCTAGTAAAGAGTTTTTATGTTCTGATACAGGAAGCTGGCGAACAAAAAGACCTTTGATAGATAATGATAACTGCATATATTGTGGATTTTGTGCTATTTACTGCCCTGTACAATGTATGGAACAATTAGATAATACTTTTGTTCCTGATCTTAATTTTTGTAAAGGTTGTGGAATTTGTGCCAAAGAGTGTCCGAAAAATGCAATTTCCATGATTTTAGAAAGGGAGTTTAAATGAAGACAAAACTAAATAACAAATCTGAAGTTAAAGTAATGACCGGAAATGAAACAGCAGCATTGGCAGCTACTTTATGTAGGCCTGATATTGTTGCTGCTTATCCAATTACTCCCCAGACAGAAGTTGTAGAAAAACTTGCGCAATATCATGCATCAGGAAAGCTTGATGCTGAAATAATTAATGTTGAAGGTGAAAATTCAGCTATGAATTCAATTACAGCTGCATCCCTTGCAGGAGGTCGTGTTTTTACTGCCACCTCATCCTGGGGTTTGGTATTTATGTATGATGCTATTCTTGTTACAGCAGGAGCAAGGGCTCCAGTTGTAATGGTAAATGTAAATCGGGAAACACCTGGAATGATTGCAGTGTCTTCAGGCCAGCAGGATATGATAAGTACCAGAGATTGCGGCTGGATATTTTTAATAGCAGAAGACTGCCAGGAGATACTTGATATGGTAATAATGGCATATCGTCTTGCTGAAGACCATGATATTCAAATACCTGTTATGGTTCATTATGATGGATTTTATCTTTCATATATGGCTGAACGGGTAGAAATTCCTTTTCAAAAAAATGTAGATGATTTTCTTAGTGTACTGAAACAACAGCCTGAAAGGACTAAACTTATGCCGGGTGAACTGCTTGGTTGTGGCTCTCATGGAATTCTTGGTGGGTATATGGAAATGCGCCACAAACACTGTCAGGCAATGGAGCGTGCCAAGGGAAAATTTGAACAAATAAATCTGGAGTTTGAAAAAAAATTTAATAAAAATTATGGGGGACAAGTTGAAGAATATAAGCTTTATGATGCAGATATTGCTTTGCTTGCCTCTGGAAGCATGTGTGGAACTATAAAAACTGTTATTGATGAAAAGCGTAAACATGGAATTAAAATAGGACTTTTAAGGCTTAGAATGTTTAGACCCTTTCCCAATGAAAAAATTGTTCAGGCACTTAAAGGAAAAAAATGTGTTGGTGTTGTGGATAGAAGTCTTTGCTTTGGTTTTAAACATGGACCTATTTGTGTAGAATTAAGATCTTTTTTATCAGATATTGGTGATACAAAAATTCTAAGCTTTATTGATGGTATAGCTAATACAGATATTAAAAAAGATAATGTCAAAAAAATGATTGATCTAATAATAGCAGGCTCCAAAGGTGAGGATGTTCCTGAAGTAACATGGGTTTCATATGATGAAAATCATGGAGGTAATTAGTATGGTTGAAAAAAAGAAAAAAAGGCTTTCAAAGGTTTTTGATTATCTAAAGCATGAAGACCCTTTTGCAAAGGGTGTTGCATTTTGTGCAGGATGTCCATTAGAACTTCTTGTGAGATTTATACCTCAGGTTTTGGGAAATGATATTGTGATAACAGGTACACCATCATGCTCTGCGCCTGTTTTAATGGGACAGAATACAGGTTCGTGGCATAAACTATCCTACTATGGCACATTAATGACAGGGGCTGCTGCCAATGCCACAGGTCTTGTAAGATACTATAACAGAGCAGGTATTGATAATACTGTTATTTGCTTTAATGGAGATGGAACTGCTGCTGACATAGGGTTTGGAAATCTTTCTGGAGCTGCTGAGAGAAATGAACCTTTTATATATATTTGCTATGATAATGAAGGATATATGAATACTGGTATTCAAAGAAGCAGTACAACTCCCTTTGGGGCAAGAACCACAACAACTCAGGTTGGAGTTAATTCCAGAGGTAAAAATCTAAGAAGAAAAAATCTTGCCATGATAATGGCAATGCATAAAATTCCTTATGCTGCCACTGCAACCATGAGTAATCTTGAAGATCTTGCACAAAAACTTTTAAAGGCAAAACAAATAAAGGAAAAGGGATTTTGCTATCTTCATGTTTTTTGTCCATGTCCAACTGGGTGGGGTGTTGGTCCTGATATGTCCATTGAGCTCTGCCGCAAAGCTGTTAAAACAAATTATTTTCCCTTATGGGAAGCTTTAAATGGAAATTTTTCTTTTTCAAAACAAGTAAAAAAACCAAAACCTGTAAAAGAATATACAAAACTTATAAAAAAATTTAATCATTTGTCAGATCAGGAGCTTGATATATTACAAAAAGATATTGATTATGAATACTCAATTATAAAGGCTATGACAAAACTTGAAAAGGAGATAAAATGATTGAAGTAAGATTCCACGGCAGAGGAGGTCAGGGAGCTGTTATGGCATCCAAAATTCTTGCTACTGCCTTTGTTAAAATAAAAAAATATGGTGCAAGTTTTCCAATGTTTGGTTTTGAAAGAAGAGGAGCTCCTGTAACAGCGTTTGGACGATTTAGCAAAGAACCAATCAGAGAAAAAACACAAATATATAATCCAGATATTCTTATGGTCCTTGATCCTTCCCAGAAAAATTCATCTGCTGTATTTCAAGGACTTGTTTCAGGGGGCATAATGATAATTAATTATGATAATGATCCCAATGATATATCCCATGAAAATTTAGAAACAATAGGCAGCATAGATGCCAATACAATATCAATTGAAGAAATTGGCATGGCAATGCCAAACACCTGTCTTCTAGGAGCCTTTGCAAAGGTAACTGGTACTATTGATTTAAAGCCTGTTATTGAAAGTTTTAAAGATTATTTTCAAGGGGAAAAACTTGAAGCAAATGCAAGATGTGCAAAAAGAGGCTTTGATGAAGTAAAGATATTAATCAAAAATTGATGGGATTATAAAAAAAATCTATATATTGTGTTCTATTATTTTTTTCAAGATTAGCTTTTAAGAGGTTATAATAATGGCAATTATTTCAATGTTTTATGGAATTATCATTTCAATGTATTTTTTTGACAATCAAAAACACAAATTGCCGCATATACATGTTAAGTATCAAGACCAAGAAGCTGTATTTTCTATTACTGAGGGTGAACTTATATCAGGTAATCTAAAATCTAATAAAACAAGACTTGTATAAGCATGGATAGAAATTCACAAAGATGAATTATTAGCTGACTGGGAATTAGCCATAAATGGTCAAGAAATATTTAAAATTGATCCTTTAAAATGAGGTGATTTTATGAACCCCAGAGTAAAAAATGTTATTCCCAATAATGATTATACAATTAATATTATATTTGATAATGGGGAAGAAAAAGTTTTTGATGTAAAACCCTATTTAAATAAAGGTATATTTAAAAAACTAAAAGAACTAAATATGTTTAAAACTGTAAAACCCGTTATGGGTAGCATTCAATGGAAACATGGACAGGATTTTTGTCCTGATACTTTATATATAGCAAGTAATCATATATGAAAATTTTAAAAGAATATTAGAATATAATATATTAGAGATGCTATGGAAAACTATTTAACAGTAAAGGAGTGATTATGCCAAGATGGGGAATGGTCATAGATATTAAAAGGTGTATAGCTTGTTGGGGATGTACTATTGCCTGCAAAGAGGAGCACTTTCTTCCTCCAAAAGTATTTTGGAATAGAGTTCTTATTGGAGAAACTGGAAAATTTCCCACCAGTAGAAAACTTATATATCCTGTACTTTGTAATCATTGTGATGATGCAGCTTGTGTTGAAGTTTGTCCTACCAATGCAACATTTCAGCGGGAAGACGGTATTGTAATGGTAGATTATAATAAATGTGCAGGTTGTAGAGCCTGCATTGTAAGCTGTCCCTATCAGCAGCGAACCTATTATGATAAAAATATAAAGGATGCTGAATATTTTCCGGGACAGGGAAAAACTGAATTTGAAATAATTGGTGAAAAACTTTATCCCTTTCAAGTTGGAACAGTAATAAAATGTAATTTTTGTTATGAACGAGTTGATCAAGGCATTGAAAATGGACTAATTCCGGGTATAGATGATGATGCTTCTCCTGCATGTGTTGTTACATGTCCTGTTGGAGCTAGAATATTTGGTGATCTTGAGGATCCTGAAAGTACAGTATCAAGACTGATTATGGAAAAAAAAGGTAAGCAGCTACGACCTGAATTTGGTACAGACCCAGCAGTTTATTATATTGATTAATGGTGTTGTAAAATTTTTTCATCTACTTTGTTCTAGTATTTCTTTAACACTTTAAAATACTATGCTTTGTATATGAAATTTTTTATATACTCATTTATATTTTAAATTTAGATATTCCTTATAGGGGGATTTATGACATATAAAACAGATGAAATATGGGAAGATAAATGGATTAATACCACATGCGGCGTTTGCTATTGCGGATGTGCTGCCAAAGTAAGAGTAATTAATGGTGTTCCAGTAAAAATTGAAGGTATTAAAGAAAGCACCATGGGCGGTACTGGAGCAGGGCTTTGTGGTAAAGGAGTTGCAGGACTCATGTATTACCATGATCCTAATCGTCTTAAAAAACCATTAAGGCGTACTAATCCTGAAAAGGGAATAGGAGTTGATCCTAAATGGAAGGAAATTTCATGGGAAGAAGCCTTGGATGAAATTTCAACAAAAATGAAAAAAATCATGGATGATGATCCCAATAAAATCATATTTACCAATCAAACCATGCGGGCAAGTGATGGTCCTCATAATCAGCCATATATTTATGCAAAAGCCTTTGGAGTTGAGGATAATGGGAATTTTATTATTGGGGGAGGAAGTCTTCACTGTGGCAATGCAGCTCATATGCTTGGAGGACTTATTCATGGTGCATGGTCAATTGCTCCAGATTGGAAATACACAAAATATGTACTTAAATGGGGATCTAGTAAAGGTACAGGCTCCGGGCATTCAGCTATGACAAATGCAAGATTAAGAGCTGATGCAGTAAGGGGCGGAATTAAAGAAGTTGTATTTGATCCAATGGGTAATTTTGCAGGTGGAAAAGCAACTCAATGGGTACCTATTCTTCCGGGAACAGATACTGCTGTGGGACTTGCCATAGCAAATTATATTTTAAATACTCTTAAAGTATTTGATTCTTTGTATATTAAGGCAAAGACAAATCTTGTTTATCTTATAAAAGAGGATGGAACATTTATAAGGGATGAAAAAAGTAAAAAACCCTTTGTATATGATGAAAAAGCAAATAAAATTAAAAAATTTGATGATGATTCCATTGCATTTGAGGATTTTGCCTTGGAAGGCGAATATGAGTATAAGGGAGAAAAGGTAAAACCATGTTTTACAAGACTAAAAAAACATTTAAAACAATTCACACCTAAATGGGCTTCGGAAATAAGCACAGTTCCTGTTGGAACAATTGTGCAGGTAGCAAAGGAATGGGTTGAAAATGCCCAGATAGGAAGCACAATTACAATAGAAGGGAAAAATTTTCCCTACAGACCTGTTTCTTCTGTTACATTTCGCGGTGCCCAGGGACATTCCAATGGAATTCATCAAGTTGCAGCTATTGATCTTTTAAGTCAGCTTGTTGGAGCAGAAGATGTGCCAGGTGGAACTATGGGGTGGCCATCTAAAAGACAAAAATATCCCGGTGGACATTATGAAAGATTGCCAAAAATTGGACCTGATGGAGTTTTAATTCCTGCTGTATTTTATTCCCATATGCCCTGGCCTCCACATACACCAACAATTCCATGTAAAAATTCAGGGTGTGTTGATTTTTGGACACATTCAACACTTTCCCATATCCCATATGTTAAGGAAAGAGACTATATTTATGAAAAATTTGGAATGAAATCCAGGCCTGAAATGGTATTTGGAATTGCTGCAAATTTCATTATAAGTCAATCTGACTGGAATGCAGCAGTTGATTTTTTCAAAGATATGTTTGTGGTTCAAATAGATATCTGGTCCAATGAAACAGATGAAGCTGTAGCAGATATTTTACTTCCAGATGTAAGTTATTTAGAAAAAGACTGCTGGAGCAGTGAAATTGATGCATTTTTCTTTAGTGGCAGTCCTTCTTATGAAGACTGGTATGTTCATATGCAAAAGCCGGTTGCAAAACCTGTTGGTGAAAGTCGTTTTTTTATGGATGTATATATTGAAGTTGCCCATAGAGTAGGAGTTCTTGATAAGTTTAATGCACTTATGAATGACTATTACAGTGTTGAAGATGAAGAGTTAAAAATAAAACCCAATGAAAAACTTACTTGGAAGGAAATTGGAGACAGATTTCTTAAATGGATTTATGGTAAAGATGCAGAAAAAATTGAAAAACAGGGATTTGCAACCTGGCATAAACCTATAGAAGATGTTTATTGGCGTTGGCATGTTGCATCAAGATGTCCTGTTTATATGGAGTTTCTTATTCATGACAAAAAAGCAGTCGAAAAAATATTAAAAGATACTAATTTTGAACTTGACCTTGATGTTAGTCAATACACCCCACTTCCTGATTGGTTCTGGCCTACATCCCATGTTGAGTTAAATGAAGAGTTTGATCTTCTTGCGTTTTCTTACAGAGATATTCTTCATACTAATAATTCAACATTTCAAAATCCTTTTATAGATGAGGTAAGTGAATTATGTCCCTACACTTTTACCATAACCATGAATTCTAAACTTGCTGGAGATAAAGGATTTAAAGATGGTGATATTATATGGATAGAAAACAAGTATAATGTAAAGGAAAAGGGAATTATAAAAACCATGGAAGCCCAACATCCAAAGGTTATTGGAATTTCAGGACAAGGAGGATTATGGGCAAAGGGCAGACCCATTGCAAAGAATAAAGGAAGTAATTTTTGCAAACTTCTTCCTACATATCTCAGGCATTATGATCCCATAACAGGAAATGTTGAAACATCAGTTGCTGTTAAAGTATATAAAGTCTGAAAGGAGAGAAAAAAATGAAACAAAAAATTATTGAATTTATAAAAAAAATATCTTCTCCATTAAAGTTTATAAAAACTGAAAAAATGGGAAATAAACAGAACATTATTAAATCAGTAAAAAATATATTTTCTCCTTCTGATTCAAGCTTTAAACCCTATGATTGGATGATAAAATCAACACCGCAACAAGAATGGATTAAAGAAAAAGGCATATTTCTCTGGCTTGCATTCTTTTTTTCTGAAATAGGTGCAGGTCTTTATTTTATGTCAATGTTTTTTCAATATCGTTTGGGACTTATTCTGGGATGGCTCATAACTCTTGTCCTTGGCGGCAGTGTTCATATGCTCTACCTTGGTAATCCAAAACGGTTTTGGCGGATTTTAACAAATATAAGTTCTTCAGAGCTTGCTAGGGGAATGTGGGTTATACTTGTTTTTGCAATACTTGGTTTTTTCCAAATTTTTACAGCAAAATTTAATCCATTTTTAAATTGCATGTTAGGGATTATTTGTATTCTTATTATTATGCATGGTTTTGCAACCATGAATGTAATTAAAGCCCTTCCTTCCTGGAATTCAACCATGGTTCTTCCCCTTTCAATAATTTCAGGTATATGGGTAGGAAGCCAGATTTTTCAATTTATGTTATCTGTTTCAGGTTCTCTTGCATCAGGCTTTGAAATATGGTCGGAGCTTTTTCTTCTAGTTTATATTGGTCTTATTGTCTTTTATCTCTGGGGAACATTTCATTCCTCTGAAGCTGCAAAAAAATCTATTAATATTCTTTTAAAAGGTGAATTAGCAAAGGGTTTTTATATTGGAGTGATAGTACTTGGAATTGTTGTTCCTTTATTTTTTACGCTTATCATGTGGGGTGGCAATGTAAATGCAGGGCTTATTTTCTTTAGGATGGTTTTTGTTTTTGCAGGAGATTTAGCTTTGCGATATCTTGTTATGAAAAGTGCTGTGTATCAGCCTTTAATATAAGTATAGTGAATAACAGGAGGAGCTTTTGAAAAAAAGTGTGATTATAAGAAAAATATCTTTAAATGATGCTGGTGCTATTCAAAAAATTAGTAATGCAATTTCAAAAAATAGTTCTGAAATTAATTTTGAAAAGCTTATTCAATATAAAATAGCAAATAATGAACATGAAACAAGTTTGGTTGCTGAAATTGATAATAAAGTAGCAGGTTACATGATTAGTAATCTTTTATATGCAGGTTTTGGTCTTAAAAAAAGCGCTTGGATTGTAACTATGGGTGTTAAGCCCGATTTCATGGGTCAGGGGCTTGGTGTTAAGCTTGCTAAAGAAATATTTCAGATTTACAAGAAAAAAAATATTGAACATATATATTCTTCTGTAATGTGGGATTCCATTGATCTTTTATCTTTTTTTAAAAAACTTGGATTTGAACGAAGTAATTTTATCAATCTATGTAAGAAATTATAAATAATGAAATCAGATTTTACTATAAAAACAGGTGATGATTATTTTAGTTTAAAAGCAGATGTTAAATTTATTGGCAATGATTTGCTTATTGCGATTTATGGAGGTGAAAAACCTCATATTGGTGCAGTGTCTTGTGCACATCCTAGACCAAGTTTAAAAAAATCTGATATAATAAGTTCAACAGCATCTGTTATTTGTCTTAGTGCGCATAAAGAATATGATATTGCAAAGGCTGTATCAGAAATTCTGGCATCTTGTTTAAACACAACAACCGTTGTAACAGCTGGTATGCATTGGGATAAAATCAATGACCAAGAAATAAAAAAAGTTATTAAAAACAGCAGAATATTAGTTGATTTGATTTTAGATATTCTAGTAAAAAAATCAAAAAGCTAGGGGAATTATTTGTGTGTAATAGAATTATAATAGGTATTTCCGGTGCAAGTGGTGTTATTTATGGCATAAAAATGCTTCAAGTGCTTAAAAAAATAGATATAGAAACTCACCTTATTATTTCTAATGCAGGAAAAATTAATATTGGTATTGAAACAAATTATAATGTTGAAAAAGTCATGAACATGGCTGATTTTTCCTATGAAAATAATGATATAACAGCACCTGTTGCAAGTGGTTCATTTTTGACAAAGGCAATGGTTATAGCTCCCTGCTCCATAAAAACATTATCAGGTATTGCAAATTCCTACACAGAAAATCTTTTAATAAGAGCAGCTGATGTAACATTAAAGGAAGACCGAAAAATAGTTCTTATGGTAAGAGAAACACCATTGCACAAGGGACATTTAAAGCTTATGACCCAGGCAGCAGATATGGGAATTCATATTCTGCCCCCTGTTCCATCATTTTATAATCAGCCCAAAACAATTGATGATATTATAAATCATAGTATTGGCAAGGCATTGGATATTATTGGTATAGAGCATAATCTTTTCATGCGCTGGCAAGGTGATTGGCGTCGTAAAAATTCTTCTTCTACTTTAGTCTAGTATTTTTTCAAGCATTTAAAAATGATTCTGAGTTGCAACTACAATTCAAGAAATAAGGTTATATTATCTAAAAATAGATATTATATTATTTTTTTATATGGAGGAAAAAAATGACAGGTTCTCATAATAAAACTTTAGCGGAAAAATCAATAAAGGGCAGAACAACGGGTCAATTCAGATGTTTATATTGTTTTGAGCGTGTTATACCGCCGAAAAATGCAACAGAATATACCTGTACAAAATGTGGTTATGCATGGAGGATATGGTGGTTTTCTCCTAATGAGCCCCGCATTAGAGGACCTGTATGGGAAAAACATGAAAAATTAAGCAGGGAAAAAATGGCGGAAAAGGGAGGGGCTTAAAATGTCAATGAATCGTAAAATTGCATATATAAATTTAACAACAAGGGAAATTAAAACTGAAAATATTCCAGAAAAAATTAGGCGTTTATATCTAGGTGGTCGTGGTCTTGATAATTATCTTTTATATAATCATGTTTCCCCAAATATTGATCCTTTAAGTTCTGAAAATGTAGCTATTATAAGTGCAGGATTACTTGTGGGAACACTTGCTTCAGCATCTTCCAGAACCCATGTTGCTGCTAAATCTCCATTAACAGGTTTTATAGGCTCTGCAAATGTAGGAGGATTTTTTGGACCTGAAATGAGGCAGGCTGGATTTGATCACCTTGTAATTAAAGGTAAATCTGAAAAACCAGTATATCTTTATCTTAATAATGGTAAAATAGAAATCAGGGATGCTTCAAATTTGTGGGGTAAGGACTCTTGTTTAACCCAGACCATGATTCAAAAAGAGCTTAATGATACAGATGTTAAATCCTTGTGTATAGGTCAGGCTGGTGAAAATCTTGTACGATATGCATGCATTAGAACCTCAGTAAAAAATGCAGCTGGAAGAACAGGTATTGGTGCTGTCTGGGGATCTAAAAATTTAAAAGCTGTTGCAGCAAAGGGAACTATGAATATTAAAATAGCCCATGCAATGGAAGCTCTTGAATATAATAAAAAAATTATAGATCAGATTGTATCAGCTAAAGTATCAAAAACAATGCAAAAACTTGGAACTCTTTTTATCTGGGGTGCTACAAACTCTACTGGTCTTGTACGAACCAGAAATTTTCAGTTAAATCAGCTTACCAATGCTGATGATGTTGAACCTGAATCCATAGAAGAAGAGCTTGTTGGCACAGCAGGATGTTTTGGATGCCAGATACATTGCCGTGGAAAATATATAATTAAACATGGAAAATATAAAGGTACTTATGATGAAGGTCCTGAATATACTTCCCTTGGTGCCTTTGCATCGGAAGTTGGATGCACAAGTAAAAATACAGTTTTAGTTGGAAATCATCTTGTAAATTATTATGGTTTAGATACTCTTGAAACAGGCAGCATGATATCCTGGGCTATGGAGCTTTATGAAAAGGGTATTCTTACAAAAAAAGATACAAATGGTTTGGATCTTACCTGGGGTAATGATGAAACTGTAATTAAATTAATTCATATGATTGCAAACAGGGAAGGACTTGGAGATATTCTTGCGGAAGGTCCAATTAGAGCTGCTGATATAATTGGTAAAGATTCCCTGAAATATCAAATCCATGTCAAGGGAATGAGCAATCTACATTCTGATGAGCGTCCAACACCTGCCCTTGCATTAAATGTTGCTGTTTCATCAAGAGGTTCTGACCATTTAAGGGGAAGACCTGCCATTGATCTTTACCATCTTCCTGAAAAATTTTTAAAGAAAATTTATGGAAATCCAGTTCCTTATGATGGACCATTAACTTCAGATTACAGAGATTATGAAGGTAAGCCATGGCAGGTAATCTGGCAGGAAATCTGCTATGAAGCTGTGGATTGTCTTGGTATTTGTAAATTTCATACTGTGTTTTTGGGACCTAATATGCCTGCTTTTGATGAATGGACAAAACTTATTTATTTTAATACAGGCATGGAATTTACTGCTAAAGAAATTTGGGATGTTGGTGATCGTGGTTATACAATGGAAAGACTTTTTAACATACGAGAAGGTCTTAATCGTTCCCATGATAATCTTGTTGATCCCTATTTTGATGAGCCGGTACCCTTAGGACTTCCTGTTGTCAGAGGAAAATTTATTGATAGAGATAAATTTAAAATAATGCTGGATCAATATTATGAATTACATGGTTGGGATGAAAATGGTGTGCCTAAACCAGAAACTTTAGAAAAACTTAGTCTTAATAATGAACCTTCAGGACTTCTTTAAAACAGGAAAATAATATGGAAAAAATATTAGTTATAGATTCAGAAAAATGCACAGGATGCAGGATTTGTGAACAAGTATGTTCTGTTTGGCATGAAAAGGTTGTTAATACATATAGGTCAAGAATAAAAATAGTAAAATGGGAAATGACAGGTGAATTTCTTCCTATGGTATGCAGGCAATGCGATAATGCGCCCTGTGTTCAAGTTTGTCCAATGGAAGCTATTTCAAAAGATTCTGATACAGGTCTTGTATCTGTTAATTATGATAAATGTATAGGTTGCCTTATGTGTATATCAATATGTCCCTTTGGTGCTATGAGTTATGATTTTATTGATAATAAGGTTATGAAATGTGATTTTTGTGATGGCAAACCCCAGTGTGTTAGATTTTGTGATGCACAAGCCATACAATTTAAAGAAAAATCTAATACAAATAAAGATGCCATGCAAACAGCAGCTGAACAGGTTAGAAAAGCTGCCACTAGCATTAATAAATAAAAGAATGATAAACTAATAAAAAATTTGGTATAAAGAACAATTCAAAAAGGAGAATTTTATGAAAAAAACAGGGAAACTATTTAGTTTTATAACATTTTTGTTTGCACTATTTTTTTTATATGGAATATCTTTTGCCATTGATGCTAAGACTGATACAATTAAATTGGGTGTTGCAGGTGCTCATAGTGGAGATTTAGCATCCTATGGAATTCCAACAATTCATGCTGCTAAGCTTGTTATAGATAAAATTAATGCAAAGGGCGGCATTCTTGGTAAAAAAGTTGAGCTTCTAGTAGAAGATGATGTTTGTAAACCTGAAGTTGCAGGCAACACAGCAACAAAACTAATTTCTGATGGAGCAAGTGTTGTTGTTGGGCATATCTGTAGTGGTGCAACAAAAGCTGCCCTTGGTTTTTATAAAGAAGCAGGTGTTATTGCTATGTCGCCTTCTGCTACAAATCCTGACCTTACATTATCTGGTAATTATCCTAATTTTTTTAGAACTATTGCTCATGATGCTGTTCAAGCACAACTTCAGGTACAATTTGCCATTGAAAATCTTAATGTTAAAAAAGTTGCAGTACTTCATGATAAAGGTGATTATGGCAAAGGTGCGGCAGTGCTTGCAAAGAAATATTTTATACAAAAAGGTGTTGAAGTTGTTCTTTTTGAAGGCGTAACTCCAGGTGCTGTTGATTATTCAGCAATTGTAACTAAAGTTAGACATAAAAATCCAGATCTTGTTGTCTGGGGTGGATATCATCCTGAAGCTTCCAAAATTGTTACTCTTATGCGTAAGAAAAGAATAAAAACATTTTTTATGGGTGCTGATGGTATCAAAGATAATAGCTTTATTAAGGTTACTGGAAAATATGCTGAAGGTGTATATGCTACAGGACCTCGCGATGTTTCTAAAAATTCCCTTAATATTCTGGCAAAAAAAGAACACCAAAAAGCCTATGGATCGGATCCTGGAACATTTTTCTATGCAGGTTATGCTGCAACTCTGGCTTTGCTTAATGGTATTGAAAAAGCAGGTTCCACAAATTATGATGCAATAGTTAAAGCTCTTAGAACAGAGTATGTTGAAACCCCCCTTGGAAAAATCAGATTTGATAAAAATGGAGATGCAACAGGTATAGGTTTTTCTGTTTATAAAGTTGAAAATAATGTTTTTTTAGAACAAAAAATAAAAAAATAGCAATTTATTAAAAATAGAGAGTACAGACTTGCAAAAATAGGGAGTGCAGAATTGCACTCCCTATTTTTATAAATTTCAATCTATTAGGTAAATTTTTTTTCATAGCATTACGCTGAATTTTTATAAAAAAAACAAAGTAAATTTTATGGATTTTGATTTTCTTACATATCTTTTTTTCGGCGGACTTACTAGAGGAAGTATTTATGCTCTTATTGCTCTTGGATATACCATGGTTTACGGTATTGTAGAGCTTATAAATTTTGCCCATGGTGAAATTTATATGATAGGTGCATTTACTGGACTTATAATTTCAAGTGTTCTTACAATGCTTGGGCTTCCTATACTTGCAATTGTAGTTTTATCTGCTTTGACAGCTATTATATATTCATGTGCCTATGGATATACTATGGAAAAAATAGCATACAAACCATTAAGAGATTCCAATGCACCACGCCTGTCTGCACTTATAAGTGCAATAGGAATGTCCCTTTTTCTTCAAAATTATGTTCTTCTTGCCCAGACATCAGATTTTCTGCCCTTTCCCAATTTTATTCCTGATTTTGAATTTTGGGAACCCTATGCTCATATATTAACATCACCAGAGCTTGTTATTCTTATAACCACAGTTATTGTAATGATTTGTTTAACAATTTTAATTAAGTTTACAAAAATTGGAAAAGCCATGCGCGCTACTTCTCAAGATAAAGTAATGGCTGTTTTAATGGGAGTAAATATTAACAGAGTTATATCTATTACTTTTATTGTGGGATCTGCAACAGCTGCCATTGGCGGTATTCTTATTGCCTGTCACATAGGACAAATTAATTTTTACATGGGATTTACAGCAGGTATTAAAGCTTTTGTAGCAGCAGTTTTAGGGGGAATTGGCTCCATACCGGGAGCAGTTCTAGGTTCCTTTGTTCTTGGATTAACAGAAAGTTTTTTTGCAGGTTATTTTTCAAGTGATTATGAAGATGTATTTGCATTTTTATTTCTTGTTTTAATTTTAATATTTAGACCATCTGGAATACTTGGCAGGGCTGAAACAAAAAAGGTATGATAGCATTATAAAAATTGTTCAGCTATGATTTCATCAAATTTAAATAAAATTATGAATTCTAAACAATTATTCAATATATATGAAAAACAGCATTACCATGAGATTGAAGTTAGATAAAGATTAAATGCACGTTTACATTCCATTAGTTATACTTGTTGCAATGTATCAAATAAGTATAAATTATAAATATATTTTTTTGCAAATTATTTTTAGATGAGTATATCCTTTAAATTTTAATTTTTTATAATCAATTATGACAATAAAAAATCAAATAAAAAAATCATTTCTAGTATCTCTCTGGTTCATGTTTTTAACTTTTCCTATTCTTGTGATTCAAGTTAATACTGTTGAAAATGTTATTAAATGGCGTTGGCTTAATATGATTGGTGTTGGTATAGGCTCTTTTTTTCTATCTATACTTTGGCGTTATATGCTTGAAAAAAGACCAGAAAAAGGAAAACAAACAAAAAAATATCAACTTTTTTTTTTGAATAATATATTACATGAAAAAAAAATATTTTTTCCTGTAATTATTCTATTAAGTTTATTTGTACTTTGTTTCCCTTATATTTTTTCCATGTATCAAACCAATATTATGATTTCAGCATTAATTTATGTAATGATGGGACTAGGGCTTAATATTGTTATTGGACTTGCAGGACTTCTAGACCTTGGATATGTCGCCTTTTTTGCAGTTGGTGCCTATTCCTATGCTCTTTTAAATTATCACTATGGTTTAATTTTTTGGATTGCTTTACCTTTGGGCGGTATTCTTGCATTAATATTTGGAGTAATTTTAGGTTATCCAGTTTTAAGATTAAGAGGAGATTATTTGGCAATTGTAACGCTTGGGTTTGGAGAGATAATTCGTCTTGTTCTGGAAAATTGGAATGATTTTTCCTTTGGCCCAAGTGGTATAAGTAATATTCCCAAGCCTTGTTTTCTGGGAATTGATCTATCTCTTCAAGGAACAACAAAATATTTATTTTATATTATTGTAGGAATGGTTGCTTTAACAATTTTTGTAACAAATAGACTTCAAAATTCAAGGATTGGAAGGGCTTGGATTGCCTTAAAAGATGATGAAATAGCATGTCAGGCAATGGGAATAAATAAGGGGAAAACAAAACTTCGAGCCTTTGGGCTTGGTGCTATGTGGGCAGGAATGGGTGGTGTTATTTTTGCAGCAAAAACAACATTTATAAATCCTGCAAGTTTTACTATTTGGGAATCAGTTATTATTCTTTGTACTGTTGTACTGGGTGGCATGGGTTCCATAACTGGCGTTGTTCTAGGTGCACTTCTTTTAATACTTCTTCCAGAATATTTAAGAGCATTTTCAGAATTTAGAATGATTATATTTGGGGCAGTCCTTGTTCTTATGATGGTATTTAGACCTGGTGGAATTATAAAAAATGTGCGCAGAATATATAAATTTGATCCTATCCTAGAAAAAAATAGTGTTAAAAATGAAGTCAATTCTTAAAGTAAAAAATCTAACCATGAATTTTGGTGGATTAAGGGCATTACACAATTTAAATATTTCAATTAATAAAAAAGAAATTGCAGCTCTTATAGGTCCTAACGGAGCAGGTAAAACAACTTTTTTTAACTGTATTACAGGTATCTACAAACCAAGCAATGGCGATATACTTATTAGCCCCAAAGGAAATAATGAAAAAATAAATGGTCTTAAACCAAATATTATTACAAAAAAAGGACTTGCCAGAACTTTTCAAAATATTCGACTTTTTACATCTATGACAGCTCTAGAAAATATTATGGTTGGCTGCCATTGTGTAACAAAAGCAGGTGTTATTGGTGCAATTTTAAATAATAAATCAACAAAAGCTGAAGAAAGACTAATTATAGAAAAATCCTATTTTATTCTTAAAGAATTAGGTCTTGAAATATATGTTAATGAACTTGTTACAAGCCTTCCCTATGGTGCACAAAAACGTCTTGAAATTGCAAGAGCTTTAGCAACAGAGCCATTTTTATTGTTGCTTGATGAGCCTGCTGCAGGTTTAAATCCCCAAGAAACAAATGAATTAGATGAATTAATTTTAAAAATTCGTGAGCAAAATGATATTTCAATACTTCTTATAGAACATGATATGAAACTGGTTATGAGTCTTTCTGATAATATTCATGTGGTAGATTATGGCAAAAAAATAGGAGAAGGAACTCCAAAAGAAATAAGAAATAATCCTGCTGTTATTAAAGCATATTTAGGAGAGGAAGTGGTGTAAAATAGAAATTTATGAATATAAAGAATTTTTACAGCACCATTAAATTTAGATTTTTACAGGAGCACCATGCTTAAGCTTAAAAACATTCAAACTTTTTATGGTAACATTCAAGTATTAAAAGATATAAATATGGAAGTTAAACAAGGTGAGATTATCACACTTATTGGTGCTAATGGTGCTGGAAAATCTACAATTCTTATGACAATATCAGGTATTGTTCCTCCTAGGAAAGGAGACATACTATTTCAAGGGAATCCTATTCAAAACATTAATCCTGATAAAATAGTTGCCTTGGGTATAAGTCAGGTGCCTGAGGGAAGACGCATTTTTCCCTATCTTACAGTGATGGAAAATTTAGATATGGGAACCTTTTTAAGAAATGATGTTTTTGAAATTAAAAAAGATATGGATTATGTGTTTCAGCTTTTTCCTATTTTATCAGAAAGACGGAATCAACCTGGAGGAACCCTTAGTGGTGGGGAACAGCAAATGCTTGCCATATCAAGGGCTATTATGGCAAGACCAAAACTTCTTTTGCTGGATGAGCCTTCCCTTGGCCTTGCTCCCATTATTACAACACAGATTTTTAATATCATTAAAAAGATTAATAGAGAAAATAATACTACAATTTTTCTAGTAGAACAAAATGCAAGCCTTGCTCTTAAAGTTGCTGACAGGGGCTATGTCATGGAAACAGGAGAAATAATAATGACAGATACAGGTGATAATCTTTTTAATAATAAAGATGTTAAAAAGGCATATCTTGGGATATAATTGTTAATACTTTTTTTGATACATTTATACTCTTGCATTACTTATAATTTTTAATCCTTCCAAAGTAAGTGAATTTTCAACTTTTTCAATAGTTTGTGAAACCCTTGCAATAAGATTTGCAAGACCTCCTGTAGCAATTACAACAGGTGGTGCTGACATCTTTTTTTTTATTCTTGCTACCATACCATCAACAAGAGCTGCATTTCCAAAAATAATTCCTGATTTGATACTATCAATGGTATTTTTTCCAATTACATTGTCAGGAGGCATAAATATTTCTACTCTTGGAAGCTTTGAAGCATTTTGAAAAAGAGCTTCAGAAGAAATCACCACCCCAGGAGCTATAGCTCCTCCAAGATATTCCCCTTTTTCTGATATAATATCAAATGTTGTGGCTGTTCCAAAATCAACAATTATTAAAGCTTTCTTATATTTTTCAAAGGCTGCAACTCCATTAACAATTCTATCAGCACCAACTTCACCAGGATTATTGTAAAGTATTGGCATGAGTTTTTTTACAGAATCAGCATTAATCCACAAAGGTTTCTGAAAAAGATATCTTTTACAGAAAATATTTAAAATTGATGCTGCTGAAGGAACAACTGAGGAAATAACAGTTTTTTTAATATTTTTAGGATTTATATTTTTATCAATAAAAAGAGCTTTAACAAGGATATTAAACTCATCTGCTGTTGTATCTTTTATTGTTCTAATTCTCCAATTTTGTATTAAAATATCTTTTTTAAAGATGCCAATAACAGTATTTGTGTTTCCTACATCTATGACCAAAAGCATATTTTATTACCTTTTTTATATGAAAGAATTTAAACTTTCATGTTTCGTTGTAAAACAAATCAGAAATTAAAAATCAGATCTGCCTTATAGCAGTTATTTAATAATGGGAGAGTATAGAAATTCCTTATAAATTATTTATATTGAATACAATATAGAATGGGTTACTGTCAAGCGCTGGCTATATGTTGTATTGCGTGGTATTTTTTTAGTTTTGTAATAATTATATTTCTATTCAATTTTTACGGTAAAATTTTCAGGAGTTGCATCAATAAAAATTGTATCTAATGGTAATTTAATAACTGCTGTACGAACATAAACTCCTTGTTTTAATCCATTTAAATCTATATATACTTCAAATTTGTCTAGGATATCAGGCTCTTTAAAAATATTGGAATGCCCTTTAACCTGTATTTGAATTTTATTTGGCATAATACTACATTTGGTTAAACAATTTTTTGTTTTAACTGTAATATTTTTAAATTTTTTTGTAATAATTTTTTTTTTAATTGGAACTGATACAATAATAATTTCACAGGAACTTGAAAATGATGATGCATCAAGTTCAAGAGGGACTTCTTTTTTAAAATTTTCCGAAACTCCTGTAATATCTATAGGTTTTGTTTCAACTTTTTCCAGATATCTAATTATTGCTTCAGCACCTTTTATTTCAATTGCTTTAGGCTCAGTATTAGCTGTAAGGGCAAGATATCCTGATTCTGGCTTTCCAATATAGGGAACATTAATAGGGAGATACTTTGAAATTTCTCTGTCTAATTCGACCATTATAAAATTGGGATTAATATTTGTAATTTGCACATTTGAAAAAATAGGAATTCTTTTTTTAATAACCGGGATTGAATAAATGCCAGGTTTAATAAAAAAAGACTCTCCCACAGGATCAGAAACTATATCAGTATAAAGGTCAACAGTATAATTAAGGTTATCACTTTTAATGAGTTTAATAAGTTTTGATGGTCCCTTGATATGAATTTCAATATTTTTTGTATGAGACAATGGTTTTACAAAAATTGTGGGCATAGGCAAGAAATTAACAGGAAGGAGTAAATCAGTTTCTTCTATTTCTGTGGTACAACCTAGTAAAGAAATAAAAGAAAGACCTAGTACTAAAATGACAAAAATTTTTATATTAAAAATTTTTGCTAGGAATTTTGTATTGCTGTAATAATTTGTATTAAAGGCTTTATACATTTAACATCATGAACCCTAATAATATGTGCTCCATTCATAACACATACCGCAACTGCTGCTAATGTTCCATTTTTGTTTTCCTGTGAATCAAATTTAATTTCTCTAGAAGTACCAGCTGAAAGAGTTTTTTGAATAAAAGATTTTTTGGATGGTCCAATAAGAACAGGAAATCCAATGGAAATAATTTTTTTAAGATGTTTAATAAGTAAAAGATTATGCTTAACAGTCTTCCCAAACCCTATACCAGGATCAAGGATTATATTATCTTTTTTTATTCCAGTTTTAATTGCATATAAAGCTCGCTGTTTTAAATAATTAGTTATCTCATGCATAAGATTATCATAATCAGGATCTATCTGCATAGTTTGAGGAGTTCCTTTCATATGCATTAAAATAACAGGTACATTCATTTCAGCAGCAATTTTTGCCATGGATGGATCTTTTTCCAATGCACTTATATCATTAATGATTGATGCTCCTGCATTAATAGCTTCCTTTGCAACCTCTGCCTTTGTAGTATCAATGGAAATAATTATATCACTTTGACTTGAAAGTTTTTCAATAACAGGAATAACTCTTTCCATCTCCTGTTCTGGTAGAACAGATTCTGCAAAGGGGCGGGAAGATTCTCCACCAATATCAATTATATCTGCTCCATTTTTAATAAGCTTTATTCCATGGGAAACAGCAGTATCAACGGAAAAATATTTTCCTCCATCTGAAAAAGAATCAGGAGTAATATTTAAAATTCCCATAATACATGGTTTGTCTAAATTAAGTTTAAACCTGCCTGACTCAATAAAATATTGGCTCACTGTTCTCTCCCTGAATATTTTTACTTTGTTTTAATCTTGATGAACTTATAAAAAGTTGGTGCCTTTGATAAAAAAAATAAAAAAATCAGTCCTTGTTTATAGTCTCTGGTTCTTCTTTAATATTTTCTGTTTCCACTTTATCTTTTGGTTTTTTTATTTCATCTTTAACTGCTGAAGGATTAAAATCAGGCTTCATAGATTTAATAAGTTTATCAAGCTCTTCGCCCATTACAGTTTCTTTGTCTAGAAGAAGTTCTGCCAATTTATGTAAAATTTCAATGTTATTTTTTAAAACATTTTTTGCAGTATTATAACTCTTGTTTGTAATCAATGATACTTCTTCATCAATTTTTCTAGCAGTATATTCTGAATATTCTCTTGGCTGATTAATATCTCGTCCAATGAAAATATGTTCATCACTTTGATCATAGGCAAGTAATCCAAGATTTTCACTCATACCCCATGTTCTGATCATTTTATTTGCAAGCTGTGTTGCTCTTTTAATATCATTGGAAGCTCCTGTGGTGATTCGCTTAAATATAAGTTCTTCTGCAACTCGTCCTCCAAAGGAAACAGCAAGTTCATTTTCAAGCTGATCTTTATATTTAAAATCACTTTCTTCCGGAAGAAACCATGTAACTCCTGCGGCTCTGCCTCTTGGAATTATAGTTATTTTATTAATAGCATCTGTTTCAGGAAGAAGTCTTGCAACTAAAGCATGACCAGCCTCATGATATGCTGTTGTCTTTTTTTCATCTTCTCTAATTACCTTTGATTTTCGCTCAAGCCCCATATAAACTTTATCTTTAGCATCTTCAAAATCATTCATATTAAGTTTTTCATGATTTTTTTTTGCAGCAAGAAGAGCAGCCTCATTTACAAGATTTTCAAGATCAGCCCCTGAAAATCCAGGAGTTCCCTTTGCAAGAATTAGAGAATTAACTTCATCAGCAAGAGGAGTTTTTTTCATGTGGACCTCTAAAATACCTTTTCTCCCTTTAATATCAGGCATATCAACCATAACTTGTCGATCAAATCTACCGGGCCTTAACAGTGCAGGATCAAGAACATCAGCTCTATTAGTTGCTGCCATTAAAATAACACCTTCATTAGATTCAAAACCATCCATTTCCACAAGAAGCTGATTTAAAGTTTGCTCTCGTTCATCATGCCCACCTCCCATACCAGCGCCTCTTTGTCGTCCTACAGCATCAATTTCATCAATAAATATTATACATGGAGCATTTTTTTTACCCTGAGCAAAAAGGTCTCTTACTCTGGATGCTCCAACACCTACAAACATCTCAACAAAATCTGAACCTGAAATAGTAAAAAATGGAACCCCAGCTTCTCCTGCAACAGCTCTAGATAAAAGTGTTTTCCCAGTTCCTGGAGCACCTACAAGAAGTACACCTTTAGGAATACGTCCCCCAAGTCTAGTAAATTTTTCTGGTTCCTTAAGAAATTCAACAATTTCTTCAAGTTCTTCCTTAGCTTCATCTATACCTGCAACATTAGCAAAGGTAATTTTTTCATGTTTATCAGACATTAAACGTGCCCGGCTTCTACCAAAGGAAAGAGCTTTACCTCCTCCGCCTTGTATCTGTCTCATAAAAAAAATCCATAATCCAAGAAGAACAAGCATAGGAAGCCAGGATATAAGAAGTGATATAAACCAGGCTGATTCTGCTGGAGGCTTTGCTTTGATTGCAGTTCCATTCTCCCGTAAAATTTTTATAAGTTCTCCATCTTTTGGAGCAAAAGTTGAATATTTTGTTCCATTAATATCTGTAATATAAAGTTCTTGTCCCTGAATTAATACATTTTGCACTCGATGGTTTTCCACCATGGCAATAAATTCAGAATATCCAATACTGGTATCTCCCATCTGTTGTTGATTAAAAATATTGTACAGCATTACCATTAGCAACACTATAACTATCCAAAGCGATAGATTTTTATAAAGTGGATTCAAAGACATTTCCTTTTTTTGTTTATATAAAAGAACTTATAATCATTTATTTTTTTTTATTAATAATGCCCATAAATAAAGGCGTTTTTTTTGTCCAAATTTCAGGTTTAAGGTATTATAATACATCTTCACCATGAAATTTGAACAAAATAGAATGATTGTGCAAAACTCTCATCCTAATAAACATAAAAAAAAATTAAACTCAATAAATAAGCATGAATTATGATACAAAAAATGTTTGATATGCTTATAAAATTAATTTTTTATATTTTTATTTTTCCAATATTTCTTAATGATCTAAATTCTTTTTTAAAATAAAGTTCTTTTTTTGTTTTTATAACTCGGATTTGATCAGGAAAATCAAGACTTTTTCCTGATGTAATAGATGATGCAAGTTTTATTATGGAATCAATATGAAATAATGTAATACATTTAAGATTACCTTTAATTTCTTTTATAGCTTTTCTTGCAAGCCTTCTTTTTAAAGCAGTTTTAAGATTAATAAAAAATTTACGGTAAAGCTGTACTTCATTATGTTTTTTTTTTTTTAAGGCTTGATTAAAACAAATTTCAGTTTGTTTTTCCATCCATTGGTTCTCCTCTCTTATTATTTGAGCAGTTCTGGTAAGAGACTCTATTATAGCAGGATTATATTTATTTTTTAGGATAGGAAAAATATGATTTCTAATTCTATTTCTTAAAAATTTTTTATTGGTGTTTGATGTATCAATAACATATTTTTGATTTTGAAATTTTAGATATTCAAGTATATTTTGTTTTGTAATTTCAATAAAGGGGCGAATAATCCATGAATTTCTCTTGGGGGGTATTCCAGAAAGCCCTTTAGCTCCACTTCCTCTTAAAAGATTCATAAGAACAAGCTCTGCATTATCATCTTTATTATGGCCAAGAGCTATTTTGGAATATTTTTTTTTTTCACAGATTTTTTTATAAAAAGAATAGCGTATTTTTCTGGCAGCATCTTCAATTGACATATGATTTTTTTTCGCAAAATCTCCTACATTTTTTTTCTTTAAAAAAAAAGGGAGATTATGTTTAGCAGCAAGTGTTTTAACGAATCTTGCGTCTTTATCAGATTCTTTTCCCCTTAAAGAATGATTTATATGTGCAATACCCAAGGTAATTAAATACTCATATTTTTTTTTAAGTAAAAAAAGAAGCAGTCCAACAGAATCAGGACCTCCTGAAACACCAATAAGAATAGAATCATTAGAACTAATCATGTTATGATTTAAAATAGTTTTGCTGGCTGTTTTAATAATTTTTTTTTCTATATCTTTATTTTGATTCATACAAGGCCCTTTGCACAATGCTTGATTTTGTTCAAATTTTATGGTGAAGATGTATTGTAATACCTTAAATTTAAAATTTGGACAAAAGAGATTAAACTCTGTTTATAGGCATTTACAAACATTTTTTAAAAAGTGTTTTTATAAAAAATGAGTTTGGGCAAAGGTTTCCATACATTCTAGCCTGCCTTTATACAAGCAAATGAAATATTTTTTAATTCTTTTTTACTATTCCAGACCACAATAACTTTTATGGTTTTTGTATTATTTAATAGATGATTATTTACGATATTCCATAAAATTGTATATTTGCCATTTATTTCATTATGATCTGCAGTATCTATTGTATTATTTTTTAATCCATTAATCCCATCATTATTTGTATCTAGTAAATTTATATGTGTGAATGGTTTAGCCATTAATTCTTCTAATTTACCAGAAGCTAAAAATGACGCTGAAGTAAGTTCAAAAGCAGATTTATTACCTTTAATAGAAGCCATCTGCATTATGCCAACACCAAGGATACCAACGGAAAAAATCATTATGGCAATCATAAGTTCAATAAAAGAAAACCCCTTATTTTTATTTGTTTTATTAACAAGTTTAATCAATTTTATAGTTAAGTATTATTTCTTTTTTTACAATTCAAGGTTACGACATCGCACAGTTGTTGTTAAAGTACAAGTCTGGGAAGCATTATCAGCTTTTTTTGAGTCTGGTATTGCTGTAATGCTTATTTTAACAGCTCTGATATCTAATAGATTAGTTATGGGAAAAGACATTAAATCTCCATTTTTATTAAAATATGAAAATAAATTTACCCCTTGAACCTTACAATTTTTTACATTTTCTATTATGCTTTGATTATAACCGGCATCAACTTTTCTGCCTATATCATCATCTCCATCTCCATAAGCATCGTAAAAAGAATATTTAATAGTTCTTAATTCACCTCTTTCATCAATATTGCCATTATGATTATTATCTTTTCCATCATTATCAGCAACATATGTAAAAGCAAGAAAATCCCCTGAATATCCATTGCCTGCAGCTATAATACCTGCATTATATGCACCATAGGGATCATGTCCAGCTAATCTTATATCCTTAGACATAATAGATAAAGCAGCTCTTATATTTTGCTGCATTTCAACAAGTTGTTTCTGGCTAAGAAAAATTTTTTGTTGATTTATATAGGCATTCATAATTCCCAGCATTAAAATACTTGAAATTAATAAAGAGATTAACAACTCAATTAAAGTAAAGCCGTTTTGTGTGTAATAGGGTTTATGATTTTTCATAAAACACAGTTATGACTATTCTTATAATTTTGCAGGTGATTCATGGTTTGTTGTTCTTAAGTTATTTGTTTCTCACGGCATCAGCAACTTTTTATAAATTGATCAATAAAAAGTATTAGTATTTTTTCTATTCTCCAAATCTGTTATAAAATATTTTTTCTATTTCAAGTGATTCTTTTGAATGAGGTTTTTTATCTTCATCTGGATATCCCAGAGCAATAACTGATTCAACTCTTATATTATCTGGAATCATAAACAGATTTTTTATGTATGTTTCTGCATCTATTAAATTATTATGTTCTCTTTTTCTTATTTGTATCCAACAGGAACCAAGCCCAAGAGCTTCAGCAGCAAGCTGAATAAAAATTGAGGCTATGGATGTGTCTTCTACCCATACATCACTTTTATCAGAGTCTCCACACACAACTATTCCAAGAGATGCATTTTTTAAAAAAGATGAGCCATGGAGTTTTGCCTTTGATATTTTTTTAAGAAGGTTTGGTTTGTTAATAATTATAAATCGCCATGGGTTAAACCCCCCTGATGATGGAGCTGTTAAGGCAGCATTAATAATTTGTTGTAATTTTTCTTTTTCAACCGGCATACTTTTAAATTTTCTTATGGATCTTCTTTTTTTTATTAAATTAAAAAACATTTTTCCTCTTTTAAATTCTAACAACTGCCATAAGGCAGATTTAATTTTTAATTTTTGGTTTATCTTACAATGAAACATGAGAAAATATTAAATAGTTATGTTTTTTCATATAAAATTTATAAAAATTTGATTTTAATGAAAAAGATAATATAGCATAAACTGCTATGAAACTAAAATAGAGTGCACCTAGAATAATTAACGCTGGAAGATCCTAGCCTGTTTATATATGAAACTTGGTACAATGATGTTTATATTTCAAATAATGTTTTTTTACAGTTCTAGTATATATTTATTACTCTTTTAATTTATTTTTTTTTTTTCTATCATGTTCACTAAGTAATATTTTTCTTAGACGAATAGATTTGGGAGTTACTTCAACATATTCATCTTCTCCAATATATTCCATAGCTTCTTCCAATGAAAATTTTATGGCAGGGGCGATAGATATTTTTTCATCTGTGCCTGAAGCCCGCATATTAGTTAATTTTTTAGTCTTAAGTACGTTTAATACTAGATCCTTATTTCTTGTGCTTTCTCCTATTACTTGGCCTGCATATATTTCTTCATTTGGCTCAATAAAAAATTTGCCCCTGTCTTGCAGTTTGTCAATTGAATAAGCAACTGAAGTTCCTGTTCTCATAGCTATTAATGCACCATTTTTTTGATTTTTTATTTGCCCTTTCCATGGTTCATAATCTTTAAGCCGATGGGAAATCATTGCTTCTCCTTTTGTTGCTGTTAATATATGATTGCTAAGTCCGATCAAGCCCCTTGCCGGTATTTTAAATTCAAGATTTATTCGGTCATTTTTTGTTTCAATATTTAGGATATCTCCTTTCCGCTTGGTAACAAGCTCTATTACTTTTCCAGAAAACTCCTCAGAAACATTTATATTTAATAATTCTACTGGCTCATGTTTAAATCCATCAATTTCTTTAACAACTACTCTAGGCTGACTTAATTGTATCTCATATCCTTCTCTTCTCATAGTTTCTACTAAAATAGATAAATGAAGGGTACCTCTGCCATAAACCACTAATGTATGAGCTGCATCTGTTTCTTTAACTTTTAATGCCAAGTTTTTCTCTGTTTCTTTAAATAATCTTTCCCTGATATGCCTTGATGTAACATATTTGCCTTCTTTACCAAAAAATGGCGAGTTATTAATTGTAAAAAGCATACTCATAGTAGGGTCATCTACCGAGATTGGTTTTAAAGCCTCAGGATTTTCAAAATCAGCAATAGTATCTCCAATGTCAAAGGATTCAAGCCCCATTATAGCTACAATCTCACCAGATCTAACTTTTTCTTTAGTTTTTTCCTTTCCAAGTCCTTCAAAAAGATAAAGTTCTTTGATAACTGATTTGTTTATATGACCATTTCTCTGGACAATGGAAACTTGCTCCCCCATCTTAATACTGCCTCTATGTATTTTCCCCACAGCAATTTTTCCAGTATATGACGAATAATCCAAGGAACTAATTTGTAATTGCAGAGTACCGCGGTTGTATTTGGGTGGATCAAAATATTCAACAATAGTATCTAATAGATAGGAAATATCATTACTTGGTGCTTGCCAATCAGCTCCCATCCATCCTTGTTTTGAAGAACCATAAACAGTTGGAAAATCCAATTGTTCTTCTGTGGCATCAAGGGAGAACATTAGTTCAAAAACAAGCTCATTTGTCTTGTCCGGCTCACAATTTGGTTTGTCAACTTTATTAATTACAACTATGGATTTTAAACCAAGCTCCAGTGCTTTTTGTAAAACAAACCGAGTTTGGGGCATGGGTCCTTCAAGTGCATCAACAAGTAACAGTACTCCATCAGCCATATTTAAAACTCGTTCTACTTCTCCTCCAAAATCTGCATGTCCTGGAGTATCAATAATATTTATTTTTGTGCCTTTATATCGTACTGAGACATTTTTAGATAAAATAGTTATCCCTCTTTCTCGTTCTAAATCATTTGAATCCAGAACCAAATCCTGCACTTTTTGATTGTCCCTAAATAATTTTACCTGATGTAAAATTCTGTCCACCATAGTTGTTTTTCCATGATCAACATGGGCAATAATTGCAATATTTCTTATATCCATAAATTAATAATCCTATAAAAAGTTGATGATAGTTTTTTTGATGAAAACATTCTATCTGCTTGTTATAATAAGCGCAACGAGGTTTTTTATTTTTTTGATGGTAAATTTAGAACATGTAATAAACTTGAAAATAATATCACCTCAAGAATCATTCCTTATATTGAAGTTTGCTTGATTTCTTTTATTTATTTTGTTAACCATAAATTTTTATTTTGGTTAACTAACAAGGTTTGGAATGAAAGAAAAAATATTAAACATACTAACCACATCAGGAAAAGATAATATAATATCAGGAGTTTATATCAGTTCCTTGCTTGGTATATCAAGAGTTGCTGTATGGAAACACTTAAAAAAGCTTAAGCAAGAGGGATATGACATTAAATCTTCTTCCAGAGGATATCAGCTAAGGAATTCTAATGACTTACTTTTTCCATTTTGTTTTAAAAATCAAGGATCAACAATTCACTATTTTCCTAGAATACCTTCAACAATGGATATTGCAAAAAAAATGGCAAGAAACAACAAAACACCACATTTAACTGTTGTAATTGCAGAAGAGCAAACAAAAGGAAGAGGACGCCTTAAAAGAATATGGAATTCTTCTAAAGGAGGTCTGTGGTTCTCTATAATACTTAGACCCAATCTTCCTCCTCCATTTTCCTTTAAAGTTAACTTTGCAGCATCTATATCTCTTGTAAGAACTTTAAACAAACTCTTTAAAATTAATGCAACAGTCAAATGGCCCAATGACATACTTTTAAATGAAAAAAAGCTTGCCGGGCTCTTATCTGAAATGGAAACAAAGGGAGATATGATTTCATTTGTAAATATTGGAATAGGTCTTAATGTAAACAATTTTCCTGAAAAACATGAACCAAACGCAGTATCCATTAGAACTTTTATTGGTAAAAAAGTTCTAAGAAAAAAAATTCTTTCATGCTTTCTTAATGATTTTGAAAAACAACTTAAGGGCATATATCATAAAAACATAATTAAAATTTGGAAAAAATATACATCAACCATTGGTAGAAAAGTGAAAATAGAAACTTATGGAGAAATATCAGAAGGTGTTGCAACTGATGTTGATGATACTGGTTCACTTATATTAAAACAGAAAAATGGAATAACAAAAAAAATAATATATGGAGATTGTTTTTATAAAAAAATATGAAAAATAAAAAAAATACACTTAAAATGACTGTTTATGCTTCATTATTTGCAGCTCTTACTGCTGCAGGAGCATTTATATCTATACCAATTGGACCTGTACCCATTGTTTTGCAAAATATATTTGTTCTTCTTGCAGGGCTTATTCTAGGATCTAGATGGGGGCTTGCTTCTGTTGGGGTATATCTTTTAATGGGAGCTTGTGGCTTTCCAGTTTTTGCAGGTGGAACAGGTGGAATTGGTAGGCTTTTGGGACCTACAGGAGGATATCTTCTGGGATATATTCCATGTGTATTTATTACAGGATTAATATCTGAAAAACTTAGTAAAAAAATTCCATTAATTTTATCAAATATAATTGCCATGATCCCGGGCACAATAATTGTTTATTTAGCAGGAGTTTCCTGGCTTAAAATTGTTACAAACATGGAATGGACCAAAGTATTTGCCCTGGGAGTATATCCTTTTATTATTGGTGATATCCTTAAAATTATTGCTGCAAGTTTTGCTGCAAAAATTATAGGGAAAAAATAGAAATGACCACATCATAATAATTAGGAAAAAATGATTTGATTACAGATAAAATAATTGAAATAAAAAATCTCACCCATAATTATCAAAAAAATCATCCAAGTATTGAAAATATCACCTTTTCAGTCTCAAAAGGGGAATTTATTGTAATTGCTGGAAAAAATGGTTCTGGTAAAACAACTCTTTTTAAACTCCTTAATGGTCTTTTAACTGCAACATCAGGAGAGGTTTTTATCCATGGAAAATCTGTTGCAAAAAACAGTATTTTTGCCCGAAAAAACCTGGGTCTGGTTTTTCAGGACCCTGACACTCAAATTGTGGGAGAAACAGTTTTTGATGATGCAGCTTTTGGTCCTGAGAACTTAAGACTTCCAAGAAATGAAATTAAAAAAAGAGTTGTTTTAATACTTAAAAAACTCGGGCTTTTCCATCTTAAAGACAGAAATCCAGCAACCTTATCAGGCGGTGAAAAACGAAGGCTTGCAATTGCTGGTATTCTTAGCATGAATACAGAAATACTAGTTTTAGATGAGCCTTTTTCAAATCTTGATTTTTCTGGAACTCTTGAACTTCTCTCATATATAAAATTACTTTCCAACTCAGGACACACCATTCTTATTGCAACCCATGAGCTTGAAAAAATAATATTCCATGCAACCAGGTTAATAATAATGGATAAAGGAAAAATTATAGGAGATGATAAACCTTTAAAACTTATAAAAAAAGTTGAGAAATTTGGCATAAAAGAGCCATGTTCTTCAAAATTTGGTATGGGGATAAAAAAATGGGAAGGCTAACACTATTTTCATATAAATCTTCAAATTCTTTTCTTCATAATCTTGATACAAGATGTAAATTAATTGTTTTATCTTTTTTAAGTATATCAATTTTAAAAGCAGATTTTACAGCACTTATTATTATAACAATAATAATTTTAGGTTTTTTGGCTAGTGAAGATATAAAGTTGATAAGTCTTTTAAAACAAATTAAATATTTTATATTACTTCTTTTTTTTATATTTATTGCAAGGGCTGTTTCAACAAATGGAGACTCTTTATTTGTTTTGTCATGGATATCTTTTACAAAACAAGGAGTAATAGAAGGAGTAAGGGTTTGTTGGAAATTTTTTATAATAATGGTTATGGGTATTTTGTTTTCATGCTCTACAAAACCATCATATTTAAAATGTGCAGCGCAATGGTTTTTAAGACCAATTCCATTTATACCTGAAAAAAGAATTTCAATAATGATAAGTCTTTTTTTAAGATTTTTTCCCCTTATATTAAAACAAGTTAATAATGTTTTAGATGCACAAAAAACAAGATGCAGTGAGTTACAAAAAAATCCCATAAAAAAAATTATAAATGTTTCACTTCCTGTTTTAAAAAAGATATTTCAATGTGCAGATAATCTTGCAATTTCCATGGAGGCAAGATGCTATTCAGAGAACAGGACAGAACCTGAATTTATTAAATCTGGACAAGAAAAAAATGTATATATTGCAACAATTGTTCTTTCAAGCATTATGTTTGCTTTTTAATTTTGTCCATTGGGTAAATAAAACATCAGAGAATAATTTTAAGACCTTTGTACAAACGCATTTTTTAGTGTTTTAATTAGATTATAGTTTATAATTTTAAATTCTTTATCAACAAATGAGATTATTAGAGTCTAGTCTAACCATTTTTCCAAGGGGTAAACAAAGGTTAGTTTTTCCATGTCCTGCATCAAGTCCTGCAAGAACAGGAATTTGAAACTCATGAAATATTTCCAGTAAAATTTCAAAAATCATGTTAATATCACCACAATCATTAAAGGAACCTGCAACAACTCCCTTAATGCCATTGAAAGCCCCTGCCATTTTCATCTGAGTTAACATTCTATCAATTCTATATGGAGCTTCTCTGGTTTCCTCTAAAAAAAGAATTTTTTCTTTAAATCCTGGTTGAAAATTTGTACCCATTAAATGACAAATAGTTGTAAGATTCCCACCAGACAAAATCCCTTGTGCATTTCCTTTATATAGAATTATATCATTTTCAAATGTTACTTTAGATGAGAATGAAGTTAAAATATTAAAAAAAGATTTTAAAGTTGTACTGGAATTTTCACCAAGAGAGGTTATAACAGGACCATGAATTACCTGAAAAAAACATTTATTTTCAAACACAGAAAGAAGTGATGTTATATCGCTGAATCCAACAAAAAGTTTTGGATTATTTCTTATAATATTATAATCAAGAAAAGGAAGAATTCTTATTGCACCAAAACCACCTTTAGCACAAATTATTGCTTTAATATCATTATTAGAAAAAAGATGGTTTATAATATTTGCTCTATGTATATCACTTCCTGCAAAGTATCTTTTTTTTTTATTAAGACCTTTAGGAATATAAATCTTAAATCCCATTTTCTTTATTATATTAAGCCCCTGGTTAAATTCTGTTTTATTAAAAGTACCAGAAGGAGCGCAAATACCAATAGTCTCACCAATTTTAAGTGATTTTGGTTGAAGTAATTTTGAAATCATATAAATAATTATCTGATTATTTTTACAATCTGTTTAAACTTATCATGTTTTGCAGTTTTCATTAGTTCAAATAATAGCATTTCATTACTTGTAGCAGAGCCTTTTATCTGTTTAATTCGCTCAATTCCAATAATTTTGTTTTCCTTTGTTCTTGAGGAAACACAGTCTGACACAACCTGAATATTATAGCCTGATTTTATTAAATCATAACCTGTTTGATATACGCATACATGAGTTTCAATTCCAGTAAGAAAAACATTTTTTTTACCAAGAGAATTAAGCTTGTCCATGATTTGCTGGTTATCACAACAGCTAAATGTATATTTTTCAATTGGTTTTATATCAGGTAATAACTCTGCAATTTCTGGAATTGTGTGTCCTAATTTTTCAGGAATCTGCTCAATCCAGATAATAGGAATACCAAGAATTTTCATGCCTTTTATAATTGTTTTAAGGGATTTAAAAAGATTATCTTTTTCATACATATTTAAAGCAAGATTTCCCTGAACATCTATTAATAACAGCACTGTATTATCCGTTGTAATCATATTATCTCCTTTTTTATTAAAATTTGACGAGCTAGTAATCATAGTTTTGGGTATTTTAGTCCCTGTAAATTCTAGTTTTTCTTTTTTGTTTTAATACCAAGAATATTATTAATATTGGATATTAAATTTTTAGCTTTATGGGAATCAAGGAAAAAAGGATAATTACTTTGGGAAGATATCCCTGTAATCTGCCCATCTTCTTTTTTACTGTAAAAAGAAATATTTATACTTTTTTCTCCTTTGATTGTAACTTTATATAAAAATTTCCTTGGCTGATATTCTTTTTTTGAATCTTTATAAATATATTTTAAGCATTTCAAATTTGAAAGCATTGAAATAAGATTTTTAACTATTTTAATGTCAAAAGTTGATTTGTCCTTGGATTCCCAGATTTTTATTTTTTCATCATTTTTATTATCAGAATTTTTTATCTCTTTAAGGTCTAGTTGTTTTTTAATATTTTCCTTTTCAAAAATTATTTGTTTTATGTTTTCCTGATTAAAAGAAAGAATAGTTTTATCCCTTAAATCATCAACAGTTTGATTAAAATTTGATCTAAAATTTTTTAAAGCATAATAGACTTTATTGTTATTTTTAAGCTTTATAAAAGTATGATTATATGTCGGTGCTGTCTTACCAATCTCAAAATTTCTTACAACTTTAGAATCAATTTCAGCTTTTACTTTAATACTTTTTTCAGGGTCAAGCTCATATCTTTTAAAATCTTTTTTTTCAGAAACCAAAGCTGTTAGTTTAAGATTTTGAATAATATCAAGCATATTATTAATTTTTTCTAAATTTGCAGGATATTTTTCATTATTTATAAACCAATTATTATTTTCTTTTTGCAGTAAAAGATTATTATCTTTTTTTGCAATATTTATTTTCGTAATATCAGAACTTTTTATTTTTGAAATATTAGGAAGAGAGTAATTACTTTTATTTTCTTTATGTAAAAAAAGATATACTGACAATAATATTATGAAAAATATAAGTATAAAATATTCTTTTTTCATTCTTTTTTATCCTCCATTCTTTTATAGAACATTTTTTTTATGTACTTTTTTCTCGTTTTTCTTTTTATCCACACAAAAATTCCAAAAATAATTACAATAACAGGAACAAGCACAATATTAAAAATTTTTATAACTACTCGGCCAAAAGAATTTGTTTGTATAAGAGGATTTAAAGTTTGATTTTTACTGCGCATTTCTGCAATTTTGTCCTGGTTATTTAAATGATCAATAATATTTAAAATAAAAGTCGCATTAGTAGTGCGACCCTGGGGGTCAAGCATATTATCCTGGAGCATTTGAGAACATGCCATAACAAAAATTTTTGCTTTTTCCCCTTTTTTAATAAAATTATTTTCCATCTTAATTTTTGAAAGATTTGAATTATCTTTTTTGTTTTCCATATTTCCCATGGTTTTTTCTTCTACTGTATCTTTTTTAGGCAAAACTTTATCAGCAAAATAGCTTGGAAATTCTCCTGTAAGCATATAAGAAAGAGGATATAATTTCATATCCTCATTAACAGGAGGTTTAATATGTCTAGGATTTAAGTCTATGTTATCTGTCATTTCCCAAGATTCTTTAGAAGATGAAAAAAGCATTACAGCATTTATTTTATTTTCATTAATTATTTTTTCATTAAGCTTAAGGGGAGATATCTGCATGGCAACAAGACCTTTAATGTTTTTCATAAAAAAAGGCTTATTATTTATATTAATATCTTTTATCATGGGAGCAAAATATATTTTTGTTTCTCCTGCCTGAACTTCTGGTATGATTTGTTTATAACAGTTTACATCCATTACATAGGATTTATTAACTTCAATTCCATAATGTTTAAGAAGTTTTAAAAGCCCTGTATCAATAGGTTTATATTCAGGTTTCATGCCATAAGATGCTGCTTGTTGGCTTGGCATAATTTCATTAAACGCATCTGGAAATATTGCAAGATTAATCCCCTTCATAAGAGCTTGATCAATTAAAAAAAGCTCATAATCAGAAAATTTTTCAGTAGGTCTTGCAATTATCAAACTTTTAATACCGTCTGGAATATTATTTTCCTTTAAACTAATATTTTTAATAGTATATCTTTTTGAGATAAGCTGATTAAACACATTCATATATCCTCTTTGCTGGGATTGTATCATTTGCATGCCGCCACTATCCATAAACAAAGTTCCATGATCTGCTAGATATCCAATATCTTGATTTATTCCCAGCATACTATCCATAGTACTGGAAAGAATATTTTCCAGATCTTCAGGATTTGTCATTTGATAACTAGTACCAATAATAGGAATATTCATACTTGTAATAAGAGATATAGTTTTAATTTTATCCTTATACTCCATTACAATGCCTGCACCACCTGTTCCAGCTTTAAGATTTTGTTGTAAAATTTCAGGCCAGGTTAAAACCATAATATTGTATTTTTTAAAATCATCAATAGCACTTTTATAAGTTGGATCTATATATTTAAAATCAATTGTATTAAAATTTTTAAAATTTAATTTTTTAATAATATTTGTAACTATTTCAGGCATATCTGAAATTTGGTTAAGTCCAATAAATGGAGCAACTTCTTTTAAAGATGAAGAAAAATACATGGTAATTTTTATTTTATCTTTAAGAGCTAGAAGGGTGCTGATTTTTTTGTTAAGTTTTTGAATTGATGTTGTAAGTTTATACTCCAGCCCATTAATTGAAGTAATACCTGATATTTTTTCAATCATATCACCATGGATTATCACAAGTCCCATATATGCCTGTTGCAATTTAATTTCATCATTTTTTATGATTCTTATTTCTACAGGTGATATTCCATAGTCCTTTGCAATTTGTCTGTTTATATTTGTTGTACTGGTTAATTCGCCTTTATCTGCTGTAACATCATAAAATTGATAATTAAAAAATTTGTTGGAACCTGCATATTCTTCCATTAAATCATGGAGATATCTTTCTGTATTATTATGTGGTGCAGGAAGGTTTTTGCTGAAAAAAATTTTAATTGTAAGCGGTTCTGACAAAGTTTTCACAACTTCATAACTTGCATCAGAAAGGGAATAAAGTCTGTTTTTTGTAAGATCAATTCTAAAAAATAAAGTTATACCAACAATATTTATAAGAATAATTAACAAAAAATATAAAAAAAATTTAAAATAAGTTTGTTTCATTTTCTAGCCTTTCATTGTTTTATATGAAAGAATTTATAACTACTTAATATTCTTTCATGTTTGGTTGTGAGTTAAACCAGGAACTAAAAATTAGAATCTGCATTATGGTATGATTTTGATTCTTTTATATTTAAACAAATAAAAATATTTAATTTTGATGGTTATATAAAATTAATTTTTTTTACACATGACAAGATAGGTTCCCAAAAGTCCCAGAAAAATAATACTTAAAAAATATATAATATCCCTTGAATCAATAACTCCCTTGGAAATACTTTGAAAATGACCTCCTGCTCCAAGAAATCCAACAAAGGAGACAATTGACTTAGGCATAAAAAATAAAATTTTATCAATAATTGTAAGTGTAAAACAAATTGCAACACCAACAATAAATGCAATTATTTGATTACGAGTTAAACAAGAAGAAAATACGCCAAGGGCACAATAGGCACCCCCAAGAAAAAAAGCTCCAATATATCCTCCAATAACAGGACCTAAGTCTATTTCACCAATAAGTGAAATAAAAACAGGATATGAAATTGTAGGAATAAGCATACATGCTGTAAAAAATAATGCTGCAACAAATTTCCCAAGAGCAATATCAACAAAAGATACAGGCATAGTTACCAGAATTTCATATGACCCCACATTAATCTCTTCGGAAAAAAGCCGCATTGTTATTGCTGGAATAATAAAAGAAAAAATTATGGGAAGAAGGGAAAAGAAATTTCTCATGTCTGCCCTGTCAAAGAGAAAAAATGTTGAAAAGAAAAACCATCCTGTTACAACAAGAAATATGGAAATTACAATATATGCTATTGGTGATGTAAAATAATCATTAAATTCTTTAACTGCTATATTAGCTATTTGACGCATTTTCTTAACTCTCCCTTGTAAGTTCTTGAAAAATTTTTTCCAATGTCTGTGGTTCACGAATAAATTCTGCTATAATCCAGTTAGTTTCTTTAATTTTAAGGTAAATATCTTTTCTAATATCAATATCTCCAGGGCTTTTAATTTCAAAAGAAATAATATCTTTTTCCTTAGATTCTTTTTTTATTATTTCCAGAGAATTATTAATTTCTTTTAAAACATTGTAAGCTTTATCTTGCTCTGCATTATACAAGGAAAGATTTATACATGAACTTTTTTGAGCTTTTTGTTTTAAATTTTGGCTGGTATCATCAGCAACAATTTTACCTTTATTTATAATTACAATTCTATTACAAGTTGCTTCTGCTTCACTTAAAATATGTGTTGAAATAATTATGGTTTTTTCCTTTCCAATTCTTGTAATAATATCTCTTATTTCTATTATTTGATTAGGATCAAGCCCTGAAGTTGGTTCGTCAAGAATAAGGATTTCAGGATCAGTCATCATTGCATGGGCAAGTCCCACCCGTTGTTTTAATCCCTTGGAAAGTTCATTTATGGATAAATGCATAATCTGGGAAAGCCCGCAAAGTTTAGATAGTCTTTTAAATCTTTGAAATCTTTTCTCTTTTTTAACTCCTTTAATTTTTGCAACATATTCAAGATAATCAAAAACCAGCATATTATGATAAAGGGGAGCTGATTCAGGAAGATATCCAATAAGTTTTTTAATTCTAAGGGAATCATTAAAAATAGAAAGATTTTTTATGTTTATATTGCCGGAAGATGGTTTTAAAAAACCTGTAAGCATTCTTAAAGTAGTTGTTTTCCCAGCACCATTTGGTCCAAGCAGCCCAAGTATTTCACCTTTTTTAATATTAAGGCTGATTTTATCAACTGCACAAAAATCATTATAGTATTTAGACAAATTTTTTACCTGTATCACAAAATATCTCCTGTTGTTTGATGAGGTTATAAAAATTATTCATATATTTTATTCTAACATTTTTTCAAGACTTTGAAATACCAATCTATAAGTTGTTAGCAGTAAGATATTAGCTTTAGAATAAGGACAAGTACAGAATATAAAAAGAAGAAAATTTCATCCTTGAAAAAAATAATAGATCTTGTATGGAATTTTTTACCTGACCATCTTATGTTTTAAATAATGTTCTTTTATTTTATGAATCAATAATAGTTTATATTGATTAATTTATGTTAGCTTTTGCATTATAAATAAGTACTTAAATCCTCGTAAATAGAAATTATATTTTCTTGCTCTATAATGCCAAACTCCAGTATTTGATGTTTGGTTATGTCTTGTTACAGAAATCATATCAATTGTTTCAAAATGTTTATTTAATCGTTGATATAGCAAAAAACCGGTTGGTGTAAATTTTTTTTTAATCCATTGATCACCAATTAACCAACCCATGATTTTGCCCTTTTTTAATATTCTTTTTATTTCTATTGCTACTTTTTCTAATTCATCAAAAAATTCTGTTTTTTCACATGAAATTTTTCCAATGCAATTGTTATCATCTGAATATTTGATATTATTGGAATATGGAGAGTCAATAAATACAAAGTCTGCTATATCATTTCTTAATGGTATTTGCCTTGCATCTGCTTTTTCAACTTCTTTTCTTACAATATTTAAATCAAAACATTTTACTTTTCTATTTAATTCAACAGCAACATCATAGGTTGTTCCACTACCAGCCATTGGATCAATAACGAAATCTCCTTTTTTTGTATATCGTTGTAATAAATTCCAAATCACAAAAGCAGGAGTAACGCCATTATATTTATTATTACCATGAGGTATTTTCCCATAATTTTGCATAGGAAAATCCCAAAGTGTTGTTGATTCTATTAGCATGATTAATTAAAAATCTTTTCAGGGAATTTGTTGTTTCCAATTTTATAAGATAGCTTTCCGTCACTTCCTGATACTGAATATTTTTCTTTTTTTAACCGAGATGCTTTAATCCATTTGGGAAACATTTTATTTTCTACAGATAGTACAGTACCAAATTCTTGATAATTTAAACAACAGATACCATCATTATTACAAATTAGAATAATAAAAAGTGTTTCTAAATTTTTATTCATTTCTAATATTTGATTAATATGTTTTTCTAAAAAAGAAAATGACCATGGTGATATCCTTTTTTGCGAATATTTATTATAAATTCCTATTGTATCATTTATAATATATGATGAATTGTTTTTCTTGTATTTTTTTAAAGAAACATCATTTTTATTGACTATATTAGCCAAAACAACTCCATGAAAAAAATCAGTTCTTGTCATAATTATTTCTCAATTTTTTTAAAAATTTTATGCTATTAACTCCGGTAAATTTATAAAAGACTCTGGCTTTATTCTCTAAATTATAAAATATTTTTATGTGATGAATTGCATGGGGGAATTTTTTTTCTTCTAAGTCTCTTTTTCCTATTAATCCTTTTTTTCTTGAAATATGATCTTTATCAGCATCTTTATAGCTTTCTATACTTCCAGAGGAATGTATAGCTAAAGAATTATTGCCATCAGGACTAAGTTTTTTAATAGCATTTATTAGATATAAAGATAGGCTTGGATTTCCTATCAATTCTCTTAATTGTTCTATTTTTTTGAATGATTTAATTTTATTAGTAATTAATTCTTTAATTTCATTAGTATAATCAAAGATTTTAAAATTCATTTCTCCACTATTTATTTGAATGGTAGATTGATCTATACTGCTTGGTGCAACAGAACTAATTTTTCTGTCTTCAACCCAAACAGGAGGATTACCGCTTTTAACTGGAGCAAGAGCAAGTTCATGAAAAAAGAAACAACGATGCCAATCTTCATATAATTTTTGAGGAATTGTTAATTCAAAATATTTTAAATAATCATTGCGTGCTCCAAACATTCTTGCTCTTTGTATATATGTATCTTGTTGAAATTTACCTTTTACAGCTCGTGTAAAATACATTGACAATAGATTATTAAAAGTTACTCCTCTTGAAACAATATTCCCACCAATTGCAATAGTAAATAAAGATTTTGGAGTTGCAGAGTTATTTAAATTTTCTTTGTCTTTTTTACTATTAATTACTAATATTGCATTTCTATTTTTATTCTCTAAAATATATTTTGTAATATTCTCTGCTTTTTCTTCTTCTTTATATTTTTTTTTAGCAATTTTATAAATACGCTCAACATATTTATCAAATTTTTTTTCATTTTTTAGGATATCTATAATTGAGACTATATCATCATGATCTTTAAAATGATCATCTGTTCTACCGCTAGTATGAATTAACATTGAATAGTATTTTTCTTGATTATTTTTGTATAAATTTAAGTATGCTATATTTACAAAAAAACGAAACAATGCTTCGCGTAAATATTGGGGGTCGTCATACTTTTCAGGAAGAAACTCAATTTTATATTTTAATTTTCCATTTTCAAAATTTGTTGGGAAAAAATCATCTTGACCTGTATAAGAATCATGCGCAGGAAAATATACCCAAGAATTACTTATATTTTCAAAGGTATTATTTAGGTCTAATCTTGCAGGAGTAGCTGTAACTCCAATGTATTTACCATCGTTCCTAATAAGTTCAGCAACTAATTCATTAATTTTTGTTTGCTCTTTTTTATTTATCTTTGCATTTGGACTAGCATAATCAGCTTCATCATCTATAATTATTTTTTTTGAAAATTTTCCTATTTTTCCTATTAATTTTTGTAAATCAGATGAGTTTTTTTGCAAAAAATAATCCATTCATAATTGTTGATTTTATAAACATTATCCATAATTTCCTTATAATTTTTAGGAGCAGGATCTAAGCCAGACAGAGAAAATCTTTTTAAATTTTGTTCTAAAAGACCAATATTATCATTTAGTAATATGATTATGATTTTATTTTTTTTGTCTAAAAGATTAGCTGTTAAAGCTATCATCATTTCTGTTTTTCCACTTTGTGGATCTCCATAAATAATAAATGAATTTATATTTTCATCTAAATTTTTATCAGCTTCTTTTATAGCCTTCTCAATAAATGATGTCTCTAATCCATTGTCTTTAATTCTAGACAATTGTTTTTGATATCTATTAGATTTTTTAGGAAGGTTTTTAAAATTATTAATATCAAATGTCATAATATTTTTTCGCCTTTTGCTATATTTGTAGTTGTATATATTTAATTAATATCAAATATGATTGTTATTTTTTAAATTAATAAGTCCCTTTAAATCATGAATAAATTTATCAAATGTTTTTACTTTAGTGCTTTTTTCAATTTCAGTTTCACTTAAAATATAGCTTCCATCTAAATCAATTTCTACAATTGCTCTTCCCTTTTTTGCAGGATTTTTAGTTATTAATGTTCCATCTTCATCCGGGGTAATAAAATAAACTTTTATATGTTTTGTTAGTTTTTGCGAAGAAAGTTTAAGTTTCCAATAGCCACTTTGGGCAATTCGTTCTCTTAAAGTAACTTTGCTGGATAATACAGCCAAAACCTTAAATGTTCTAGGTTCATAAATTATTATATCAACATCAGGTAAATGATAGCCAAATTCACCATAATCAATTAATAAATTTCTTTTTACATTTGATAATTCTTTAGATAAATTTGTTTCCTTTGTTCGTTCAAGTTTATTGCCATCAATAATTTTTAAATCTAAATTTTTTACTTCATTTTCAATAATATGGATTATTAATTTCTCAAGATTTTTTCCTTTAAATGCTCTCCATGACTGTTCATGGTCTTTTCCTTTAAATGCTTTTTTATGTAAAGGTTTTGCATCTTTTAATACCTGACTGATATATTTATACGCCTTTTCCTTGTATTTGTTTTTGTATTGTCTGTACATGATAAATAAATCTTCAACAGTAAATTTTTTCATTTTTTCTCCATTATTAAAATATATTCAGTTGGATAAACTAGAGATTTTTTATCATTTGTTGCTTTTGTAAATCTGCCATTTTTAGGATCTCTTGTGGAAGGCAGCATTTTTGAGGGAATTTCTCTATGAATAATATCATGTACTGTAAATCCAATATTTTCAAGTTGCTCTTTAAAAACTTCAGCATTTAATATTTCAACTCCTTTTAACTTTGTATTGCCAATAACAATAGCTGTTTTTCCCCCTTTTTTTAGTACTCTTTTCATTTCAATAAAGCTTTCAAGCATATCTGCAAAATAATTCTCAACTCCCCTGCTTAATTTATTATTGCCTAGTTCAAATACAATGTTTTTTGCGATTTTACTTTTAAGCTCAATTGAATTTCTTTGCCGGAATGAACTACCTATAAACTTTTTTCTGAAACTTGATAATTCCTTTAAAAAACCAAACCATAATAAAGGTAATTGATGTAAATCTGCATATTCATAAGAAGTTACATAGGGAGGGCTAGTTACTATCAGGGTTGCTTCTTTGTTTCCACAAGGCAAATTTCTTGCATCGCTATTTTTTACAATCCTATATTTTTTAATATCAGTTTTGATTTTTTGTGAAACAAGATCATTAAAATCATTATATTTTTTTAACATTTTTTTAGCTTGCCATTGAAATTTATATAAAGGCTCTATTTCTTTTTTCTTTAAATCGCGAGTTGGCTTAACACTTTTTTGCAGCCAGATTGAACAGGATTTTAGTATTTGTGCGAAAGTTATTAAAAAAAAATCTTTTATATCAGAATTTTTTATTTTAAGAATATTATATAATATTACAATTAGCCTGTCTTTAATATGCGGCTTAAACCAGTAATCTACTCTAGCAGGGAGTTTTATATTTTTTTGAGCATTTTTAAGTTCCTTTACAAAATTTAGTCTAAATTTTTCTTGTAAATGAAACATAAAATCAAAGTACTGGTTTGTTAATAAATTATAATCAATTGGTGTTGCTTTGACTTTGGAAAGCAGTACAGCTATCTCATTAACATCAGTTCCAATACCAATTCTATTATTAATAATTGCTTCAATTATAGTTGTACCACTACCCATAAATGGATCTATGATTATATCATCTTTGTTACTGTATTTTTTTATTATTTTTTTTGCTAATTGCGGGATAAATTTTGCAGGATAAGTATAAATTCCATGGGTAATATATGCAGTATCTTTTATTGTTTTGTCAGAAAATGACCATTCATACTGTATTGGTATTTTTGATAAAATTTTAAAATTATTGCAAGTTTGTGGTTTTGTATTAATTATAATATTTTTTGTTAAAACCATAGCTTTCTTAAATTTCTCTATATTTTCTTTTTTTGCTTTAATTGAACAATACTTGGGGTAATAAAAATCAAAAGTTCATTTTGTTGTTCTTGATTAGTATGAGAACTAAAAATTCGACCCAGGACAGGGATTGAAGAAAGTATGGGAAAACCTGTTTTAGTTTCATTATTAGTGCTTTTTACAATACCGCCAATAATTATTGTTTCCTTGTCATTTACCAAAAGTTCTGTTTCAGCCTCGTTTTTGGAAAGAGATGGAACCCCTGAATCTGAGTAACCTGCAAAATCATTTTTTTTAATTTTAATATTCATAATTACACGATTATCAGGTGTAACATGAGGAGTTACTTCCAGGGAAAGGTCCATACTTTTAAAGGAAGTTACAGAATTTCCATTATCATCAACACCACTTATATATCCAATTTCAAGTCCTTGTTTTATTATTGCTTTTTTATTGTTAAGAGTGAGTATTTGTGGAGATGATATTATTTTTACTTCTCCTTTTACCTCAGATGCAGTTAATTTAGCATCCAAAGTTAAACTGGTTCCTATAATTCTGCTAAAATTAAAACCTAGTGCTGATTGGGTTCCTATAGGATAATTCATTGCAATATCATAATTAATATTACCACCAAGAGCATTGCTTTCATAATTGGTTCCAAGATTCCATTCAACTCCTAGTTGTTTTGAAAAATTTTTAGCAACATCAACAATTCTGGCAGTTATCATTATCTGAGGTGTAACTTTATCAAGCATGTATATTAGTTTTTTTGCCTTATTAATTTTATCCTGCACATCAGTTATTATTATCATGTTAGTGCGTGAATCCACACTTAAATGTCCTCTAACTGGAGTAAGCATTTTTTCTATATGGGGTTTGATATCTGTTTTTGCATTGGAATAATTTATGGAAATATATTCTGTTGTAAGAGGTTCCAAACTTTTTTGGTGTTCAATGGCAGATTTTTTTGCTGCAAAAAAAGCTTGTTTTATTTCTTCTTCTTTTTTTAAGGTATCTATTGTTGTAATTCGTATTATAGAATTTTCTGTTATTTTACCAAGGTGATTTGTTTTTAAAATAAGATCAAGTACTTGATCCCAGGGAACAGGGTTGTCTAATGTCAATGTAACACTAGCATTTACATCTTTATCCATAACAAAATTTTTACCACTTACTTTGGATAAAACTTTAAACACATTTCTTATATTTGTTTCAAAGAAATCAAGCTTAATTTCCTCTCCTATATATTTTGTTTTTAAAAAATTATTCTGTGTAATTTTCTTGTTTTCATTTATTTTAACAACATTAGCCTGTGTATTCTCATTTTTTGAAATATTGTGCTGGTGTGCTGCTTGTGCCAGACATGGTATAAACAAAAATATGGAAATAAAAAATAACAATGATAACAAATATGCTGTTTTATATAAGATTGGCGTTTTTATTTTTATGAAAATATAATTCATATTCATTCTTGCCTATAACTACTTAATATTTTTTCAAGTTCGTCAATCTTAATGATTCCATAAATATTAATTACCATTTGCTGGTTTGTCTAGTTTCATTTCTTGATAATTTATAATCAAACCACCATTTGAATTTTTTATTTTTTCTTTAATAATAATCCTGTCATTATAAATTTTTATAATTTTACCATTATTTTTACCTAGAGTTGTCCCAATTTTTACAATATATCCTTTTTTCCCAGGGCTTTCTATTATTGCAATATTTTCTGATTTTGCCATTACAATGCCTACAAGTTTTATTTCATTAAAATCAAATTTTTCAAGGGTTGTAGAAATTTGATTAGATTTTTTTTGTTTTTCTGCAGAGTCTGTTTTTAAAGGTATTGTTTTCTTTTTTGTTCTTATAAGAGAAGCAAAGGGATTGATTGTTTCCCTGGAACTAGAAAAGTTATTATGGGCAATATTTTCACATCCTAGTAACAAAAAAAAAGTTAAAAACAGTATGGTTTTTTTAAAATTATTACACATAATTTGTTTTTCTTTTTATATAAGCATGTAAGTAACAGCAACACATGATATTTCAAGTTCATCAGAGTTTTTACCAGTACTTATATTTAAATCTTTAATATTTACAATTCTTTTAAGACTGGATATTTTTTTTAAAAAATTAATGATCTGATGATATTTTCCTTGTATTTTTATTGCCACTGGAATTTCATAATAAAATTCTTTTTTTACTTTAGCTCCAGGATCAAATAGAACAAATTCTATACCTACATTATTTCCTAATTGTGAAATACTAGTAAGAAGAAAGGGAATTTCTTTTTTGTTTGAAAGGGCTTTTATTGCATCATCAAAATCAATTTTAGTCTTATTCATTATTTTTTCATATTTAACAAAACTTTTTGTTTTTTGTTTATATGTTGCAAGTTTTGTTTTTTTTGTAAAATATTCATTTTCGAGATTTTTAATTTCAATTTGTCCTGGCATATAAAAAAAATAAAAATAAATGCCTGCTGTAATAGTAAGAACTATTATATATTCTCGGATTCCATGAAAATTAAAAATGAATTTTTTAAAAAAAGAATATGGCTTTTGTTTTTTATTCATTTTTTTATATGTTCATAAAGGTAAAGGCTTGGGAGGGATTGAGAATGTTAATTGTTAAAATCACTGTACTAGACCTTTGTGCAAACTCATTTTTTATAAAAACACTTTAAAAAAGTATTTCTAAATGCCTATAAATAGGGCTTGTTCTCTTTTGTTTAATTTTTATGTTATAAATATTTTTAACCTTTAAAATACTACTTAAGAACATTGAAAACAATAGTTAAAACAATCTAAATCTACCCAACTTAAATTTTATAGAAAGACTTTGGGAATTTGTAAAAAAACAATATTTATATTTAAAATATTATTTTAATTTATTAGATCTTAAAATTGCAGTTTTAGATTGTTTGATAAATACACATACACAATTTGTAAAATTTTGTTTTATATAATTGTAAACAAAGGATTTTATATGATCACTAGAGAAAATGTGCTTGTAACAGGGGGCGGTGGATTTCTTGGAAAAGCAATTATTAAAAAATTATTAAAAAACGGAAATTATGTAAAAAGTTTTTCAAGAAATTATTATCCAGAACTTAAGGATATAGGTGTTTCCCAGATACAGGGAGATATTTCCCATGCCAATGCTGTTAAAAAAGCCTGCAAAAATATTGATGTTGTTTATCATGTTGCTGCTAAAACAGGTATATGGGGTAATTTTTCAAATTATTTTAAGGTAAATGTTCTGGGAACAACAAATGTGATTAAATCCTGTTTAAACAATAAAGTGGCAAGGCTTGTTTATACAAGTTCTCCAAGCGTTGTATTTGATGGAAATGATCTAAAGGGAATAAATGAATCTGCTTCCTATCCTAGGAAGTATTATGCTCATTATCCAAAGACTAAGGCAATGGCTGAAAAACTTGTTAAAAACGCTGGATATAAAGATTTAAAAACAATAATATTAAGACCGCATTTGATTTGGGGGCCAGGTGACAATCATCTTTTCCCAAGAATTATTAAAAAAGCCTCAAAATTAAAAATACTGGGAAACAGAAAAAATTTTGTTGATACTATTTATATAGATAATGCTGCTGATGCTCATATTCTTGCAAATCACAGCTTGAAAAAAAATCCCCTGCTTTCAGGAAACATTTATTTTATTAGTCAAGATGAGCCAATACTTTTATGGGACATGATTGATAAATTCCTTAATATTGCAGGATTTCCCTCTGTTAAAGGCTCAGTCCCAGCATGGACAGCCTGGTTTATGGGATTTCTTTTTGAATTTTTATTTTTTTTATTAAAATTAGAACAAGAGCCTCCTATGACAAGATTTCTAGCAAAAGAGCTTACAACATCCCATTGGTTTGATATTTCAAAGGCAAAAAAAGACCTTGGATATTCTCCTGATATTTCAACAAAAGAGGGACTTTATCGTTTAAAAAAATGGTTTAAATCACAATCTAATAAAAATAACTTTTAAAGTATATATCAAAAAAATAGGTCATTCAATTTTTTTATAAAAATTGATATGACCTATTTTAAATAACTGCCATAAGGCAGATCTGATTTTTAATTTTTAGTTTACCTCACAACGAAATATAAAAAAATACTAAGTAATTATAAGTTGTTTTATATAAATATTATACAAAATGAACTATTCAGTATTATAATATCAGATAGCATTATAGATAGAGAATTTCTACAATGCCATTAACCTGCTATTTTTTCTGTGAGCTCCGGCATAAATTCAAGGATATCTGCAACAATACCCACATCTGCAACCTGAAAAATTGGTGCCTTGGCATTTTTATTAATGGCAACAATAAAGGGATTTCCCTTTATACCGCCCATGTGTTGAAAGGATCCGCTGATTCCCATTGCCATATAAACTTTAGGTTTAACTGTTTGTCCAGAAGTTCCAACCTGGCGGGATTTTTCCAACCATTTTGCATCAACAATGGGTCTTGAACATGACACAACTGCACCCATAGCCTTAGCAAGTTCTTCAGCTATTTCAATATTATCCTCTTCTTCAATACCCCTTCCAATGGATACAAGAGCATCTGATTTTGTAATATCAACATCCCCAACTTCTGCTTCAACTATTTCAAGAAATTGTCTTTTAGAGGAAACATCTTTTATATCATCGGACTTATCTATAATAGTTCCAGATTCTGTGCCATCTTCCATAGGAGCAAAAGAACCAGGTCTTATAGTTATTACAGCCCCAGAAGATATATCACAACTTACATGAGTACTTACAGCACCTCCAAGTTCCTGGCGAATAATTTTTAAAGTTGAACCATCAACACCTTCAAAATCTACTACATCTGCCGCAAATGCTGAATCCATTTTTATGGAAAGCCCAGGAGCAAGGTCCATACCAAATGTATTATGGGGAATAAGCAAAATAGCATCAGAGGAAATTATACTGCAAAGAGCTTTTCTTATAATTTCAGAATTTGGATATGCAAAAGCTTCATTATCAAGTTTAATAACTTCTTTATAAAGACTTGCCATGCTTGTTGCAACTTTATCCAGATTATCTCCAGAACCTGCAACAACAGCAGTTACAGATGCACTGGAATCAATTTTTCTTGCTGCATCAAGATATTCAAACGCAATATCTTCAGCAATATCATGATTATGCGGTATATATACAAAAATCTGAGTCATTATGAAAGTCCTCCCTTGGCTTTAAGTTTCTCAATAAGTTTTTCAATAATTTCATCAGTAGAGCCTTCAAGCATTTCAGCACCATCCCCTATATCAGGCACAAAATAATCAACTCTTTTTACCTTTGCACCAGAACCTATACTTGCAGTATCAAGACCAAGGTCTGAAGCACTTTTTACAGGAATTTTAACTTTTGCAACTTTTCTAATTCCACGAATTCCAACATAACGGGGCTCATTAATACCTGTTTGAATGGAAAGTACACAGGGAAGTTCAATTTCATTCATTTCCTGATTTCCACCTTCAATTTCTCTTCCTACTACAATTTTTTTATCATCTTTAATATCAATTTTATTAACAAGAGATGCATAGGGAATATCCAGCATAGCAGCAAGCATTCCACCAACTTGTCCAGCACCTTCATCAGCCTGGGCACCTGTTAAAATCAGATCATAATTTTTCTTTTCAACTCCTGCTTTAAGGATTGATGCAATACCTTTTCCATCTGAGCCTTCAAAGGCATCATCGGAAAGAAGAACACCTTGATTTGCCCCCATTGCCATTTCACGCCTTAAAACTTCCTCAGATTCATCATCACCAACTGTAACTACAGTAACATTTCCACCTATTTTATCCACAATTTGAATTGCTTCTTCAACAGCATAATTATCCCATTCATTTACAGAATAAACTAGATCATCACGATCAAGATCATTACCCTCACTGTTAAGTTCAAATTCATTTTCAGCAGTATCAGGCACTCGCTTAACACATACCAAAATTTCCATTACTATCCTCCTTAAAAAGTATAATAAAATTATATAAGATGCTGTTCAATAAGTTGAGCCAGATCAAGAGCTTCCATTTCTTCTTCTTTTCCTGCAACTTTAATAGCATCTTGAATATTTACAAGGCAAAATGGACATGCTGTAACAATAACATCTGCACCTGCCTCATGGGCCATATTTACCCTGAGAACTCCCATTCTTGTATCTTCCTCTGGTTCATAAAAAAGCATAAGCCCGCCGCCGCCGCAGCAAAAGGAATCATCCCGACTTTTTTTCATTTCTATTCTTTTAAGTCCTTTTATTGCATCTAAAGCTTGTCTTGGATCTTCATAAATTTCATTGTGGCGTCCAAGATAGCAAGGATCATGATATACATAAATTTTATCAGGCTCCAAAGCCGGCTTTAAAGTTAATGCACCAGATTTTATTTTTTCAACAATAACCTGACTTATATGTTTAACTGGCAGAGAACAATCTTTGTAATCATTTTTTAAGGCATTATATGCATGGGGATCAGCTGTAACTATATTTTTCACATTTGATTCTAAAATTTCTTCTATATTTTGTTCCTTTAAATCTTGGAAAAGCATTTCTTCGCCAAATCTTAATACTTCATGACCGCTGTCTTTTTCTTTTTTACCAAGAATACCAAAATCAATTCCTGCCCTTGTAAGAATTTTTGAAGTACTTCTAGCAATATTTTGAATATTGTCATCAAAGGAAGTAATACTATCTACAAAATAAAGAGTGTCAGCTGTTTTGCCCTTTTCAAGAATTTTAACATTACATTGTTCTGCAAATTCTTTGTCCTTTATCCAATCTGCACGCTTTTTTTCCATAGTGCCATAGGGATTCCCTCTTTTTTCCAAGGCTTTTAAAGGTTTTTGCAGGGATTGGGGAACCATGCCTTCATCAACCATCCCCCTTCTTATATCAACTATTTTATCAATATATTCATTGCCCACTGGACATTCTTCTTCACATGCTCCACATGTAGTACATGACCAAATTTCATCTTCTGAATATATATCATCAAAAAGAAACTTGCTTTTATAAATTTTGCCTGACAAGGGATAGTTTTCAAATATAAGATCTCTTGCTTTTATAGTAATAAATCTTGGGCTAAGTGGACGACCAACAGCATTGGCAGGACATTTGTCAGAGCATCTACCGCAATCAGCACATGAGTAAAAATTAAGCATTTGCTTCCATGTAAAATCCTCAAGTTTTTTAACACCAAAGGATTCAAGGTCATCAAGTTCTTCATTACTTACGCCATATCTTACAGGTTTTACTGTACCTTTATCTAATTTTATAAAAAATACATTAAAAATTGATGTGATAACATGGAAATGTTTACCCAAGGGTAAGAAGCATAAAAAGAAAAAAAATGTAATATCATGCAGATAATACATTCCAATGTAAATCCCTTGTAAGTAAGATTGAGATACATCCATTAAAAGGCTTTTAAATATCCAGCCAAGGGATAATGGGGCAAGAAATTCACTGTGTCCTGTACTGTGAAATTCTGCAACTGCATTACTTCCTTCAAAAAGACTTTCAGAAATCATAAGTATTGATATAAATCCCAAAACTAATATTGCTTCTGATGTATGATCCTTGCCATATTTTGCAGGGACTTTATATCTTTCAGGTTTTATAATGCCTCTGATAATGGCAGCTGCAATACAAGCAATAAAAACAGCAGTTGCTGCATAATCCTTTAAAAAATTATAAATGTCTCCAATTATACCGTCAAATCCAGGAACAACAAAGCCCTGGGAAACACCAATTATAACAAGGGAAATAGAGCGTATGGAAAGTATAAGAAATCCAAAGAAAATAATTATATGGATAATTCCCGCAGTTTTATATCTCGGCTGTTTTTTTTGTCCAAGCCATAACTTAAAAAGATTTATAATACGTTCAAAAACACGATCAATTTTATGATTAGGAGCAGCTCTAACCAAAGGTGCTAATCGCCTTGCCATAATATAAATAAAAATTCCAATACCTATTACAGGAATCAAAATAGATAAAAAAAATCCCGGTAAAAAACCAAAAAATTTAAAATTTGCAGGTCCAATTAAGGAAGTCATATTTTTACTCCTTATAAAACAAATAGTTTTGTGAAAAATATTTTATAATTTTTAAATTAAAGCTTTTATAATCAATGTATTATAAAAAATTTATTAAGTACTCTTTTTCGTGATAAGCTTTTTTTTGACAAGTAATTATGAAATATAAATTCTATATTATAGATATAATTACAACATATAGCATGCTATGGTCAAGAAATAGCCATATATTGTATTATAAATTGAGACCCTTGAATAATATTCAATTTTGTTCAAATTTCATGGTGAAGTTATATTATAATACTTGGAACCTAAAATTTGAATAAAAGAAGACATCAGTATTAATAGTGCTTTACAGTTATTTTTTATAAAAAGCTATTTGTTTAAATGGGTTAAATTATTTTTCTTTCAGACATTATCTTATTTATTTTTAATACCATTCATATAAAGATCCACAAGGGGATCAGCCATTGAAACTAAATCATATTTTTCTTCTGCATTTACCCATGTATTAATTACTCCTTCAACTGCACCAAGAATAAATCGTTTTACCAGACCAATGAAAAGGTCCTGTCTGATAAAACCTTTAACCTGTCCCTGCTCAATTATATCTGTAAGAAACTCAAAATACATTTTGGATATATCTTTAATATGGGATTCTATATCACGACGATATCTTATCTCCGATTGAAAGATTACAGCCATATCTCTATCATTTTGAAATTCTTTTAAATGACAGGCAATAAGATTTTTAAGCATTTTTTCAGCATTATCAGATTTTTCTACAGCTTGTCTCATTTTTTCAAAAACTGTTCTGGTCTTAAATTTAATAAACTGATAAAGAATGTCATCTTTATTTTTAAAATAAAGATAAATAGTGCCATCTGCAACACCTGCTCTGGCTGCAATTTGAGAAATAGTAGCTTTATAAAAACCTTGTCTGGCAAAAACAGCACCAGCAGCTTTTAGCATTGAATAATATTTATCTGTTTTATCTGATTTGATTTGTTTATTTTTTAGCAAATATAACTCCCATTTTTTAAGAAAATAAAAACTGAATGTTCATTCATTATGTATTGAAAAAAAATAATCTGTCAAGATTATATTTTAGGGGAAGTGGCATTTTAGCCTCGTTTTTTTTTGTATTATTTTGCAGAATAGAATAAATTTAAAGGACTAAAGAGTTACTTGGACAAATTTTTTATAATTTGAAAATTAATTTTTAAGGCATAAAAAATCATATGAATATTAAAAAAATATTATTATTTAAAGGCATAATGTCTTTTATTGTTCTTTTTTTATCATGTATTATTGCAATTTTTATTTTTTCATTTAAATCAAAACCTGAAAAAAAAGAATTTAAAAAATTTTTGCCGGTTGTTGAACTTATTTGTGTTAAGCCTGAAAGAAAAATAATGACAGTTGAGGCATTTGGAACTGTAAAGCCTGGAAAATCTTTAAAAATTTCTGCTGAAGTATCAGGCAGAGTTGAGTTTCTTAATCCTTTTTTTGAAGAAGGTGGATTTGTAAAAAAAGATGATGTGCTCCTTATAATAGACCCACGATTATATAAATTTAATAAACAAATGCGTGAGGTTAATATTATTCAAGCAGGGGCTGATATTTCAAAGCTTAAACAAGATATTAAAAATTTAAAATCAAATATTGCTTTATCAAAAATTAATGCCGGGCTTTCAGCAAAGGATCTTGAAAGAATTAAATCCCTTGTTATAAAAGAATTTGCAACTAAGGCAAATTTGGATCAAGCTGAACAAAGAGATATTCAAAGCCGCATGCAATTACAGGATTTTAAAAACAGACTTGCTGTAACTAATTCTGTTATGAAACAAAAAAAAGCTGCTCTGGAAATGGCAAAAATCAATTTTAATAAAGCCATATTGGATTTGGAAAAAACTGAAATTAAAGCAAATTTTGATGGATATATTTTGCAAAAAACAGTTGAAACAGGTGAATTTGTAAATATTGGTCAAATTCTCGGAAATATGCATATGAAAAATGCCCTTGATGTGGATGTAAGAATTCCTCTGGAAAAAATGAAATGGCTTGAACCTGTTTTCAAAAAAGGAATAAAACCAAGGGCTCTTGTTAAGATGCCAGGAAGTAGCGGAGATTTTTTTTGGCAGGCCCGTGCCATAATGATAAAGGCAAAAATTGATGAAAAAACAAGAACTCTTCCCATAACTCTTATGATTGATATTCCAGATAAAAATAATATTTTAAATTTAAGACCTGGAGCTTTTGTTAAATGTATTATTGATGGAATGAAATATGATAATATTTTTGTTATTCCAAAGCATTTATTAAAAAATAATAATATAGTTTTTGTTGAAGAACAGGGAAGACTTTTTAAGAAAAAAGTAAAAGTTCTAAGGAATTTTGAAAATCAAGTTTATATTATTAGAGGTTTAAAATCAGGGGATAAAATAATTTCTTCTCCTGTTCCAGGGGCTATTGAAGGCATGAAAATAATTGAAAAAAAAAATAAAAAGCAGGCTTTATGAAGGGACTGGCAAAATGGTCTGTTGAAAATAGAGTGACAGTAAATCTTATAATGATTTTTCTTATTATTGCAGGGCTTTATACTGTTGTTGATATGAGACGAGAGATGTTTCCACAGTTTGCAATTGATATGATTCATATTTCAGTTTCCTATCCTGGAGCATCTCCTGAAGAAGTTGAAGAAGGTATATGTATAAAAGTAGAAGAGCAGCTTAAGGGAATTGAAAATGTTTCAAAAATATCTTCTTCTTCCAATGAAGGTCATGGCTCCATAACTTTGGAATTTGAAGCTGGAGTTGATCTTCAGGAAAAACTGGATGAAATATCAAAGGAGATTGATTTAATTGATTCATTTCCTGAAGAGGCAAAAGATCCTGTTATTACTGAAATTAAAAATCAGGAACCTGCTATTACAGTGGCAGTTTTTGGTGATGTTAAAGAAAATATATTAAGAACAACTGCTGAAAAAATTAGAGATGATTTAGTTGATACTTCTTTTATATCTCTTGCAGAATTTACAGGTGTTAGGGAATATGAAATATCAATAGAAGTATCTGAAGATAATTTACAAAAATATGGAATTTCCTTTGACCAAGTTGCCCTGGCTGTAAAAACAGGAAGTATGGATCTTCCCGGAGGAAAAATAAAAACAAAGGGACAGGAATTTATTGTACGGGCAAAGGGCAAGCTTTATACAGGAAGAGAATTTGAACAAATTCCTGTTATTACTCATAAAGATGGAACTGTTGTACAACTAAAACATATTGCAAAAGTTATTGATGGATTTGAAGATGTTGATATAAAAGCAAGGTTTAATGGAAAGCCAGCAGCTCTTATTCAAGTAAACAGAACATCATCTCAGGATGCAATTGCTATTTCCAATGCTGTAAAACAATATATTAAACAAAATAAAGACAAACAACCAAAAGGTGTATCTATTGCATATTGGTATGATTTATCAGAAATGGTACAAGATAGAATTGATTTATTATTAAAAAATGGAACACAAGGAATTATTCTTGTGTTTATAGTGCTTGCTCTTTTTCTTAATTTAAAATTAGCTTTTTGGGTTGCTGCTGGAATACCTATTTCTTTTATGGGTGCATTTATTATACTTGATTATCTTGGTGCTTCCCTAAATATGCTCTCTTTGTTTGGTTTTATTATGACCCTTGGTATTCTTGTTGATGATGCTATTATTGTTGGTGAGAATATTTTCCGTCATTATTCCCTGGGTAAATCATCAAAAGATGCTGTTATAGATGGATTAAAAGAAGTTGGCGGACCTGTTGTAATGGCTGTTACAACAACTATTGTAGCATTTTTGCCTCTTATGCATATTGCTGGAGTTATGGGTAAGTTCATTACTATTTTACCTCAGACAGTAATTGCAATTCTTGGGATTTCCCTGGTGGAAGCTCTTATTATTTTACCTGCACATCTTCACCACGCACTTTTAGATTCAAATACAAAAAAAAACAAAAAATCAAAAATTTTTTTATTCCATAAATTAATAAGAAATAGGATTGATGAATTTCTTAATAGATTTATTAAAAATAAATATATACCTGTTTTAAAATATTTAATAAAAAACAGATATTTTACCCTGTCTTTAGGAATAGGCATTTTAATAATCAGTCTTGGACTTGTTGCTGGAGGACATGTCCCCTTTGTTTTTTTCCCAAAAAATGACAGCAATTGGGTCCTTGCACAAATAGAATATCCCATGGGGACACCATTTAAAATGACGGAAAAAAGTATAGAACATATTGAAAAAAAAGCTTTTGAATTAAATTCTTTTTTTAAGGACTCTGTTCAAAACAAAGATGATCTTCTTGTAAATACATTTTCCCTTGTTGGAATTATTCCAAGAAAGGATTGGAAAGCAGGACAGTATGGGGGACATTGTGGTGAAGTTTGGATTGAAATTCAATCAGCAGCAAATAGACCTGATCTTCCTGTAACCAAGGTAATTGAAAAATGGCGTTTGCTTACAGGAAATATTCCCGGAACTCGAACTCTTACATTTAAAAGTCTTGCAGGAGGTCCTGGTGGAAATCCCATTGAAATTCAGCTTGCAGGAAATAGTTTTTCGCAGCTTAAAGCTGCTTCTAGAGATTTAAAAGAAGAAATTCGTAAATATCCAGGTACATTTGATATTACAGATAATTTTAGACCTGGGAAAATGGAAAAAACAATTTATATAAAACAAGGTGCAAAGTCTTTAAATGTAACAATGGCAGATATTGCAAAGCAGATAAGACAAGCTTATTATGGGGATGAAGTATTAAGAGTTCAAAGAGGAAAAAATGATATAAAAGTTATGGTTAGATATTCAAAAAAGGAAAGAGAACAGGAAACAAGTATTAATGAAATGCGTATAAGAACCTCTGACAATCAGGAAATTCCCATTCAAGAAGTGGCATATATAAAAGAACAAAGGGGTTATTCTGTTATTAATAGAGCAGATAAAAAAAGAATTATAACTGTTATTTCTGATATTGATGAAAACATAGCTAATGCAAGAGAAATTTTAATTGATTTAAAAACAGGATTTCTTAGGAAATTAGTAAATAAATATCCAGGGATATCATTTAATCTTGAGGGACAGGCAAAACGCTCAAAGGAATCTCTGGACAGTTTGAAAAAAGGATTTTTATTGGCTGGCATGGGAATATTCCTGCTCCTTGCAAGTCAATTTCGTTCTTATATTCAACCTGTTATTATAATGGTGGCTATACCTTTTGGGCTTATAGGAGCTATTCTAGGACATTTTGTAATGGGGCTTTATATTACTATAATCAGTCTTTTTGGTATAGTTGCTCTTTGTGGAATAGTTGTAAATGATTCTCTTATTTTAATTGATTTTATTAATTCAAGAATAAAACAGGGAGAACAGGCATTTGATGCAGTTGTTCAATCTGGAAAAAATAGATTCAGACCTGTGTTTCTTACTTCTTTTACAACAGTTGCAGGTTTATTTCCACTTCTTTTAGAAAGAAGTTTTCAAGCTCAGTTTTTAATTCCCATGGCAGTTAGTATAAGTTTTGGGCTTATTGCAGCAACATTTTTAACTTTGCTTTATGTTCCTTGTCTTTATATGATTATACAAGATATTATAAATTTTTTTCAAAAAAGAAAAAAGCAAATAACTCCCATAAGGGAAATTTGATTTTTAATTCTTGATTTTGTCTTACAACGAAATATCAAAGAATATTAAAGTAGTTATAAGTTCTTTTATATAAAGTTAAAAAGTCTTAATAAAATTTTTTAATTGATAAATTGATTTTATGGATATGTCTTTATTAAGACATGGAAAAAGAGAATTGTTTGTAAAAAAAGGATCTTTTTCAATATCAAATCTTGAATTTTTAACTGCTTTTTTCCACATTGGTGTATTAGGTATTGGAGTATAATAGGCAAAAACAGGCTGTATCCCACTTTTTTTAACAATTTTTATTGATTGTTCAATTTCTTCTAAAGTTTGTTCTGGAAGACCGCATAAAAGATATGCTCCTATTTTTTTAGATTTAAATCCAGCATTTTTAAGATGTTTAACAGCATTAAAAAATTCGTTTTCTTGAATTTTAGTATCATATCTTCTTGATGACGAAAAATTAGTGGTTTCAAGCCCCAGGCGAATTGTTTTAAAGCCAGATTTAAACATTAAATTTGCACTTTTTTTTGTAATTTCTCTTATATGAATAGCATTTGGAGTATAAAAGGAAAGATTCATATTGGAATTAATAATTTTTTCAAAAAAAGGAAAAGCATAGTTTTTTGAATCTATTAAAAAAGCATCATCATAAAAGGCAAAGTTAAAAACATTATATTTATAATGCCAAAAAGTAATTTCTTGAAAAACAGATTCCGGGGATCTGCGTTTAAATTCTGGTTCAAGAAAAGAACATGCACAATATTCACAGGAAAAAGGACATCCCCTGGAAGTTAACACAGGCACATAAGCAAGATATGATAAAAGATCAAAGGCAGGCAATGGCAATGAATCTAAATTTTTGAAATCAAAACAGGATATAAAGGAAAAGTTAGTATAATCTTTTACAAGTTTCTGCAAAATATTTTCAGCATTTCCTGTTACAACCTCATCCGCACCAGAATTTTTTTTTGCATGTTCAGGGCATAAAGAAGCATAAATTCCACCAAGTACAACAGGAACATCAGGATAAATTTCTTTTATAATTGATATTGTTTCTTTAACACCTGATGCCCAATAAGTCATTAAAGATGTTACAAATATAAGATCTGGTTTTTCCTGCTTTTTAAGGTCATATCTAAACCAGTCAGGCTCAATCCCATATCTGGAAAAGCAGCGTTTTGTAATCTCTTTAATGTTATTAGTTTTAATATGGTTTTTAATATCTAGAGGAAAAGGAATTTCTTTTTTTTCATAGGGTCCTCTTCCATCTTTAAGAACTTTTATGTTTGTTCCTGTTTTAAAATGAAATCTATCAAGACAATCTATAAAACTTACTCTTAATCCATTATTTTTTAAAATAGATGCAATATAAAGAAGACCCAATGGTTTTGCCCAGAAATCAAAGGCTGCAAAATCATGAATCCAGGGATTTACGCAAAGTATGTGAGGAGTGTCCAGGCTCAATTAAAATATGCCATGGATATTTTTTTTAATTCTTTGCGGCTGAAAAGCAGAGAATATTCATTTACACCTACAGCTCTAGATATTTTTTCTACAATAGTGTAACAGGATTTTTCATCAAACGCATGAACCATTGTATAAATATTATATTGCCATTCTTTTTTGGGATTTCTTCTGTAACAATGGGTTATTTCATCAAACAAAGCCATTTTTTCCCCAACTTCAGGGACTCTTTTTTCATCAACTTTCCATGCAACCATAGCATTTGCTTTATATCCAGATTTTTGATGTTTAAGTGTTGCTCCAAATCTGCGTATTATTCCCTGTTCATTAAGATTCTTTAAAATTTCAAGAAATTTTTTTTCAGAAATACCAATAGTTTCAGCTAATTTAAGAAAGGGGCGTTCAGTAACAGGAATATCTCCTTGAAGTGTTGAAATAATTTTTTTTTCAAATTTAGTAAGCATATCTTTTTAATTATAAGAATTTTCTAAAAATAGAAATTAAAATAGTATGAATATTTATATGAAAGAACTTAATAACTACTTAATATTATTTTATGTTTCCTTGTGAGGCAAACCAGGCATTAAAAATCAGATTTGTTTTATGGCAGTTATTAAATAATAAATTATAACTAGAAAAAGTGCTGAAAATCCTAAAAAATTATCAAATAAAAATCATAATCCATTGAATTTATTACAGACAACATTAATAAGGAAAGTTGAGTTAAAAAGGAATATCATCTTCCTGAGACTGTGGTGTCCCTTGTCCCGGCCGTAGATTTGATGTTTGATCTGCTCCCAGATTTTGTTCTTTATTTGATTGTTGTTGCGGGTTTATTGCATTTTGAGAATTTTCTTCTCTTTGGGAAGTTGCTTCATAACTGGGGTTAATATTGGGGGTCTGATAATTATCATAGCCTTGAGATTGTGAATCCTGTCTATTCCCAAGAAATTGGACAGTATTGGCAATTATATCTGTTGAGTAATGAGTTTGTCCTTGTTTTTCATAGGAACTTCTTCTAAGTTTTCCCTCAACATAAACTTGTTTGCCCTTGACAAGATATCTTTCACAGTTTTCTGCTTGTTTACCAAAAACTGTTATTCTATGCCATTCAGTATGTTCCTGTCTTTGTCCATTTTTGTCTGTCCATACTTCACTTGTTGCAACAGTAAAATTAACTACAGCAGTACCTTGTTGAGAATATCTAATTTCAGGATCTCTTCCAAGGTTTCCAATAATTATAACTTTATTAATACTCGCCATTATTAAACTCCTATTTTTGATAGCGCTGAAAAAATAATTTGTCTAGCCATCTTTTTGCATTAAAATTAATTTTTTACTAAATTATCATTTTTTATCTTAATTTTAGAAAAAACTTTTATTTTAAGTTTTATGAAAAAACTTATAGTTATTTAATATTCTTACATTTTTTTATTGTAAGACAAACCAGAAATTAAAATCAGATCTGCCTTATGGGAGTTATTATGAATATTAATCTAATAGATTAATAAAATCAAATTATAATATAGATGGAATTGTAAAAAACTCTCCATTTACTTTGCTTCAATCTTTTTCTATTCAAAAAAAATTGTGTATGCAGGTGTCATAATAGTGCAGGGAAAAAAATAAGCATAAATTTTTAAAAAACTCAGGATAAAAATAATATTGTTATCTTTACAAAAATCTGCTACCCAATATTAAAAAAATCTGCTTTTTTATGTAATTATAAATACTTAAGATTGATGGCGTTATAAACTTAAACATTTATTTTGTATATGGAACTTTTTATCTCCCCATATTTTTCATTGAAATCGACTTTTTACGAGTTTATTAAGATAATAAAAAAAAATTAAAATTATAGAAGTAATTATTTTTAATTATATCTCTGGAAAAATAATTTTATTATATGTTCTTAATAATAGTTAGTATAGTGTGTTTTTAAAATTATATAATCTAAAAAATGTTTAATTTATTATAAGGAGATTTATAATGAGTCTAAAAAAAATACTAGTTATTTTAATTATGTGTCTGGTTTATTCCTTTGGTTTCTTTAGTTTAGCTTCTGCAAAGAGCAAACCATCTTTAGATAAATGGAAATCAAGCTTTGATGGTTCAAAAGCTAAATATAAATGTATTGTATCTAATGTTTCTCATCCTGTTATTAAAGGTGTTTATACTGGTTTTGCACTGCGTGATGAACTATGGAAAAGAACCAAGGGGCAAATCTATATTAATTACAAACCATTTTCCATGCTGGGAGGGGAAGTTGAAGTGCTAAATCAACTTCAAATGGGTGCAATTCAGGGAATGGGAGTAAGTTCTGTTGCAGCAACAAATCTTGGACCAAGATTTGGACTTGTAAATCTTCCTTTTTTAATTAATTCTTTTGATAAACTGGATAAATTTACCAGCAATAAAAAATTGTTTGAACATTATATGATGGCAAGCGATCACATTGGTATTATGGGACTTGATATTACAGGCTATGGAAATTATGGATGGGCAACTACAAAATCTGTAAAAACAATAGCTGAAGCAAAAAAAATGAAATTTCGTATTGCAGAAGCTGCAGTAAATCAAATGCTTTATAAAGAATGGAAACTAAATCCTGTTGTTATGCCCTGGCCAGATGTTCCAGTTGCACTTAAACAAGGTGTTATTACAGGACTTGATCACACACCAATGGTATGCAACATCACAAAGAAATTTGAAGTTACAAATTCTTTTACTCAAATCAATTATGCTCAGGGACTTTTTATCTGGATTTTTAATAAAGCATGGTTTAACAAACTTCCAAGTGACCTTCAAAAAATTTTTAAAGAAGTTGTTTATGAAGTTTGTGCAAAAATAAGACAGGAAACAAGAAAGCAGGAAATTGATCAGATTGCAGATGCAAAGTCCAAGGGAATTAAGTTTTTTAAACTTTCAGATTCTGAAATGTCCAGTTTAAAAAAACAAGGTAATCTGGTTCATCAAAAATTTGCCCCTGAAATTAATAAAATTTATCCTAAAGACAAATACAAACCTGATAATTTTCTTAAAGAAGTTCAAGAGTATATTGGTTATAATAAAGCAAAAAAATAATTGATATAATTAATTATAATAAATATTAATATCGAGCAGGCAGCTAACACATGTTATCTGCCTGTTGAATATTGTAAGACTAAATTTAAAATATGCCAAAAGACAAAATGCTTGCAGGAGTTTTTTTATGTTCAGAAAAATTATAGTTGGTATTGATAAAGTAATATCTTTTTTTGAGGAATGGACTCTTTTTGTTGCTGTAATGGCAGCTTTACTAGCACTTTTTGTAAATGTGGTATTAAGATATGGATTTAATTATACCCTTGCATGGTCTGAAGAACTTGTCAGGGAAGTAATTATTTTTACAACTTTTATAGGATGCAGTGCTGCTATAAAAAATAAATCAATAATAAAAATTGATGCTGTTATTCAGATTTTTCCAAAATTTAAAAATCTTCTTATATATTTTAGCAATTTTATACTTATAATTTTTTCATTTATGTTAATTTATTATGGATGGAAAATGGCTGAACTTCAAGTGATTACAAGTCAAAAAACTATTATTTTAAGAATTCCATTAGTATATCTTTATTCAATTCTTCCAATTACTGGCGTTATGATGGTTTTTAGAACAGCATATATTATGTGGCAGGATTTTGAAGAACAATTTTGATGCCATGTAGATATTTCAAAGTTCAACTTTTTATGAGCTTATCAATTTTTTAAGACCATTAAAGTAGTATAGTATTAAGGAGTTTATCTTTAAATGCAATCAAATGATATAATTATTCTGCTTATTCTTTTAGGATGTATGGCAACTAATGTCCCAGTATTTCTCTGTCTTTTTACTACAACAGTTATGGGGTTTATTTGCTTTACTGACATGCCAATACTTTTGCTTTTTCAAACACTTTTTAGAAGTATGGATAATTTTGCTCTGGTTGTTGTGCTTTTTTTTATTTTATGTGGGAATATAATGACTGCTGGTTCTATTGTGGAAAGGCTGATAAAAGTGGCAAATGCCTTTGTAAGCTGGTTACCGGGAGGGCTTGGCATGGCAGGAGTTCTTGCTTGTGGACTTTTTGGTGCTATATCAGGCTCTACTGTTGCAACAGTTGTAGCCTTAGGTGGCTTTATGATACCAGCACTTATTAAAAATGGGTATCCTGAAAAATATACAATAGGAGTTATGACTACTTCGCCAAATCTTGGAGTTATTATTCCACCAAGTATTGGAATGATTCTTTACTGTATGGTAAGTAATGTATCTCTTAAGGGACTTTTTGCAACAGGTTTTATTCCAGGTATTCTTATTATGTTTGGAGTATGTTTATATACATATTTTTTCTTTAGAAAAAAACAGGATATAGTAAAAATTCCCTTTCCAAGTGCCAGGGAAACTATAGCAGTTTTAAAGGAAGGATTTTGGGCTTTAATGCTTCCTGTAATAATATTTGGTGGAATATTTTCAGGAGCATTTACAGCAAATGAAGCAGCAGTTGTTGCATGTGTATATGCCTTTATTGTTGAGCTTTTTATTCATAAGGCAATAAATTTTTCAGATGTTAAAAAAATAACAGTATCATCAGCTGTTACTTCTGCAACACTTCTTATAATTGTTGCAGGTGCTACATGCTTTGGAAGATATTTAACTTTGGAAGATATTCCAAACAGAATTACACAAACTGTACTTTCTGTTATTGAATCCCCTGTAATTTTTCTTTTGGTTATAAATATTTTGCTGTTAATTGTTGGAATGTTTATGGATATTATTTCAGCTACTATGATTCTAGCACCTGTTTTTCTTCCTATGCTTCCTTCCTTTAATATAGATCCTCTTCATTTTGGTTTGATAATGACTATTAACCTTGCCATAGGATATTGTACACCGCCAATGGGGGTAAGTTTATATATTGCAGGCTCAATTGCAAAACGGGATATCATATATGTATCTAAGGCTGTGCTGCCATTTTTAATAATACAGATAGCAGTTCTTTTGCTTATAACATATATGCCTGATCTTGCACTTTTTTTCCCAAGACTTATGGGGCTTATTTAATGATGTTGTAAAAAAAATTAGAATTATGAATTCTAGGGGCAAACCTATGTGTCTGTCCCTATTTTTCTGCCTCAGAGCAATCACATATTTTGTCTTTCATGAAATTTTTTAATTAGCTATTTTTTTTAAAAAAAATTAATGGCCAAACTCCCAGGTTGTTTTATCATTTTCATCTTTAAGAATAATATTCATATCTTGAAGTTGTTTTCTTATATTATCAGCTGTTTCAAAATCTTTTGATTTTCTAGCTTTAGTTCTTGCTTTAATAAGCATATCAATCTTTTCTGGCTCATCAATTGATTGTTTTTTAAGACCTGCCTGTTTTTTAGCGTTAAAATAATCCTCTGGACTCTGATCTAATAATCCAAAAATTTTTCCAATTTTTTTAATATTTCTGTAAAGCATTGAAATATCTTTAAGAACATTGGAAGATAAATTATCTTTATTTTCATCAAGTATTTTATTACCCTTTTTTACAGCTTCAAACATTACTGCAATGCCTTTTGCAGAATTAAAGTCATCATTCATTGCTTTTACAAACTTTTCCCATTCAACACTTAAATCAGTATTAATATTTATATCAGCTCCAGCATTATAACTTCTGGCAAGAAAAGCATATATTTTATCAAGACCTGATATAACCTCATTCATGGAGTTTTCATTATAATCTATGGGGCTTCTATAATGCTTAGAAAGAAGAAAAAGTTTTATTACATCAGGATGATAATTTTTAAGAACATCTTTTATCATTATAAAATTGCCAAGAGATTTGGACATTTTTTCATTATTAATGTCCACAAAACCATTATGTATCCAATATTTAACAAAGGTTTGAGTAAAAGCTGCTTCAGACTGGGCTATTTCATTTTCATGGTGAGGAAATATTAAATCTTTACCACCTCCATGAATATCAAAACTTTTTCCAAGATATTTATAACTCATGGCAGAACATTCAATATGCCATCCAGGGCGACCATTTCCCCAAGGGCTTTTCCAAAAAGGCTCCCCAGGTTTTGCAAGTTTCCACAGCACAAAATCCCCATGATTTTTTTTACTATCATTAACACATATTCTTGCCCCTGCCTTCATATCATCAGGATTTCTCTTGGAAAGTTTTCCATAATCTTTAAATGATTCTAGGGAAAAAAACACATCCTTTCCCTTAATATGATATGCTTTTTCTTTTTTAATAAGAAGCTGAATAAAATCAATAATTTCCTGAATATGCTCTGTTGCTTTTGGCTCAATACTTGGTCTAAGCACATTAAGAGCATCCATTTCATTGTGAAATTCTTTTATAAATTTTTGGGATATTTCTAGAGAATCCTTTCCTGTTTGATTAGCTTTTTTTATGATTTTATCATCAATATCTGTAAAATTTCTTACATAGCAAACATCATAATTAAGATGTTTAAGCCATCTAAAAATAACATCAAATATAACAACTGATCTTGCATGCCCTATATGACTGGTATCATAAACTGTTGGACCGCACACATACATTTTTACTTTTTTTTTTTCAATTGGGATAAATTCTTCTTTTTTACCAGTAAAAGTATTATAAATTTTTAAATTCATATTATTATTATCCTATAAAAAATCAGTATAATTATTCACCATTATATTTAGCATGAAATACTATCTTGATTGAGTTGTAATTAATACTATTGACCGTGCCTCAATGCCTTCTCCTCTTCCTATAAATCCAAGGTTCTCAGTTGTTGTAGCTTTTACATTAACAAATTCAGAAGATATTTCTAGCGTATCTGCGATTTTTTGTTCCATTTTTTTTTTAAAGGGTTCTAATCTAGGAGATTGAGCAAGAATTGTGCAATCAATATTTACAATAAAATATCCTTTTTCAAGAATAAGCTTATTGCATTTTTCCAAAAGAATTAAACTTGAAATATCTTTAAATTTAAGATTTGAATCCGGAAAATAATAACCAATATCACCAAGTCCTGCAGCACCAAGTATGCTATCACATACAGAATGAACAAGCACATCTGCATCAGAATGTCCCTTTAACCCTTTTTTAAATGGAATTTTTATTCCACCCAAAATAAGATCTCTTCCATAAACTAACCTATGAACATCATAGCCCGAGCCAATTCTTATATTTATATTATTTCCTTTAATCACAAAAATATCCTAGGTCCTGGAAAATACTAGAAAAAAAGTAGATTAAAATTTTTATACTATCATCATTTTTTTACCAAAATTTCCAAAATGGTTTGTCTTCTTTCTCTTCAACTGTTTGATATTCTTGATATTCTTTTTTGTTATTATCTATCCAGAATTTCCAGAAAGGCTGATCTGGAGCATCTTTTAATTTAATTTTTTTGATTTGTTGTTCCATTAATTTCTCAGGATTAGCTCTTATATTTTTATCAACAGACTGTATAGTGTTTTGTTCAATATTTTCAAAAGTTTCTGTTGTTCTATTAAATATTTTTTTATTTATTTTAGCAGCAAGAATTGAAAGTTCAGGAATTATTTTTTCCATTGTTTGGGCCTGGGTAAAGAAAAACTGTGAAGTTTTATTTTTTATATTAAAAATATTTATATCCAGACTAAAAGCTCCTGCAAACTGTGTAATACTTCCATTAAGAACATAATTAGAATTTATTAAATTTGCTATTTTAAATGGAAGTCTATTTTCTGAGACATTCTTACATTTTGCAAGAGCTTGCTTAACTTCATCTTTTCCAGCAACCAGAACTTTATCTTTCCAGGAAAGTCTGGTTAAAAGCATTTGAAAAACTCCTTCGCTAATATATGTAATATTTTCACGGGAATTAATCTTAAAAGGAATAATAATAATTTTTTTAATTTCTGCTGTTGCATGGGTTGAATAAAAAATCATAATTATAAAAATTAAAATAAATTTTAAAAATAATTTTTTCAAAATTTAAACTCCTTTATAATTTAATGTATTATTAATTTTAATTTATGATGATTGTGCCAAATGCTTTTTAAGCAATTGAGCAACAATTTTAGGATCAGCTTTGTTCTTAGTTTTTTTCATAATTTGTCCCATAAAAAAGCTGAAAAGCTTTGTTTTTCCCTTTTGATATGCTTGAAGTTCTTTGGGATTGGAATCAATTATTTCTAATACAATTTTTTTTATTTTTGTTTGATCTGATACCTGCTCAAGTCCCTTTTCCTTTACAATTTGTTCTGGGCTTTTATCAGATAATATCATTTCCTCAAATACAAATTTTGCACTTTTTGCATTAATTTTATTATTTTCAATAAGTTTTAAAAGATTTGCAAGGGTTTTAGATGATATAGGTGAATCTGATATAGAAACTCCTTTTTCCTTAATAAGCCCTAGAATATTTCCCATAACCCAGTTGCTTACCTGTTTTTTGTCCTTTAAATTTTTTGCAGTTTCTTCAAAATAATCTGCAAGTTCCCTGGATGATGTAAGAACATTGGCATCATAATCTGGTATTAAATATTCTTTAATAAATCTTTTCTGTTTTTTATCAGGTAATTCAGGTATGGTTTCTTTAATTTTATTTATCCATTTATCATCAACAATTAAAGGCACAAGATCTGGGTCCGGAAAATATCTATAATCATGAGCCTCTTCCTTGCTGCGCATTGAGCTTGTAAGATTTTTTTCAGGATTCCATAAACGAGTCTCCTGAATAACTTTTTCTCCTTTTTCAAGGACATAGGTTTGGCGCTGAATTTCATAGGCAATTGCTTTTTCTACGTTTTTAAATGAATTTAAATTTTTTAATTCAGTGCGAGTGCCGAATTTTTCTTCACCAACTCTACGAAGAGATATATTTGCATCACACCTGAAACTTCCCTGATCCATATTGCCATCACATACATCTATATATCTTAATATTAAATGAAGTTTTCTCAAATATTCTCCTGCTTCCTTTGGAGTTCTTATATCAGGCTCACTTACTATTTCTACTAGAGGAGTGCCAGCTCTATTCAAATCCACCATGCTTATTGATTGGCTTGAATCATGAATAAGTTTTCCTGCATCCTCTTCCATATGAATTCTTGTAATACCTATTTTTTTTTCCTTGTTATCTTGTGTTTCAATTAAAATAAAACCATGTTTAGCAATGGGAAAAGCATATTGTGATATTTGATAACCCTTTGGAAGATCTGGATAAAAATAATTTTTTCTATCAAATTTGCTTTTTTTTGAAATTTTACAATTTGTTGCAATACCACATCTTATGGCAAATGTTACAACTTTTTTGTTAAGAACAGGTAATACCCCTGGCATTCCAGTACAGACAGGACATGTATTAATATTGGGAGAATCCCCAAATCTTGTAGAACAACTGCAAAATATTTTTGTTTCTGTTTTTAATTGAGCATGAACTTCAAGCCCTATTACAGGTTCAAACTGCATAAATTAAATATTCCTTTTATAAATTTTATATTATGAATGTATAAACTAAAATATTTTTATCCTTCAATTTTTACAGATACATTTTATATCTTTAATCATTTGATTTGTCGATATTATTATTCTTTATATTCAAGTTAATGTTTATATGAAATAATTTATAATTATTTCATATTTTTTCATTTTTCGTTGTGGGGTAAACTAATAACCAAAAACCAAATCTGCTTCATAGTAGTTGTTAAAAAAAAGATGAATAGGTAAGAATTCTAGATGTACAAAGCATTGATTAAATTTTTTATAGTTGTAATAATATAAATAATAAAAATTAAAAATATAGGAATAACATATGAATTTTTTTCTTTGTGTAATTGGAATGGTTATGATTGTGGAAGGATTGCCATATTTTATATTTCCAGAAAAAATGAAACAGGTAATTTTAATGGTAACACAGCTTCCTGAAAAATCCATGCGGTTATTTGGTGGACTTCTTATATTGATTGGACTTGTAATTGTATATATTGGAAAAAATTTAGCCTAGTGTATTTACTATCAGATTATAAATTTCATCTGCCTGAAAATCAAATAGCACAAAAGCCTGCAAAAAAAAGAGATGATTCTAAACTTCTTAGAATGGACAAAAAGAGCGGTAAAATTTCCCACCATCAATTTTGTGATATTGAAAAGTTTTTAAAATCAGGGGATGTTGTAATAATAAATAATACAAAAGTAATTCCTGCCAGGTTAAAAGGCAAAAAAGAAACTGGCGGGAAAATTGAAGTTCTTATTATTAATTATTTCAAGGGGTTGGAATATCTGGAAAAAAAAGGCTGTTTTCAATGTAATTGCCTTATTAAGGCATCAAAAAGTCCGAAAAAAGGAGCAATACTTTTTTTTAATAATAATTTAAAGGCAAGGGTTGAGGATATAAATAAGCAATTTTTTAATATAAAATTTTTTCATAAAGGTAATTTTAATGATATTATAAACCAAATAGGCACTATACCTTTACCCCCATATATTAAAAGAGATAACTTCAGAACCTATAATGATAAAGAAAATTATCAAACTGTATATGCATCTAAAAAAGGTGCGATTGCAGCTCCAACAGCTGGACTTCATTTTACACAGCCCTTAATAGAAAAACTTGAAAAAAATGGAATTGAATTTGTAAGCATCACTCTTCATGTAGGATATGGAACATTTGTTCCTGTAAGAGTTGATGATATTAGAAAACATAGGATGCATTCTGAATTTTTTTCTATTTCTGCCTTTGCCAGCGAAAAAATAAATAAAGCAAAAAAACAAGGCAGAAGAATAATAGCAGTGGGCACTACAAGTATGCGTACAATTGAATATGTTGCTGATAATTCAGGCGGGGTTACACAAAGACAAGGAATGTGCAATCTTTTTATTTATCCAGATTATAAATTTAAATGTGTTGATGCTATAATCACAAATTTTCATCTTCCTAAATCCACTCTTCTTATGCTTGTCTCAGCATTTGCAGGAAGACAAAATATTTTATCTGCCTATAAAGAAGCTGTAAAAAAGGAATATAGATTTTTCAGTTATGGTGATGCTATGTTTATAGAATGAAATTAAAAGTTAGAATAAAAAATAATTTTCTATCCTGATCTTTGTTCTTTTTATTGCAAAGCTTTCATACTAGAATAAAGTAGAAAATTTTTACTAGGGTATCATTAATAGTCAAGGGAGGATACTTCAAGGGCATTAGTTTTGATAAAATTTTTTCTTGGACCAACTTCTTCTCCCATAAGAAGAGTAAATATTTCATCAGTTTTTTCAGCATCTTCAATATTTACTTGAAGCATTTCTCTTTTTACAGGATCCATTGTAGTATTCCATAATTGATTAGGATTCATCTCACCAAGACCTTTATATCTTTGAATAGATATACCTTTTTTAGCACTTTTCATCATATACTTAAAAAAATCTTTTATTTCAGCAAATAATATAGAATTTTCCCTGGAATTTTTGGAAGTTACAGTAAAAGGAGGTTTGTTAATATCTTTTATTTTTTCAAATTGCTTTAACATTTTTTTAAAATTACTATTTGATATTAAACCTTTTCCAACTTTTAAAATAATTTTTTTATGATTTTTTTTATCAAATATATTCATTTCATATATTTGTATGTCATGGTTAAATTCAATTTCTCCTGTTTTATATCCTTTATTTTTAAGATTTTTTTTTAAAAGTTCCATTTTTTCTTTATTCTCAAGAAAAAATTTATTTTTTACACCTACTTTTATAAGCAAAGAAAGAACATCAATATTAAATTCCCTTTTTTTAAGACGCTCAACAGCATTATAATATAATGCTGAATTTTTTAAAAAGTTATAAAGAATATCATTTTCAAGAGGCTTGTTATGGTTAGATATATAAACATTTTTTTGAATACATAATTTTTTTATAAGATAATTTCTATATTCAACTTCATCCTTTAAATATACACCGCTTTTTCCTTTTCCTATTCTAAAAAGAGGCGGTTGAGCAATATAAAGGTAACCATTATTTATAAGTTCAGGCATTTGTCTGTAAAAAAATGTAAGTAACAGCGTTCTTATGTGAGAACCATCAACATCAGCATCTGTCATTATTACAATTTTATGGTATCTTATTTTTGTTATATCATATTCTTCTTTGCCTGCACCTGTTCCAAGAACTGTGAATATATTTTTTATTTCATCACTTTTTAAAATTTTATCAAATCTTGCCTTTTCAACATTAAGAATTTTGCCTTTCAGGGGAAGGATAGCCTGAAACCTTCTATCTCTTCCCTGTTTTGCACTTCCTCCAGCAGAATCTCCCTCCACAAGGAAAAGCTCTCTGTCTTTAGGATCTGCATACTGGCATTCTGCAAGTTTTCCAGGAAGAGTGGCATCAAGAAGTGTTCCTTTTTTTCTAGCAAGCTCCCTTGCTCTTTTTGCAGCATCCCTTGCACGCGCTGCATCAATAGCTTTATTTATTATTTTTTTCCCCACTAATGGATTTTCTTCAAGAAAAATAGATAAGTTTTCATTTACAAGGGATTCAACAATACCTTTTACTTCACTATTTCCAAGTTTTGTTTTTGTTTGTCCTTCAAATTGAGGATCCATTATTTTAACATTAATAATAGCAGTAAGCCCTTCTCTGACATCTTCTCCACTTATTTTAATATTTTTTTTATTTTTTGAAAAATTTCCTGAAGAAGCATAATTATTAAGTGTTCTTGTAAGAGCTCCTTTAAATCCTGAAATATGGAATCCACCTTCAATTGTATTTATATTGTTTACAAAGGAATAAAGTTTTTCTTTAAATGTATCATTATATTGAATAACAACTTCTACTTTTACATCATTTTTTTCGCCTTTAATATAAATAGGTTTATGAATAGCAGTTGCATTTCTATTTAAATATTCAACAAAAGATACAAGACCTCCTTTATAACAAAAATTATTTTTTTCTGCAGATTGTTCATCTTCAATAATTATTCTAACACCTTTATTTAAAAAGGCTAATTCTCGCACTCGCCTAGAAATTTTTTCATAATTAAATTCATTTTCATTCATTATTTCAAAATCTGGTTTAAATGTAATTTTTGTACCATTTTTTTCAGTCTTACCTTTTTCTATAAGCTCACATTTCTTTATACCTCTAGAATATTGTTGATAATAAATTTTTCCATTTTTATAAATTTCAAGGTCAAGATTTATAGACAGAGCATTAACAACTGAAATACCTACACCATGAAGACCACCTGATATTTTATAGGATTTTTTATCAAATTTACCTCCGGCGTGAAGTTTAGTCATTACAACTTCAGCAGCAGATACTTTTTCTGTTTCATGTATTTCAACAGGGATACCTCGTCCATTATCTTCAACAGTTACACTTATATTGGGATGAATAGTAATATTAATATTATCGCATTCACCTGCCATTGCTTCATCAATACTATTATCTACAACTTCATATACAAGATGGTGAAGACCTTCTATACCAATGTTTCCAATGTACATGGAAGGTCTTTTTCTAACAGCATCAAGTCCTTCTAATACTTTTATATTTTCTGCATTATAATTATTTGATTCCATAAAATTCCTTTAAATCGAAATGGGCATTATTACAGAAATTAATTTGTTATCATCAATTCCTTTAATAACACATGGACTTTTTTTATTTTTTATATATAAAATAATATTTTCACTATTAATAATATTTAAAATATCAATAAAATACCTAGTATTAAATGAAGTTTTAATATTTTTATCTAAATAATCTACTAATATTTCTTCCTTTGATTCACCTATTTCAGGATTTGTTATTGTTACAACAATTCCGTTTTCCTTAAAATTAAATATAGCATTTTTGTATTGCTCAGAACATAATATAGACATTCTCTTCATAACCATAAGAAACATGGCTTTATTTATTTCAATAGGAATCATTGTATCAGTATTTATAATTTTTTTATAATCAGGATACCCTCCCTCTAAAAGTTTTATCATAATAATCTCATTATTTTTTTTAACTATAAAATAATTATTTTTTATTCCTATTTTTATTTTTTTATCTTTTTCAATAAATTTATTAAGCTCTGAAATTCCTTTTTTAGGAATTATTATACCTTTATCAGGTATAATAAAATCGTCTTTATATTCAAGATCAAAACATGTAAGTTTTTTTGAATCAGTAGATACCATTCTTATTTTATTTTCATTATTTATTTTTTCAAGACAAACTCCTAGAACATATATTCTTTTTTCATCTATAAGAAAACTTATTGTAGATGATACTTCAACCATTCTTTTAAAATCTTCTGAATTTATTTCAACAAATGAAATATCTTCTATTAAAGGTTTTTCAGGAAAATTTTTATAATTAGAGGTAACAATATGATACTGAATATTCCCTTCTCCTATTTCTATCCATCTATCTTCTATTTCATTTAAAAGAATATTAAAATCAGGATATTCTTTTAATATTTCATATAATTTTTTTGAATTAATAGATATTATCCCATCTGATTCAATTTCAGCGTCATAGGTTCCTTCAAAAACAGTTTCAAGATTATTTGCAAAAACTGTTATTTTAGAATTTTTAGAACTTATAAGAACATCAGAAGTTATGGCAAGATTAGTTTTATTATTAGTAATGCCTTGAATTTGTGAAAGAGCTTTATATAATTTTTTTCTGTTTATTGAAAATTTCATTTTCCAGTACCTATATTATTTTTTTTTATTAATAATTTGATGGTATTGTAAAAATTCCCTACCTATATTTCAAATTTTCACTTTTTACGAGTTTATTAAAAATATTTATCAAGGATTTGTTAAAGAATAGATAATTTTGTTTATACGCTTATGTTAGATTTAATTAGTTGAATAAAATTAAAAGAATAGAGTTTTATTTTGAAATTTGAACCATTGAAAACAAGCTAAAGATTTTTTTCTATGAGATGTATAAATGCAATGGTTATTCTTTGACCCACCCTGAAAAATATCAAAAGCTTAGTTAAAAAGCAATCGAAATATAATTATTATCACTGAAAAAATAAGAGCAAAACACAATAAAAAAGTAAATTAGATTACATAAAATTAAATGATTTTTAAGAAAGGATAAAAGAAATGAAATTAGAGTAACCCATCTAATAAATTATGCTTCTTTTTTTTATATAAAAGAATTTATAACTACTTAAATTATTTCATGTTTTGTTGTAAGGCAAATCAAGAGTTAAAACTTGTTCTGCCTTATGGCAGTTATTAAGATTGTGTAGATAAATAAATTCCCTAGGATTTTACAAAATTCTAATTTGTTTGCAATAGGTAATTTTTTAGAAATTTTTTGCTTTATCCCTATTTTTTTTATGAAGAACTCCAATTATATACATTGTTTCTAAATAGGAGAGAGAAGCTAGGATTGAAACATTTTTAAAAATTGTTCTATATTTTTGCTATCCATCTTTTTTTTAGCTTGTGCTATTTCAAGTGTATGTTTGCCTAGAAGTTTATAAAGTGGAGAGAATTCAGGACAATATTTATTAATATCTTTTATATGTGAACTTACTATTTGAATATCTTCCCTTGCTATGGGGCCTGTTAGAGAATTTTTTATGCCTCTATTTTTTATATTATTTAAAGTACCATAAATAAGAGGTTCTAGTATCTCATATGCTCGGTTTTCTGAAAGCCCTGCTTTATAAAGAAGATGTAGTGCAAAATTTTCAAGGGTAACAAGATAATTTGAGGCTACAACTGCTGCTGTATGATATAAAATTTTAGCTTTAGTTGGGATGGTAAAAAAAAACGCTTCTAAATTATTAACAATCTCTTTTCCTTTTTCTCTTGCCTCTTTTCCCCCTTCAATAGAAATATTTATTCCTTTAAATGGTGATTTTTGATTTTTTTTATATGGAGCAAAACTTTGTAAGGGATGAATTGATCCTGTATAAAGATCCTTTTTAATGGCAGAGATAAGAATTTTTGAAGAAAGAGCTCCACTACAATGGAATATTATAGTTTTCTTTTTAAGAATATTTTTTTTAGTAATATTAGAACAAATCTTTTCTATAATATTATCCGGCGTTGTTATAAAAATAATATCACCCATTTTAGCAGCATCTTCAGGGTTATTAAAGATTGTCCCTGAACCTGAATTTTTTGCTGTTTTTCTAGCAGAATCAATTGTTTTACTAGATAACCCTGCTATTTTATATCCAGCCTTTGAAAGAAAAACAGCTAGAGCTGTTCCAACTTTTCCACATCCAATAATTGAAATTTTAGGTTTCATAAATTATTTTTAAAAATTTGATTAATTCATAAAAAGTTATTGATAGAACAAATAATAAAAAATTAATCTCCAAATCTTACATTTTAACCTTATTCTATAGACTTCATTATTGGAGAGTTTTTACAATGCCGTCATACTTAGATTATGAAACATTATTTATATTCATATTCTTTTGAAGGAAAGATTTCAGTTTTAACTTCATTAATATATTTTTCAAGCCCTTGATTTATTATATTATTTAAATCTGTAAATTTTTTAACAAATTTAGGAACTTTATTGTTATTAAAGCCAAGCATGTCATGAAGTACAAGAATTTGGCCATCGCAATCAACACCTGCTCCAATACCAATAGTTGGAATGGAAAGTTTTTTAGTAATTTTTGAAGCAATTAAAGAAGGAATACCTTCAAGAACAACAGAAAAAGCACCTGCTTTTTCAACATTTAAAGCATCATTAATTAACCTTTCTTCATCTCTTTGTACTTTAAAACCACCCATTTGATGTATAGATTGTGGAGTTAATCCAATATGAGCTTGAACAGGAATACCAGCTTTACTAATTTTATTGATTATATCATAAACATCAGCTCCACCTTCTAATTTCACAGCAGATGCATTTGCTTCTTTAAGAAAACGTCCTGCATTAATAACAGCTTGATCTTTTGAACCATGATAAGACATAAATGGCATATCTCCAATGACCATAGAATACTCACAGGCCCTTGAAACTATTGATGTATGATATATAATTTCATCCATAGTAACAGGAAGAGTAGTTTTTTTCCCTTGAATAATCATTCCAAGAGAATCACCAACAAGAATCATATCTACCCCTGCTTTATCAATTATCTTTGCAAATGGATAATCATATGCTGTTAAAGCAGTTATTTTTATTCCTTTTTTTTTCATTTTTAAAAGGGTTGTTGTGGTAACTTTTGTTCTCATATTATCTCTCCTTCCTGGTTAAATAGTATTCTAATAAATTATTACATACAATTTTCAAGGTTAATTTCCAATTATTTATCCTTTATCCTATCTTTTTTTTCAAAATTTTAAGATACTCCCAAGTCAAGCATACAATAAACATCAATAATATATTTTGCCTTACAATGCTATTTGTAAAATATGATACATTATATAGTGTTGTGTAGAATTTATATATACCCTATATAGTATTTAAAATTGTAAATTGGGTTATGGGCTAGAAGTTTTTGGGAAAAGCTTGCATAAATTATTTTTTTTATGTGCTTTATGATGAATAATTACAAATTTCAAAAATAATATATGCAAATTTTTTATTTAGATACAAGTTTTTTAAAAAATAGACTGATATTTAAATTATATCAGATCTTTTTTTTATAAAAGAATTAATAATTCTTTTTAGACTGTGTAATAATGCAAACAAATATTTGACTAGTTATCTAAAATCACTGATTGTTACCGTTGTCAGTATATTTGTAGATATTTATAATATAGTGGTTTTTTTAAATTTTTATCATTAGGAGGTTAAAAAAATATGAATAAAAAAACAATAAAATACATATTTTTCTTTTTTATGTTGTTAGTATTTTTTACCAACATATCAACAACACATGCTGTTGAGACTATTAATGACGATTTTGAAACAACAGAAGCAAACTGGGCAGGTTGGACAAATGTATCAGGTGATAGTGTATTTGGTAATTATGGGAACCAGTATGACAAAGACTGGGAGATAAGAGAAGGCAGAACTCCTTCCTATTACACAGGTCCAAATCAAGCTAGTACAGGTGATCAATATATCTATCTTGAAGCTAGTGGTTCTAATAATAAGACTGTTTTTCTTGAAACAATTGATCTTGAAGAAGGTATTTTTATTAATTCTGTTGAATTTGATTACCACATGTATGGGCGCAATATGGGAACACTTGATCTTGAATATTACGATGGTATTGATGAAACTGATGGACACTGGATTAGCGTATGGAATCAGACAGGACAAAAGCAAAACAGGGATATTGCTCCCTGGGAAAAAGTTTATATTAACCTTTCCTCCTATCAAACCACTAAAGTAAGATTTAAGGGAATAACCGGTAAAACTTATACCTCAGATATAGCACTTGATAACATAACGCTTACTACTATTAGTGATGATAATCCACTACCCATTAGACTTACTGAACATAACAGACTAAAAGGTTATGTAGCAACTCAAGATATTTATTTGAATAATTATAAAATCTTAAATGAGCCTGATTCAGCATCTTTAGCTATTACATCTGAAAAAGTAGAAATTTCAAAAGCAATGAAGCTTAAGCCTATGTCAGATGCACCAGATAATCCATCAATGGGAGATATTTATGTCAACACCAGTAATGCTCTGTGTGTTTATTTGGATGGAAAGTGGAATAAGGTTGCAGGAACAGGAACTTGTGAGCGTGATTTAACAGCTCCTGTTCTTCTAACTATTGTAGTATCTCCTGATGGAGAAACTATTGTTTTAACTTATGATGAGGTTCTTGATGATAGCGTTTTACCATCTAATAATAGTTTTTCAATTTTAGGTAGTTCTGGTGTTCTAATAAATGTTACTGGTGTAGATATTGATGGTTCCACAGTAACCTTAAGTTTAGATCATATTATTAATGGTGATGAGACAGTTACATTAACTTATGCAGCAGGTGCTAACCCTATTCAGGATAGTGCTGGGAATGATGCTGCCTTAATAGATGAAACTCAAAGTATAACCAATAGCTCTGAGCAAGACACTATTGCTCCTGTTTTACAAACTGTAGTAGTACCTGCTGCTGGAACAACTATTGAATTAACCTATGATGAAAATCTTGATACCAGTTCTATACCAGCTAATAGTGGTTTTATAATTTCAGGCAGTGCATTATCAGCAAGTGTTAGCACTGTAACTATTGCTTACAACAAAGTAACCTTAACCTTGGACAAAAATATTTTTAAGGACGAAACAATTACATTAACTTATATTGTACCAGTAACTGGTCCTATTCAGGATGATGCTGGAAATGATGCTGCTTTAATAGATGAAACTCAAAGCGTAACTAATAATTCTACAGTATCAGGTATAATTTCTGGTATAGTTATGGCTGGATATGTCAATGGAGCAACTGTAAAAGCCTATAAGATAAATCCTGATGGCACAAAAGGCGACCAGATTGGTGATGATGCTACATCAGCAAATGGTTCATATAGTATAACTAATACAGATTATACAGGGGCTATTTTACTTGAAGCTTCCGAAGGAACTTATACAGATGAGGCAACAGGAATTGATACTACTCTAACTACTTTGACTGCCATAGCATATATAGATACTTTAACAGCAACAATTTCAATTACTCCTTTAACTCATATTGCAGCCCAGTTAATGGATAAAGCTGCTGCTGATATTACAACTGAAATTAGTAATAAAAATGAGTTAGTTGCTGAACAATTTGGATTAATGCAAACTATTGATAATGCCAATCCTATTGATATTATTTCTGTTCAACCTGACGATATTACAGATCCGACTGTTATAGGTAAACCTCTTGATGATAAAAAACTTTATGCTTTAGTGCTTGCTGGTATTTCACAAAATCAGGAAAATGATTCCACAGGCAACATTGATACTCTTGATGACATAATTACTGAGTTCAGTACTGATTTAGACTCTAATAGTAAATTAAGTGAAGAATATAAAATAAGTTTTAGTGCTGGTGTTTCAGGTTATGTTGAAGAGCAAGGTATAAAAATAATTGATAATGATCAAATTTCTATAGATAATCCTATAATTAAAAATGTAATTAAAGGTGATTTAACTGGAAGCTTTTTTCCGGAAGCTAATATACAATTTCCGGAAGCTAATATACGAGATGAAAAAAAAGTAATACTTGAAAAAGGCGGTGTTGTTACTTTTGATGGATTAACCTCAGAGGATTATAATAATAATACTGGTACTATTGCTGATCTTAAATATGAATGGATATTAATTAAACCAGATGGTTCAACTGCTACATTAAGCTTAAGCTCAACAGATGATAATACAGCTACATTACAATCAGGTGCAGAAGATGAGGCAGGTGTTGAATATACTATTACTTTAAAAGTTATTGATAAAACTAATACTGAATATTTTGATGTAGAATCTATAACTATAACAACAGTACCATTTGATTGTACAATGGGTGTAACAATACCAACTACAATTAATGAGAATGTAACATACGATTTTGGAAGTCCCTCCTTTTCTGGTACAGATAATCCAACAGGTGCTTGGACTTATACAATTAATCCAACTACAGCTCCATTTTTAGTTGATCCATCAACCGGTATTATCACTATGGCCCCTGTAGATTATGAAGCTGGTATCACTACCTATGATGTAACCTTAATAGCTACAGATGAAGCTTCTCCTGCTAATGTTATTAATAAAGCACTCTCAATTACTATTACAAATGTAGTAGATATAACTCCAGTACTTGACGCACCAGCAGAGTTTACAGTTGCAGAAGACGCGGCTGAAGGAGATGTGCTTGGTTCACTTACAATTTCTGTCAATGACAGTGATACTTCAGGCACAACAATAGCTTTAAGTGGAACAGGATATGAAAATTTTGAGGTAATAAACGATAGCGGTACTTGGAATATAAAGGTAAAAGCAGGTGCAAGTTTAGATTATGAAACAACTCAAACTTATAGCTTAACAGCAACAGCAAGTAATGGCATAGCAGGAACTGGTAATGAAGTAGATGTTACTATTAATGTTACAAATGTAATGGATACGACTCCAAGCCTTACAGATCCACAGCCCTCATCTCCCTATACTGTTTCAGAAGACGCAACCACAGGAACTATAGTTGGGGAACTTATAATTTCAGCCAATGACAGCGATGCTTTAAGCACAGCAATAACTTTGACTGGAACAGGAAGTGGAAATTTTGAGGTAATAAACGATAGCGGCACTTGGAATATAAAGGTAAAAGCAGGTGCAAGTTTAGATTATGAAACAATTACATCTTATACTT
>NBLN01000014.1 GCA_002084425.1 Desulfobacteraceae bacterium 4572_130 | reverse complement strand
TCTTATGAACTAATAAAAAACGCTTTCGCTATAAATATAACCTATTTAAATTAAAAAATAATCTAAATAAATTATGACCACTAACCAGTTTTCAAAGATCAATTAATATCTTTATTACATGAATCTTATATTATCTTGATTTTAAAGAAAAATCAAAAAAACAAACTCTTATACACTCGCTATTTAATCTTGTCAATCTTTTTTATAATTATTTTATAATATTTTTTTTTGCCGACCCGTAGAAGAATTTTTCCATTTCTAATATTTTTAGTTGATATAATTTGATTAAAATCTAAAACTCTTTTTCCATTTATATATCCACCACCCTGGCTAAGAATCCTTCTTACCTCACTTTTTGACTTAAAAATATCTGTTTGAGCAAAAAGCTCAACAGCATTTATTCCACCATTTTCTAATTTTTTTTTATTTAAAATCAAACTTGGAATAGATTCATCCAAACCTAAAATAGAATTATTCCTTGGGATATTGCTTGAAGGCATAAAAGATTTAGACACAACAGGACTTCCAAACACAGATGCAGATGATTTAAAAGCCTTTTCTGCCTCATTGTGTCCATGGGCAATTCTAGTTGCTTCAAATGCAAGAATAACTTTAGCTTGATTTAGTTCAGAACCTGTAAAGGTTTTAACTGCATTTATTTCCTTCATAGGTAAAAATGTAAAAAGAGCAAGAAATTTTTCAACATCAGCATCATCAGTATTAATCCAGAATTGATAATAATCATAGGAAGATGTACTTTTTGAATCAAGCCAGATTGCCCCCTTATGAGTTTTACCCATCTTAATTCCACTACTAGTTGTAATTAAAGGGAAAGTGACTCCAAAGGCTTTTTTTCTCTGAGTTCTTCTAATAAGATCAATGCCTGCTACAATATTGCCCCACTGATCACTACCACCCATTTGCAACATACAGTTATATGTATTTGATAATTGCATAAAATCATAAGCCTGAAGAAGCATATAATTAAACTCAATAAAGTTTAAACCTTCCTCTGAATTAATACGTATCTTATAACTTTCAGCTTTTATCATTTTATTAATACTAAAATAGCGACCAATATCTCTCAAAAATGGAATATATTTAATGCCTAGAAGCCAGTCTGCATTATCAATAAGCAAGGCACTATCATCTGAAAAATCAATAAATCTTTGAAGTTGTTTCCTAATACCTTTCTTGTTTTCATTAATTTTATTTTGTGTAATAACTTTTCGCATTTCAGTCTTGCCACTTGGATCACCAATAAGACCTGTACCTCCACCTAACAGAGCTATTGCTCTATGACCACTCCTTTGCATATGAGCCAAAGCCATAATACAAACGAGATTTCCAACATGAAGGCTTGGTGCAGTGGGATCAAATCCAATATAACAAGCTGCTTTTTCTTCTCCAATCAGATATTGTTTTAAGTCATTTTTGTTGGTTATAGCCTCTATAAAACCACGTTCCTGCAAAACATTAAGACCAGTCATTTTTTATTTTAATCCTTTATTATAAAGAATATTTACACTCATCAAATAATAAAATATTTTAAATTACCATCCCTGGAGAAAACTTTTCATAACCTATTATCTAATATATATAAAATAAAAATTCCTATACTATTTAATCAAGATTGATGAATATGTAAAAAATCTAAATTTGAAATATCAGATAGATAGAACAAAAACTCCATATATAAAATTTATTTTTTAAGAAATAAAAATTTCTTATAACGCCATTATTATTTATTTGTATATTCCACAGATCTTGTTTCTCTAATTACCACAACTTTAACTTGTCCTGGAAAAGTCATACTTTCCTCAATTTTTTTTGCGATTTCCCTGCTCAAAAGCACTGCATCTGTATCTAAAATTTTATCACTTTCTACAATAACTCGAACTTCTCTACCTGCCTGTATTGCATATGTATTAGCAACTCCATCAAAAGAATTAGCAACACTTTCAAGCTCTTCAAGTCTTTTAACATAGTTTTCAAGAGTTTCTTTTCTAGCACCAGGTCTGGCACCTGACAAAGCATCTGCTGCTTGGACAATATAATCATAAACACTTTCAGGCATTTTATCTTCATGATGAGTAGCAATAGCTTTTACAACATTATCAGACTCACCATATTTTTTTGCAAGTTTAGATCCAATAAGTGCATGGGGGCCATCAATCTCATGATCCACAGCCTTCCCAATATCATGTAATAAACCCATACGCTTAGCAAGTTTTTGGTTTAATCCGAGCTCTGCGGCTATAATACCCGCTAAAAAAGCAACCTCAACAGAATGCTGAAGAACATTTTGAGAATAACTTGTACGAAATTTAAGTTGACCCAAAATTTTAACCAATTCTAAATTAATACCATGAACTCCCAAATCAAAAGCTGCCTGTTCTCCAGCCTCTTTTACAATGAGATCAACTTCTTTTGTGACCCTTTGAACTATATCCTCAATTCTTGCTGGATGAATTCTTCCATCTGAAATCAGTCTTTCAAGGGAAAGTCTTGCAACCTCTCTACGCACAGGATTAAATCCAGATAAAACAACTGCTTCAGGTGTATCATCAATGATAAGGTCAATCCCAGTGGCTGCTTCAAGAGCTCTAATATTCCTACCTTCTCTACCAATTATTCTTCCTTTCATATCATCACCAGGAAGTTGAACAACAGACACTGTTCTTTCAGCAACAAAATCTCCTGCATACCTTTGAATAGCAGTAGAAATTATTTTTTTTGATTTTTTATCAGCCTGTTCTTCTGCTTCAGTTATTATTCGCTTAACAAGCTTTGCTCCTTCATGTTTTGCTTCATTTTTCATAGTTTTAAGAAGGATTTCTTTAGCCTGCTCTGCTGTTAAGCTTGAAATTTTTTCAAGCTCTTTTTTTATATCTTCAAGCAAGCATATGTATTCTTCTTCTTTATTTACTAACACCTCATACCTGGCATTAATATCATCTTCTTCTTCTTGAATAGCCTGAACTCGATTATCAAATTGTTCCTGGCGTTTATCAAGACTCTCATTTTTTCTTAAAATACGACGCTCTTCTGTTTTTAACTCAGTACGAGTTTGATTAGTTTCAAGATCAAACTTAGTCTTCATCTCAAGCAGTCTGCTTGTTGCCTCAATTTTCGCCTCTTTAAGTAAGGTAACTGCTTTTTTTTCAGCATCTATAAGTATAATTTCCTGCTTTTTTTGAATTTCAAAAAAATTTTTTCGCGCTTTTCCAAATATAATATAATATGCAATGCCAAATCCAAATCCAAATCCAGAAAATAATACAACCATATATTCCATTTAACAAATCTCCTATATATAACATCAACCATTGGGCTATTATTTAAGTATATTTTATAAAATTCCAATCAAACAAATACCATGAAACCAGTTACAAAAAGATCTCTTTGCACAATCCTTGATTTTGTTTAAATTTTATAATGAAGATGTATTGTAATGCCTTAAACCTAAAAATTTTGAACAAAAGAGAGCAAGCCCTGTTTAAAAAATATTTTACTTTAAAAAAAATGTTTTTATAAAAAATGCATTTATGCAAAGGTCTCAAAAAGTATAAACACCTTAGCACATAATACACATATTATGCAGATATCAAATATATATTAAGATAAGAATATATTAAATTAATTTATAAGGTCCCATATAAATATGGAAAGATAGGCTTTAATGTATATTATTATTGGAAAAGAATAAAAAAGGAAGGATACAAATTGATAAGAAATAAAACCAGATTTTATTAAAATTTCCCCCCACATATGCCGTGTTGAATAAATCTTTGAACCATGGGTTCAATAAGTGGGCATTCAATAATACCTTTAGACTTTTCCATTAATCTGGAACATGCACACCAGTATCAGAGTGAATTCCCTTTTCTATTTATGTTAGGGCAAAGATCATCATGCAATCACGCACATTGCAGGGGCATTATTTTAATAAAATAAATTTTATCATGATACATTATCAATTTTTTTTATTAATATTGCAATTTTTTCAGAAATATAATCTTCAAGTCCAGAATATTTTATTTTAAGTTCATTTAAATCCTTAGAAATATTCATGGCAGCAAGTAAAAGTATTGCAATTTTATTCTTATTTGACGTTTTGTGGTCAAACTGCTTTTCAGCTGTTAAAATATAATGTTCAAGGTCATCAACAATTCTTTGAGAACCTTGAATTTGACTATTAGGCTTAAATCTAAATTCTTCCCCTAAAAATTTAATTTTAACAACTTCATCCAATGATTTTTCTTTATTAAAAAGCTTCTCTGTTCCCACCCAGACACGCAACCTTTATGGAGTATCTGAAAAATTATCAAGTTTTGAAATAAGCCCATCAAGTCTTGACTGAGTTACTGCCTGTTCTTTATTATATCGTTCTTCTGCTTGATTTTTATTGTTTTCAAAATTTTTATTTTTTGAAATCAACTCTATATTGTCTTGTTGCAACATTTCACACAACTCTATCAAGGAATCTATTTTCTTATTAATCTCAATAAATTTATTATTTAATAATTCATTATCCAATTTTCCTACCTCACAAATAAATTTTTATAATAATAATTTATAGTATTTAACAAAGTCAAGACAATTTATAATCCCCAACATCCATTATTTAATGTAATAGTAAAAAGTAAATTTATAAAATGATATTGTTGCAAGCTTCATATAAAAAATCTATTATTATTTTAAGGATTAAATCATATATAAAAATATTTTAAAATCTTTAAAAAATACTAATATAAAATAAATAAAAATCTTTATAATGACATCATTATTTGCTCAACTTGTTGTAATTGAGTAATAGTATTTATTCCAATTAATTCTTTATGATTATTTCCTATCATACAACCTATTTTTCTTCCCATTACTCTTCCAATACCAACAATATCTGTTAAATAATATTCCTTTTGGACATTATCAAGACGAAGCAAATCAAGAGCTTTTTTAAGGAATTCTTCCTTAATACAATATATTCCTGAATTAACTAAACAAATTTTTTTTTCATCAGAATTAGCATCAACTTCTTCTTTAATACAAAAAATCTCTTTATTATTATCTAAAACAACTCTTCCATACCCCAGGGGATTTTTTACTACCACTGACAACACAGTAATATCATTTTGATTTTTACTATGAAAATTTATAAGATCAAATATTGTTTTTTCTTGTATTAAAGGAACATCGCCACATAATACAACAACATTTTTTATGTGTTTAGACAAATAAGGAAGGGCTACTTTTACAGCATTTCCAGTCCCTAGAAGTTGTTTTTGCAATGCAAAAACAACTTTAAATTGCTTTGAAATTTCCTTTTTAACTTTTTCTGCTTTATACCCTATAACAACTATAATATTTTTCTGTACAATATTTTTCACACAATTAAGTATATAGGATATTATACTTTTCCCATTTATAGTATAAAGAACTTTGGGCTTATTTGACTGCATTCTTGTGCCCCTGCCCGCGGCCAGAATTATTATACCAAGCTCTTCTTTATGCCTCATTTCAAATCTCCCATTAATGGAGTTTTAAACTTACTATTATTTAGAATATATTCCAACCATTGATTGTTGATTAATATAAACACCTGTATTTATTACAACTATTTTTTCAGATTTTTCATGGAGTTATGTTACAATATCATGTTCCTTAAAATCAATCACACTATAGGAAATTTTATAATGAATTTTTAATTCATGGTTAATGCTGTTAAAATATACCTTTATCATCTCTCCCAGATAGTTCAAAGTAAAATAAAATTCATTAACTTCGTTATTTACAAATCTATCCATAATATGTCTGGCAATTGTTTTAAAACCAATAAGTATAGAGAGCTTTGCAAAATTGTTTTAAATCATTCATATTTATCTTGCATATAACCACTATTTAGCAGTCAATTTATTTTTAAAAACATGTAAATCAACAATTTTAAACTTTTCAACATCCACAAGACCCTTATCTGTTATTTTCAATGCCGGAATAACAGGAAGAGATAAAAAACTTAAACTCATAAATGGATCTTTTAAAGGAGAACCAAGGTCTTTTACAGCTTTAATAATTTTTTCCATACTTAATTCAAGCTCTGCCATGGGCTGTTGTGCCATAAGACCTGCCACAGGCAAGGCAAGGGATTCAATAATTTTATTGTCACATGCAACAGCAAATCCTCCCTGCATATCAAAAACTTTTTTAACTGCCTGCAACATATCATTATCATTTGTACCCACTACAATTATATTATGAGAATCATGGGCAACACTTGAGGCAATTGCACCATTTAAAAGCCCAATGCCTTTTACAAATCCCTTGCCTGTTTTGTTTTTTCCTGAATATCTTTCAATAACAGCAATCTTTAGTAAATCTTTTTCAGGATTAGAAATTAAATCTCCATTTTTTTGAAAACCACCCATAATTATATGATTTGTTATTACCTGTTCAGGAATAACTTCAATCACTCTTATTTTATCTGATTTACAGACAATTTTAAGATTAATTTTGTTTATATCAATGTTTATGGTTTCAAGGTATGGAATATTCTCTGATTTTAAATTAGAGTTTAAGCTTAATGTATAATCTTCTGCTGCCAAAATACCTTTTGCATATACTTTTTCTATTTTTAAATCTTTTAAATCTTTAAATACAACAAAATCTGCTCTTCTTCCTGGAGCAATAGCTCCAATATTTTTATTAGCAAAATAATCAGAGGTATTTATAGTTCCCATTTGAATTGCTCTTATTGGGTCAACCCCTGAATTAATTGCTTTTTTAATAATATAATTTATATGTCCGTGTTTTAAAATATCCTTTGGATGTCTGTCATCAGTGCACCACATCATTTTACGCCATGTATGATGATTTATTGCAGGAATAAGTGCCTCAAGATTTTTTGCACAGGTTCCCTGGCGTACCATAATATGCATTCCAAGTCTTAATTTCTCCAGTGCTTCCTTATAATTTGTACATTCATGGTCACTTAAAATGCCGGCTGCAACATAGGCAGCAAGGTTTTTATCCGTTAATTTCGGAGCATGGCCATCAATGGGTTTTTGAAATTCTTGTGCTGTTATAATTTTTTTTAATACATCTGTATCCTTATAAATTACTCCGGGATAGTTCATCATTTCTGCAAGGGCAGGTGTTTTTTTATTTTTAAGTACTGAGGCAATTTTAGAAGCATTAAGAATATCCCCGGAAGTTTCCATTAAAGTTGCAGGCACACAAGAAGGAATGGCAAATAAAATATTCATGAGCTGATCTTTTGCTGACTCAATCATATATTCTATTCCTTTAATTCCTATAACATTTGCTATTTCATGGGGATCTGCTATCACAGTTGTAGTACCAAAAGGAATAACTGCCCTTGAAAATTCATAAGGAGTTACCATGGAGCTTTCAATATGAACATGGGCATCTATAAAGCCCGGAGCTAGAAACATTTTTTTAACATCAATTTCTTCTTTTGCATCATATTTTCCAAAACCGCAAAAATATCCATTTTTTACAGCAACATGATCTTTAATTATTTCCCCAGTAAACACATTAACAATTCTAGCATTTAAAAAAAGAATATCTGCTTTTCTTCTGCCTGCCGCTGCATCTATCTTATTTTCAATTTTTTTTATTTTGTGTTTAAAGATATTCATATTTTTTCCTGTTGTTGTTTATGGTTAACCTTCTAACACATTTTGAAAATTATTTCATAGTATATCAGCCAATGGTAATTCTTTTTTCAAGTATTTCAAGAACTTCAATAAGTTTTTTTTCAGCACGATCTTTTATTTTTTTTGCTTTTTTTAAAGTTGTTTTTTTAAAATTTTCATCTTTTACTTCAGGCATATTTATCAGCACATTTTTATAGGCACCCCATATACCTGTTTCAAGGGATTTTGCACCCACCTCTATATCTGATTTTGATGCTATATTTCCATATTTTGCAACATCACACATGGCATCCCAAGAACTATCACCTGTTTTCATAATTTCCATTGGAATTTCAATTGCATTTTTTAATCCAAGCTGCATTTTTTCAAATCGCAAAGTTTTTTCTTTATCAGTATTTTTGGGCATGCGAATCCCTTCTTGTGTCTGCATCTATTAAGGGAATTAAGTCTAAAGAAGCCTGATGAAGTTTTGGTATTATTTTTCTCATTTTTTCATCAAGTTTTTCAAATTTTCTAACGCCATATGTTAATTTGGCACCCATAGAGCCAAGTCCTGTTCCAATGGCAGCAATTGCTGCTGAGACAGAACCCCCACCAGGAGCTGATGAACGGGACCCAACCTCTTTAATAAATTCTCTAAGACTCATGTCTGCAAGAGGTTCATGTTTTTTACTATCAAGCATATATTCAATAATTTTTTCACTGGGATTAAAGACAGAAATAGAACTTAATCCAAGCCTTTGTATAACAAGTTTTATTTTCTGATCTTCATCAAGAATAAAAAGATCTTCTTTTTTTATGTAATAATCAGCTGCATCAAGTATGGCATCTAGGGGAATAAGACCAACAATTTCTGAACCTGCAACTGCAACCCTAAGTTTTTCTGCTTCCTTTTTAACATTTTCAAACATAACATGTATGGGAGTAATTTTATAATTTGTAAGATTAACAGTTACCTGCGCAAGATTATATTCATCAACATACCAACCCATACCTTTTACTTGTTTGAGTTTTCCTTTTTCATGTTCTCCTCGTCCTGCTTCTCTTAAATTTAAAGCAATGCGATGTGCCTGATTGCTTGTTCCAAGAATATTTACATTATAAGCTATTAAAAAGGACCTTGCACCTGTTACACTTGCACCCCACTCAGGTACAAATTTTGTTGGGCCAAAATCAGGTTTCCATTTTTCATGTTTTAATTTTTGTTCAAGTTTTTCATATTCTCCCTCACGTATTTGAGAAAGTTTTTTTCGATATTCTTGTTTGGCAGAATTTTCATAAAGAAAAAATGGTACATTAAGTTGTTTAGCAGCTTTTCTAGCAAATTTTTCTGATACTTTAATGCATTCTTCCATGGACACATTAGCAACTGGAATAAAAGGACACACATCCATTGCTCCCATACGGGGATGTTCACCTTTATGATTTTGCATATCAATTAATTCCTGTGCTTTTCTAGCTGCATTAAGAGCTCCCTTAATTACAGATTCAGGATCTCCTATAAATGTAAAAACTGTTCTATTAGTTGATTTTCCCGGATCAACATCTAAAAGTATGCATTCTGGAGTTCCTTTAATTGCCTTGGCAATAGCATCAATTATTTTTTTATTTCTTCCTTCGGAAAAATTAGGAACACATTCTATAATTTTTTTCATTTTTAATTCCTGTTTATTAGTTATAGTTACTATTTTTTACAACCATATCATTTAAGAGTTGCTTTTTTTATAATGTTACTACCAAATTTTTTGGAAATGCAATCAATAGTTTTATCAATTTTTTCCCATTTATCAATTTTTTCCTTTGTTTGTTCAAACATATCAATTTGAACTGGTTTTTTTTTGTGTGACAAACCTGATACACTAATTCCAATGAGTCTGATTTTTTTGTTTATTTTCAAGTTCTTGATAAGATTTAAAGATTCTTTATAAATAGCTGATGATGAACATATGGAGAGTTTCAATTTTTTTTGTCTGGTTATTTGGGAAAAATCATTAAATTTAAGTTTAATGGAAATATTTGTTGTAAAAAAATTTTTATTTCTTAATTTTTCTCCCAAAATCTGGGCATGATAAAGAAAATTTTTTTTTACTACTTCCATTTCAACCGTGTCATTAGCAAGTGTTGTTTCACTGGATATCGATTTTCTTTTTCCCTTTGGTTTAATTTTTGAATTATCAATACATTGTGCAAATTTAAAAAGTTTTTCACCTAATTTACCAAATTTTTTATAAAGAATTTTTAAGCTGAATTTATTTATATCTCCAAGGGTTTTAATATTCAGTATCTTCATTTGTTTTATTGCTTTTTCCCCTACCCCAGGAACTTTTTTTATATCAACTGTTAAAACAAATTTTTTTGCTTCATGCTTTTCGATGATTGTGATGCAATTAGGTTTATTCATATCTGATGCAATTTTAGCAAGAAATTTTACCGGAGCTACACCAATAGAGCATGTTAAAAAAAGTTCCTTTTTTATTCTTTTTTTTATATCTATAGCTATGTTTTTATGACTACCTAGAAGACGCTCACATCCTGTAATATCAAGAAAAGCTTCATCAATGGACACAGGTTCCACAAGTGGGGTATATTGTTTAAGAATTTTCATGATTTTCTGAGATGTCCCAGCATATTTATTTTTATTAACAGGAACAACAATCAGACCAGGATATTTTTTAAGAGCTTGGAATATAGGCATGGCAGAATAAATACCAAATTTTCTTGCTTCATAACTTGCTGCTGAAACAACACCTCGTTTTGATAAACCGCCTACTATAATAGGTTTACCTTTAAGCTCAGGATTATCTCTTTGTTCAATAGAAGTAAAAAATGCATCCATATCAACATGAAGAATCACTTTAGATCTTCCCTGTTGAGGTTTGTCTTTGATACACTCATAATATATGAGTGTCTGGGGAAAGAAAGGTTGTGGGAAATTACAATTTTCATAAAAAAACTTGATGCCACAAGTTGCATCCTGCATAATCTAATAATAATGCAACGATTGTGCAAAGCTCTCATTTTATTATGTATTAAATCAATTTGTCATTTTTATCTGTTTTATATTTTAAGCTATAAAAGCATATAAAAAAAATTTCATTTTTTTTCCAGAACAAATTCAACTCTTCTGTTTATTGCCCTGTTTTTTTCTGAAATATTGAGAACAAGGGGCATTACTTCGCCATATCCTGTTGCAGTAAGTCTTTGTGGTCTAATGCCTTTTTCAACAAGAAACTTTAATACACTAGTAGCTCTTAAGGCAGACAACTCCCAGTTCGATGGATAGCTCCCTGAAGATATAGGCATATTATCTGTATGACCTTTAATATTAACATTGTATTCAGGATAGCCAAGAATAAGTTTTACAATTTCATCTAGAATAGATGTAGCTTCTGATTTTATATCAATAGAGCCGGAATCAAAAAGTGCTTTTCCATTTACTCTAACAATTATTTTTCCATTAAGTTTATAGGGTGCGATATTTTTATCTTGATTTTGACTACGAATAAATTTGTTAATATCATCTAATATTGTTTGTTCGCTTGCATGCATACCAGTAATTTTTTCTATAGTTATTTTTTTTGCTGCTGATTCAGGAATTTCCATAAGTTCCATAAGTCCTGTTAAACTAGTTTCACTTTCAATCTGAGTTTTTATTTTTACAATGGCTGATTTGTAGTTTTCTTGTGTAAATGAACTTACGGAAAAAAGAAAGACAAAAAACACTAAAATAAGTGTCATAAGATCAGCATAAGTTACAAGCCATATTTTATCATCATCATCAGAGATTAGGAGGGGGGGTATACGTTGTTCTTTCATTATCCTGTCCTACCTGGCACTTATATCATTAAATGGTTTTCTAAGTTTTTCAGAAACAAAAGATGATAGTTTTTCATATACAATTAAAGGATTGTTATTATTTATAATTGATATTGAACCTTCAAGCATTATTTCACGATTTATTACTTCCATTACTGTTCTTGCTCTTAGTTTCCCTGCAATTGGCATAAAAAACATGGTTGACATTAAAGATCCATAAAATGTTGTTAAAATAGCAACCGCCATACCAGGTCCAATAGTTGAAGGATCATGAAGATTACTAAGCATTTGTATAAGTCCTATCAAAGTACCTATCATACCAAATGCTGGAGAATATGTTCCCATTTTTTTAAATACATCCTGGACAATAAAATGTCTTATTTTTAATGATTCTATTTCAGTTTGTAATGCAGCTCTGATAACTTCATTAGTTGAACCATCAGCAATCAAACCGCATGCTTTTTTTAAAAAATTTGAACTGGTTTGTACTTTACTAAGCTCTATAAAACCTTGTCTTCTGCTGATGTTACATAGTTTAATCATTATTTCAACAACTTCATTAGCATCTTCTTTGTCTTTGGAAAACACAAAATATGCAGCTCTAAAAGCTGCCTGGACATCTTTAAATTGAAATGTCAGAAAAGTTGTGGCAACTGTCCCACCAATAACTATCATAAAACCTTTAACATTGATAAAATTATGTATATCTCCCCCTAGAAAAATTGCATTCGCAATAAGGAAGATGCCTGAAAAAATACCTATAAGAGATGCTATATCCATATTTTTTTCATCCAAAATCAAATTAGTTAAGAGCTTTGCACAATTAAATTTTTATAAAAAAATTAATATTAATATTTTTAATAAATAATGCCCATAAATAAAGGCAATATCCATTGTCCAGATTTTAGGTTCAAGGTATTAAAATACATCTTCACCATAAAATTTGAACAAAATAAAACAATTGCACAAACATCTCTAGTTAAATAGATACATAAACAACAAGCAAATAATATAAATAGTATTTGCTTATTATATTATATCGACTTTGGGAGGTAGTGCTTAAATAAAAAGTTATTTTATATTGAATTTTTATCTTATTCTTATTATGGGGTCAAGCTTGATAGGACTTTATTCAAGTGTTATATAAATTCTAATTATGGTGGGGTTACAAAAATTCCCCATTTACTTTAGATTTCTTATATATTTATGAGACCTTTGCACAAACGCATTTTTTATAAAAACACTTTTTAAAAAATAAAATATCTTTTTCTAATTTTTAATCTAAAAAATATTTATGAAAAAGAATTCCCCAAGGGAAATTACAATTAATTATGTAACCAAGCACTAAAATTTAGGTGAAATGAATGAAAATTAAAGAATTAGTATATTATGTATTAATGTTATTGATTATATTTTTATGGGGATGTCCAAATAATGAAAATAATTCTTTTAATAAAGAAAAAAAACAAAAATCATCCTTAAAAAAAACTACTGCTAATAAAAAAATTACAGCAATTCTCCCCAAAGATATCAAGTGGTTAACAAACGATTTTGATCCTGTTTTTTCATCGCAAAATGCTCTTAAAGGAGGAACTTGTCATTTATCTATTTTAAGTTTTCCCATGACCTTTAGAACCATAGGCCCTGATTCCAATGGTAGCTTTAGAAGTGCTATTTTAGATAATCATTTATCTCTTACTAATATTCATCCTAATACTGGAAATATTATTCCGGAGCTTGCAACTCATTGGGCCTTTGATAAAGATAAAAAGACAATGTATTTTAAATTAAATAAAAATGCAAAATGGTCAGATGGTGTTCCTGTCAGAGCCTCAGATTTTGCATATACACTTGAATTTATGAGATCACCTTATATTATTGCACCATGGTATAATGATTATTACTCAAAGGAGATAGAAAAAATAATTATATATGATAATTATACTCTGGCAGTAAAAAGTACAAAACCTGACCCTGATCTTTATTTAAAAATAGCTATACCTCCAACCCCTGAACATTTTTTTGGTAAACTTAATAAGAATTTTATACACAAATATAATTGGAGTATTGTTCCTAATACAGGAGCCTATCAAATATCAGATTATAAAAAAGGAAAATTTATAAAATTTAAAAGAAAAAAAGATTGGTGGGCAAAGGATTTAAAAATTTTTAAGAATAGATTTAATGTTGACCTGGTAATTTTTAATGTTATTAGAGATTTTAACATGTTATGGGAATATTTTAAAAAAGGAAAAATTGATATTTTCCCCCTTGTTATGCCTCAATATTGGCATAATAGATCTAATACTGATGTTTTTAATAAAGGTTATGTAAAAAAAATTTGGTTTTTTAATGATACCCAAAGGTCTGCTAGTGGAATGTGGCTTAATCAGGATAAAGAAATATTTTCAGATAAAAGAGTAAGATATGCTTTTTCACATGGAATGAATATTAAAAAAATAATTAAAAAAGTTTTAAGAGATGATTATTTCAGGCTTAATCAGGCATATGTAGGTTATGGAGATTATACCAATCTTAATATAAAAGCCAGAGAATTCAGCATTGTAAAAGTTGAAAAACTTATGAAAGAGGCAGGATGGAAAAGAGGAGTATCTGGTATCTGGCAAAAAAATGAAAAATTATTTTCTATTGAAGTAACATATGCTTTTGAAGGTCATACCCCAAGGCTTGTTGTTTTAAAAGAAGAAGCACAAAAAGCTGGAATTGAGTTAAGACTTCAAAAACTTGATAGTACAACAGCTTTTAAAAAATTTCTTGAAAAAAAACATGAAGTTGCCTGGATGGGTTGGAGCACAAATTTACGCCCTTCCTATTGGCAAAGCTGGCATTCTGATAATGCTCATTTAACTCAGACCAATAATATAACAAATACTGATGATTCTGTTATAGACAAACTTATTAATAAATATAGAGCAAGCCTTAGTCAAGATCAGAGAAAAAAACTTTCCTTAAAAATACAGAAAAAAATTCATGAAACAGGAAACTTTGTGCCAACATTTATGGTGCCTTATGTACGCCATGGATATTGGCGCTGGATTAGACTTCCTGAATTTCATGGTACAAAAAAATCAAATAGTTTGTTTGACCCCTTCAATGCCATGACAGGAGGACTTTTTTGGTTTGACAGAAAATTATATAATAAAACAAGGGATTTTATGAAAAAAAATAAAAGTTTTAAGCCAGTTACAATTATTAATGATAATTTTAAGCTGGGAACAGAAAAAGGAACAAAGGAATCTCATTGAAAAAAGATGTAATCTTAAAAGTTAATAATCTTGGTGTTTCCTTTGATACTGATAAGGGAAGAATTTTTGTTGTGGATAATGCAGGATTTGAACTTCAAAAAGGAGAAACCCTTGGTATTGTTGGTGAATCAGGATGTGGCAAAAGTGTTACAGCTCTTTGTATTATGCGACTTCTTCCAAAGCCTTCAGCAATTATTGAATCAGGAACTATTGAATTTAAAGGAGAAAATCTATTAAAAATTCCCCTTGAAAAAATGCAATCAATAAGGGGCAGAAAAATATCCATGATATTTCAAGAGCCTATGACTGCTCTTAATCCAGTATATAAAATTGGAAAACAGATAATAGAAGTTTATGAGCTTCATTTTTCCTTTATGTCAAAAATACAAATGAAAATAAAAGCTATAAATATGCTTACAAAAGTTGGGATTGCAGCTCCTGATAAAGTTATGAATAACTATCCACACCAACTTTCAGGAGGAATGCGTCAACGTGTTATGATAGCCATTGCCCTTGCTTCACAACCTGATATTCTTATTGCTGATGAGCCTACCACTGCCCTTGATGCTACGGTCCAATCTCAAATTCTAGATATTATAAAAGAACTAAAAAAAAAATCTGGAATGTCAGTTATATTAATTTCCCATGATCTTGGTGTTATTGCAGAAAATTGTGATAAAGCAGTTGTAATGTATGCAGGTAATATGGTGGAAAAAGCAAGTGTTAAACAGCTTTTTAATAATCCGTTTCATCCATATACTATGGGGCTTATTGCATCTATGCCATGTCTTTCCAAAACAAAAAAAACAATGCTTCCAACAATAGATGGTATAGTTCCAGCCTTGGAAGATATGCCTCTGGGGTGCAGGTTTAATTCCAGATGTTTACATGCAAAAAAAAATTGTAAAAACAAATCTCCCTTAGAAAAAAATATAGGAAATAACCATTATGCCTCCTGCCATTTTTCAAGAGAGCAAAGAATAAATTTAAAAATTAAAAATTATAGTTTACAAAATATAGATGAAAAATCAGATCAAAAATTTTTAAAAGAATTAGACCAAGCCCCTGAAAATAAATCAGAAATTATTCTTGAATTTAAAAATCTTAAAAAATATTTTCCTGTTTATGGAGGAATATTTTTAAGGCAAAAAGCATGGGTTTATTCTGTTGATGACATATCCTTAAAAATAAAAAAAGGAGAAACACTGGGACTTGTGGGAGAATCAGGATGTGGGAAAACAACCTTGGGAAGATGTCTTGCAGGTCTTTATAATGTAACTTCAGGCAATATAATGTTTAAAGGAAAAAACATATCAGACTTAAATTCCAGAAAATTTAAAAAAATGCGTCTTAATATGCAAATGATTTTTCAAGATCCCTTTGAATCTTTAAATCCCAGACATACTATATCTCAAATTCTTAAAGAAAAATTTATTATTCATAATAAAAAAAATAAAGAATTAAATATTAAGATTATTGAGCTTCTTAACAAAGTTGGACTTTCAAAAAACGCCATGGAAAAATTTCCCCATGAATTTAGTGGAGGACAGCGCCAAAGAATAGGCATTGCAAGGGCAATAAGTCTTAATCCCGATATAATAATATGTGATGAGCCAGTATCTGCCCTTGATATTCTAGTACAATCTCAAATTTTAAATCTTTTGCTTATTCTTCAAAAACAAATGAAATTAACATATGTTTTTATTTCCCACGACCTTTCCGTTGTAAAACATATTTCAGATCGCATTGCAGTTATGTATCTTGGTAAAATTGTTGAAATAGGAAATGCTAATTCCATATATCAAAACCCCTGTCACCCCTATACAAAAGCTTTGTTATCTGCCATACCAGTTGTTGAGATTGACCCTAATAACACCCCCAGAAAAAAAATAATTCTTAAAGGTGAAGTGCCTTCACCACAAAATCCTCCAAAGGGTTGTAGATTTCATACAAGATGTATTTATATGCAAGATATTTGCAAACAAAATGAGCCTTTATTAAAATCCATGAAAACATTAGATAAAGATCATTATGCAGCATGCCACTTTAGCAAGATGATATAAAATTAAAGTTGAAACAAATAGAAAAAAGGCTATTTATTAGCTTAATGCAAGATACAGCAAAAATGAAAAATGATTGGGTAAAGGAAAACTTCCTTTAGCAGATTTTGGTCACAATACTGCATGGTGGTAGGTATAGTGATGGATAATGATTATAGAAAAACATTGACATATTTAATATTGATTGTTAATTTTTTTCTGCTCTTTTTTTAAGAGAGGTTTGCATATGTGGGAAGATCTCTTTAAGTGGGGCCGTTAGCTCAATTGGCAGAGCAACTGACTCTTAATCAGTAGGTCGAAGGTTCGACCCCTTCACGGCCCACCATAAATAATAAAGGTTTTCAGTATTTATCTGAAAACCTTTGTTGTTTGGGGTGACAATAGGGTGACACAAGGGGCTAGTTTGCTTTAGCAAAAAAATATCATATCATCATAAATTTTATTACAAATTTGTATAAAAGCAGTGGTGTAAAACTCAACTGATTTGATGATAAAATATCCTTTAATAAAAGAATAAATTGAGTCTTTTATTATTCAATTCTATCATTGAAACATGTAATCTTTACACTGTTTATAGTTAATTATTTTGTATAATTCTGCCATATCTTAATCTTTATTAATTTTTAAAAGTTTCTTTATTTCTTTATCAAAATCAGATTCTATTTTTTGTGTTTTATTGAATTTATCATATTCTTTAAAAGCTTTTTGCTCTGCTTGTTTATGTGAAATGTTTCCTTTTCCCTGCAAAATATCATATTTATTAAATTTCAAGAATTCATTTACAGATTCTGCTAATTCCAACATTGTAAAAGTCGTTTTGGTTTCAATTAACCTTTCAATATAATCAAAATAACTGCCATAAGGCAGATCTGGTTTTTAATTTTTGATTTGCCTCACAACGAAACATAAAAGAAATTAGTTATAAGTTCTTTTATATAAATTTAAGATTGTTCGTTCTAATTTTTTTATTGCATTTTGGGAGAGATAATTTTTTGCAACAGAAACATCTGATTTAATAATTCTTCCCTTTGTGGCATTTTTCCATGTTTTTAATCCCATAAATGGTTTTTCTTTATCAGCTTTTTTATACACAATTTCAGCAGCAGTATTTCCAGTAATAGCAAAATGAAATTTATTTTGTATCATACCATAAAAATTTTTAGTAATATCTGCATTCTTATCATAGTCTATTGTACATTCAGCAAAAATATCTGTAATTTGCTGGTATATTTTTCTTTCACTTGTACGAATGGAACGAACTCTTTCAAGTAATTCTTGAAAATAATCTTTTCCAAAATATCTTCCATTTTTCAGCCTGTTATCATCCATTGCAAAACCCTTAATAATATATTCTTTAAGAATTTTGCTTGCCCATATTCTAAACTGTGTAGCTTTTTTGCTATTTACTCTGTAACCAACAGCAATTATTGCATCAAGATTATAAAATTTTGTCTTATATTTTTTTCCATCTAAAGCAGTATGTTCCAAAATGGAACTAACTGAATTTTCCTTTAATTCCCTATCTTTAAAAATATTAATAAGATGCTTTGTAATTGCTGGTCTTTGCACTCCAAACAAAGAACCTATTTTATCCTGTGTCAGCCAAATATTTTCCTTATGCAAAAAAACTTCTACTTTAATTTCTCCACTTGGAGATGTATAAAGTAAAAATTCTGTAAGCTCGTTTTTAATGGTAAGCTTTTTTGACATAGGTATTCTCCATTACAAAACAAATTAGTAATTTCTTGATCTTTTTACTTATTTTAAATTCTTTATTTCTGATTTGCTTGTTTTAAAAGATTTATAAAATGCTTAATCTGTTCTTTATTTCCTGCTGATTTTACAATTTTAATTTCTTGAGCAGACATAGCTTTTATTCTATCTTCTTTTAAATAAAAATCTTTAATATCATCAAAGCAATTAAAATCAGGAGGATATTGAGATACAGTAGTGTCAATTTTTGTTTTGCAGAATTCAATTACTTTGAAAGATGGGTAATATTGCTTAACTGCCTTGTCCCTATATTGCTCCAAAAGGACTAAAATAGAAATATTTTTATTCCCACTCTTCTAATATTTCAATTGGATATCTGTCAAAGCCGGATTCTGGTATAACTCCCAGCCATTTCCAGCTATTTTTTGAAGCAGATAAAATTTTATTTTTACTAGTATCTATGCTTGCCAGAGTATTATCAGGTAAAAAACAATATTTTTTATTTTTTATTTTAAATTCATTTGATACTACTTCAATATTTTGATTTTTAGAATAACAAAGGTTTTTAAAATCTTTTTTAATAATACTGGATTTCCCTGTTTTTATATTCCATGATCTTTTTTCTCCTTTCTCATCTTTTGAAAAAATCTTTGTTCCATCTTTTGAAAAAAATATGGATTTAATCTTATCTTTATTTCCTTTAAACTCTTTTATTTGTTTACCTGTTTTTATATCCCATAGTTTTAAAATTTTATCTGCTACTATTCCCTCACCTGATATAATAAAATTTTTACAAGGAGAAAAAGAGATAATACTAGCTAAACTTATATATCCTTTAAAAGCTCTTATTTCTTTGCCTGTTTTTACATCCCATAGTTTTAAAGTGAATAATGACCCTGATATAATAAAATTACCACAAGGAGAAAAATAAGCAGACTGAACCCAATATTTATGTCCTTTAAATGATCTTATTTTTTTGCCTGTTTTTACATCCCATAATTTTAAAGTATTATCCCAAGAACCTGATATAACAAAATTTCCACATGGAGAAAAGCAAACAGACCGAACTCTATCTTTATGTCCTTTAAACGATCTTATTTCTTTGCCTGTTTTTACATCCCATAATTTTAACGAATTATCTGATGATCCTGATATAACAAAATTTCCACATGGAGAAAAACAAACAGAATAAACTGAATCTTTATGTGCTTTAAATTCTTTTATCTGTTTGCCTTTTTTTACATCCCATAGTTTTAAAGTATGATCTAATGATCCTGATATAATAAATTTTCCACAAGGAGAAAAACAAACTGAATAAACCCAATTTTTATGTTCTTTAAATTCTTTTATCTTAATTCCTGTTTTTACATCCCATAGTTTTAACGAATTATCTCTTGATCCTGATATAACAAATTTTCCACAAGGAGAAAAACAAACAGATAAAACTGAATCTTTATGTGCTTTAAATTCTTTTATCTCAATTTCTTTTTTTACATCCCATAATTTTAACGAATTATCTGATGATCCTGATATAACAAAATTTCCACATGGAGAAAAACAAACAGAATTAACCCAACTTTTATGTCCTTTAAACGATCTTATTTCTTTACCTGTTGTTACATTCCATAGTTTTAAAGTATTATCTAATGACCCTGAAATAACAAATTTCCCACAAGGAGAAAAAACACAAGACCAAATCCAAACTACATGTCCTTTTAAAAAATTAATTTTAAAATTTTTGGTTTTTTTGGTTTTAAAAGGAGGAGATTTTACAAAATAAATTTTTTGATTTTTATTTAAGTTTTTAGAATTTTCTAAATCGCATTTAACAAAATTTGCAAAATAAAGTATTGCATTTTTCCAGTTTGTATAAGTTAAATTGGAATTTTTAAAAATTATGCCATTTCCATTTGTATTTTTAAAATTAGAACTTTCTAAATTACAATTTAAAATCACAGCACTATCTAAATTTGCATCAGTAAAATCACAATCAATTAAATCCATATTTTTAAATTCTGCTTCTTTTAAATTTGCATTATTTAAAAATGATTTTGAAAGATTTATGTTTTTTATTTTCCATTTTTCTAAATCTGCATTTTCAAGATGAATTTCAATAGGATTGGGGCAGGCTAAACCATGCTCTTTTAATTTAAGCCAAAGTTTTAAAAAAAGCTCACTTACCTTTGGAACATATTGTTTTTCCATTATTTTTTCTATTTTTTCAATTGCTTTATCTAATTTATCTTGCTCCAGTTCAAAAATCTGAATAATAAAATCAATGGTCTCTTTAGAAGGAATTTCAATAGCAAGATTTTGCTTAATTTCATCTTCTGTTTTTTCAAATTGCTCTACAATATATGAGGATAAAAAATACTCTTGCAAAGATGTATGTGCAAACCCAAAATCTTTATCTGATTCTCTAATAATAAATGTTGCTGTTCTTAAATCTTTTTCTAATATGTCATTATTTAAAGTAGGATACGCTTTTCTTATTTTTTCATTTTTAAAAAGCCAGTTTTCAAGCCAATCTTCAAGATAATCTGTTTCCATATTTTTTATTTTTTCTTTATGAAAAAAAAATGCCAGATTTTGCATTAATTTAATTTTATGTCTTGTTTTAAAGTTGTGCTTGCCATCATCTCTTGTCAGCCATTCGCTAATAAAAATTTCATAGAATTTAGCAGTATTTATTGCAGCTCCTTTATCTTTTAAATCTTCAATTTGAGGTATAAATTCACATAACAAAGAAAGAGTATAAGGCCTTTTGCTAATATCTTTTAAATTATATATTTCAGAAAAAAACGTTATTAACTTATCTGTTTTTTTATCATCACATTTTAATCTTAATTTTAAATATTCTTTAATTTGTCTTTCATCGAGATAGGATAATTCACAAAATTCATAATTTTTTTCTCCTTCTCTTCCTTTGGCAAAATAAAGACCTTTTTGTTTTCCTATATCCTTAAAATAATGAGTGCGACAGCTTATTAAAAGTTTTCCATTTTTATCCTGATTTTTTTTAGTTTCTGGCAAAACTCTCCATAACTCACGAATAAAATCCCCTGCTTCTTCTTCAGTATAATGAACTGTTTTTTCATCTAACCCATCAAATATAATTAAGGCTTTATTGCTTTGAACAAGATTTATAACTGTTCTGGAAGATATTATTTCTGTGCTTGTTGGGGAAATACTTTTTTTAAGTGTTTCTTCAATTATTTGATTAATATCAGGAATTTTACCATCAATTTTTGAAGGACATAATCTTAAATCTAAATATATAGCAGACAAAGGATTTTCTTTAGGATTTTCCTTTGTTTCTTTTAAAAGTTTTCTTGTAAGCATTTTAGATGTAAATGTTTTGCCTGTGCCATAGTCTCCAAAAAGACCAAACATTTGAGGGGCATCGCTGTCTTTAGCCCATTTTAAAATATGCTTTAGAACATTTGGAATATGCTCTCCTTTTATGCTTTCTTTTACTTGTAAGTCATTGTGAAATTCAAATCTATTTCCTTTAAGTGGGATTGCATGTTCATCATTATAATCAAAAAAAGATTTATTTAAGATTGGATATAATGTTTCAAATGTTTTTTTTTCTATTTGAGTGTTTCCCTTTTTTATTTCATTTATTCTATCTTCAATATTGCCTGCAAATTCATTAATAAATTCATCTATTTGACTTTCTTTTTCTTTATCTGCAATTTTTAAAAAAGAAAGTTTTTTGCCTTTATTTTCCTGATAATAAATTAAAAGTTTTTCTACTCCCAATAAATTTTGTCTTTCTATATCAAGGGATCCAAAAAGAACAGGAAACAAAGGTACTTGTTTTTCTTTTAATATGGGAAGTTCTTTGTTTTTTATATATTCACTATTTAAAAAATTTGTAGATAAGAGAAGAATTGCACCATTACAATCTTGTATCATTTCATTGAGTATAGTTTTATCTATATCTTTTCCTGTAGGTATGTCTTTATCGGATTTAAGTTTAATCTTAAAATCTGTTTTTGCTGTATCAAATCTTTTTTGTAATTTTTCCTTAAATTTTTGTTTAAGAGCTTTGTTTTTAGAATAACAAATAAAAATATTTAATATCTCAGGATTTTTGCCTTGAAGTTTTAAATCCAATTTAGATTCATACCCTTTTTCTTCACTTACACTATTTTGGCTGATATTATCCATTCTATCTTCTTTTATAGTTTTTATAGGATTTTCATGTTCTATAAAAATCTTGGCATTATATGGAATAAACGCATTTTTTTTGTTTAACCAAGCTGCAAAAATTGGATCTGTTAGTTTAAAATTTGAATTTTTATCCTGCTCTATATAATCAAAATTTAACAATTTTTCTCTTGCAGTTGATATGCTTCTTGTGGATTTCAGGTTGTGCTTTTTTGTGTATTCTGTAGCAAAAATTTCTTTAACAGGTTCTATTGCAAGGGCATTAAGAAGTTGTTGCTGACCAGTGGCAAGCTTATTTTCCATTCCTTGAAAATAAGAAGATTCCTGATCAATCATTTTTAAATAACCTGTTTCAAAGTCTTGTTCTGTTATCTTATTTTTTAAGGAAATTTCAAAAATTGTATAACAAAGTTTTTGAATATAATAAGGATAGCAGTTTACTGTTTTAACAATTTGCTCTGCAATTTCATTAGAACATCTTTTTTTGCCATTTTTAAACTGTGCAATAATAGAATTTATAGCATCCTTTTCAGGAAGAGGAGGAAGTTTCATATTTATACTGCTTTTATAAAAAGGCCGTTTTTTTTGATTAAATATGTCAGTTAAAATTCTTCTTTGGCTTCCTGAAAAAATATAAGATATATTTTCCTGATGCTGTATTTTTTGCCTTAAAAAAGCTTCTATTTGTGCCCCTTGTTTTATGGTTGTAATTTCCTGAAATTCATCAATTGCAATATTAAATTTTGCACCGCTTTTTTTAATCATATTATCAAAGGAATCAAATACCTCTTCAAGAAGATCTATCCCGGTCTTGGGAACTATTGGACGAAAATCAACTTTAATATCACCTGTTATTGGGTCTGGAATAAAAACAGGCCTTAAATTTTGAAAAAATTTAGTAACCCTTTCTATTAAAGATTTCTCTTTTTTTGCATATGTATAAATTCCAGAGGCTATATTTTTACAAACAGCATCAACATCTAATACACCTGACAAATCTATATACACAGATTCAATGTCATGGTTTTGAAGCTTTGCCTGCATTTTTTTTATAAGTGAAGTTTTCCCAAATCTTCTTGGAGAATAAAGAACAACATTCATACTGTTTTCAGCATGAAAAATTAAGCTTTTAAGCTCTTCTTTTCTATCACAAAAAAACGGTGCATTTGTTGGGATTACTTTTAAATAAAACGGCGATTTCATATAGTTACCTCTCAAATTGTCATGATTGTCATGGCATGATTGTCATAGCATGATTGTCATAGCATGATTGTCATAGCATGATTGTCATAGCATGATTGTCATAGCATGACAATTACAGAACGGCAATAGTTTTATTTGAAAAAAATGAACATATGCTCTGCAAATGTTCTAGCTTTTTTCTTTGAATTCTGGGAAATTTTGGAAATAGTACAATCTTCCTGAAAAGACTTTTTATCCACAGATGTCAATGACCAAAAAATAGGCGTATTCAAAAAAACACAATCGTACAGGTGTCTGCCCTTGGGTGAAAACGCATTTATTGAGGAACTGGAAATCTTGTTAAGCAGGCGGCTTAAACGCCAAAAGCCGGGTCATAAAAAGAGAGATAAGCAAGGTGTCCCCCGAACTTGAAACTTGTAATAAGCCTTTGTTGATGTTCCTGAATTCGGATTTGCGGGTGTGTTGAAGTTGTTGCTTTCAAAGCTGTTACCAGCCGAATGCTGACTAAATTATTTTGTTTGTCTGCTGTTTCAGCCCTTGTCGATAGGCGCTGTGAAAATGCAGGTATGAAGATCAGCAACGGCAGACAGCGAGTTATTTGTGCTATTTCAGGCATATTCAGCATATTTGAGTATTTTTAAAAAAAAGAGAGACATTATTTATTTATTTTGCATGTTCCCAGCCCTTTGGTCTGGGAACATGTTTTTTATGGCTTATCTATTGATGATGAAACTAAAGCTGTTGTTTCTAACAACCAATATTTTATCCAGGATATCTGATGACCATTGACTTCGGTCATGACACTCAATTGCAACTTAGTTTTTTGCGGACATTGTTAAGTACTCAAGAGCGAAATCAATGACTTTGATTCGGCCGTCATTTAACTTGACCTTTTTCTGAGCAGTTAGCGTTACCAATTTAGGAAAATCATCGACTAGCTTTTGCAGTTCCTTTTTTATTTCTGTCTCGAATTCTCTTCCTTTCTTTCCACTATTCGCTGTCATCGCTTGTTCTTCACTAACAACTAAGTTAACCGACACGGCTTTTCGTGGTCCGCTTGAACGATTAGTTATATGTTTTTTCACCATTATTTAAATATATTGCACAATCTCTGTATCCTGCTTTACATTTTGCCAAAGCACATCAAAAACAAATTCCTGATATTGCTTTTTGAAATCTGGATCATCCATGAATTTTTTGTAAATACTTGTATGGGTGTGCATGAAATTTCCCATCAAATTCACCACTTTCTTATCTGATGTTATTTTTGCATTGTCTTTGTCAGAGTTTTTTATAGATTGTAACGTTTCTGGGTCCTGTTTCATTTCATCCGGTATTTGTTTTGTTAAGATTTGTTTGGCTTCTTTTGCATCAACGCCTTTACCCCAGTCAATATTACCAACTCTTTTATTAAATTCTGAAATTATGCTTTTAAGCGTATCATATTCTTGCTCTGGTTTACCACTGCCAGTGCTGACAGGTATTGGTTCAATTATATTTCCATCTTTATCCAATAATATATTTGTAGTGCCGAGCTTATGAATCTGATAACTGTCCATATCCACAGCCTCAAGGATATTTTCATATAGTTCGTCGTCTTTTACTTTTAATTTTGGAATCAGGTGTTTTAAAAAAATCCAAAGTTTTTCCCAATATAGATTGTTAAAATCAATGAGTTTGGAAAGGTAGCTGTAAGTACGGACAAAGGTTTTGGCATTTGATTTGAATTTTATCTGTTTTTCCTGTTTAAGCTCCTTTTCAAAACTGCTCACAATATTGTTTGTCACAGATTCTAAAAGGCTTCTCTTCGCTTTTAAGTAAAAGAGTTTGAAAAATCGGTTAATATCATCATGGCTGTAAATCTGTTCTTTATCCAGATCATCTTGTAAGTCATTCAGTTTATTAACATCTGTTTCCCTACTGAGAATGGTAGTGGTATAAAATGGGGCAAAAGCTTCTTGTATGTCATCACTATTATTAAAAAAATCTAAAACAAGAGTGTCTGTTTTATGGGGTTTAAACGCTCTGTTTAATCTGGAAAGTGTTTGAACAGCCTGCACCCCGGATAATTCCTTGTCAATATACATGGTATGCAATAATGGCTGGTCAAAGCCGGTTTGAAATTTGTTTGCCACAATTAAAAAGCGATATGGCTTTTTTTTAAACTGTTTTGGAATGTCATTATTTCCATCAGGGAATTTGTTCATATCTGTTTCGCTTAATTCTTCTTTGGTTTTGTAATGAGCTTTTTTGCCGGAAAATGCGACAATGGCTTTGTAAGGTGAACAAATTTCTTTGAGGTAAGTGTCAAAGGCATCTTTGTATTTTATAGCTGATTCTATTGATTTTGTAACTATCATTGCTCTGGCTTTACCGTTGATTAGTCGGCACACGTTTTTATTGAAATGTTCAATCATGATGCGAGTTTTTTCTTTAATAGCCAGTTCATTACCTTCCACATAAGTTTTTAATTTTTTATAAGCTTTTTGGGTTTCATAAATACTATCACTTTTAATTGTTTTGCCTTTAATAATTTTGCCTTTTTCCCGGATTTTGTAATAGGATTTATAGGTTGTATAATTTTGCAGTACATCAAGTATGAATTCTTCTTCAATAGCCTGTTTCATGGAGTAGGTATGAAAGGCTTTAAATGTGCTGTCCGTTTGTTTGCAGCCAAATGTTTCAAGGGTTTTATTTTTTGGTGTTGCCGTAAATGCAAAATAGGAAGCATTTTTTAACATTTTGCGGCTTTCAATGAGGTGATTCACTAAATCCTCTGTATTGATATTGCCTTCTTGGTCTTTTGGTAATTTTTGCATATTGCGATCAGCAAACAAAGCGTTCATGCTTGCCGCACCTTGTCCGCTCTGACTGCTATGGGCTTCATCAATAATAAAGGCAATATTTTTTGATGTCATCTCTTGGATGGCGTCCAGAACAAAAGGAAAGGTCTGTATTGTGCAGATAACAATTCTTTTATTGTTTTCCAATGCCAATCGCATATGGGTTGTTTTTGAAAAAGAGGTTTCAGTTGGGTCCAATGTTTTTATATCCGAGGCATTGCCGGTAATGGCTTCAACTATTTTTTTGACTTGGGCAAAGGCTTTGATATTTTCTCTTATCTGCGCATCAAGTATGGTGCGGTCAGTTACAACAACAATACTATCAAAAAGCGGGTTGCTGTTGCTTTGATCATGTAAACCTGTGAGTTGATGAGCAAGCCATGTAATGGAATTTGATTTTCCTGAACCTGCTGAATGCTGGATAAGATAACGATTTCCAACACCGTTTTCTTTGGCATGAGCAACCATTTTGCGGACAGCTGTTAATTGATGATATCTTGGAAAAATCAGTTTCTTTTTTGTTTTCTTTGTATCAGGGTCTTTATCTGTCAGTACTTGAGCGTATTTCTCAATGATATTGGCAAGACTTTCTTTAGTGAAAATATCTTCCCATATATAAGCTGTTTTTAAACCATTTGAATTGTTTGGATTACCAGCTCCAAAAGGCGGAAAAGGTGTGCCATTGTTTGCACCTTTGTTAAACGGCATAAAAAAAGTATTTTTACCGTTTAAGTGTGTTGTCATAAAGGCAAGGTCTGTATCTAATGCAAAATGTACCAGACAACGGGCAAAATTAAATATCTTGTCTTTGGGATTGCGGTCATATTGGTATTGTTTGATGGCATTTTTCACGGACTGATGTGTGTAAGCATTTTTTAGCTCAAGGGTGATGATCGGCAGACCGTTTAAGAAGATGACAAGGTCAAGACGATTTTTGTTGTTACCAGTGTAATACAATTCCTGTGTTATGGAAAAGATATTGGCTTCATATCGTTTGCGGTCTTTTACATTATGGATAGAATTGGGTTTTGGATAAAAAAGGGAAATGGTTTTATCAAAATGTTTAACCCCTTTTCGCAACACTTCAACAATGCCCTCTTTTTTTATTTTATTATCAAGACGGCTTAAAAATGGGCGTATCCCTTTTTTTTGGATTAAATCAAAATTTACAGGTTGACTGGCTTTTATAAAGGCTAAAAGATTGGCTTTATTTATGCAAAATTCCTGATCAAAATCATCTGAGTTTGTTTCAATATAGCCCTGTTTTTCAACTAATTCTTTTACAATAAGTTTTTGAAAACCTTTTTCTGTGGTATCAGTTGTTTTCATGTTCCTCCAATAAAAGTCTTAATTCCTGTTCAAGCAGCTCTTTTTTCGGAAGATATATCTGGTATTTGGAAACAAACAATTGATTGGAAATGCTTCCTGTGGCGTACTCCACCAGTATTTCATCTTTTTCTGCTGCAAGAACAATTCCTATGGGTTCTTTGTCTCCTTCGGTATTTTCCTCGTTTTTAAAAAGTAGTTTAGGTAGAGATTCATCTGCCCGACATCTTGGTGGTCTGCTTTGCCCCGTTTTAAATCAATCAGGACAAAGCATTTTAAAATGCGGTGATAAAAAACAAGGTCAACATAGAAGTGAGTGTTATTAAGGGTTATGCGGTATTGCTGTCCAATAAATGCAAAGCCTTTTCCAAGCTCAAGAAGAAAGTACCCCAGTTTTTCAACCAACTGGCTTTCCAAATCTTTTTCCAAAATATTTTTATGTTCTGGAAAATTAAGAAACTCAAAAACATAAGGATCTTTGACAATATCTGTTGATGATTTTGGAATATAACCTTTTTTAGCCAGTTTAAGAACACCTGCTTTGTCTTTGTTAAGAGCCACTCTTTCAAAAAGGCTGGAATTTATCTGGCGTTTTAATTCTCTTACTGACCAGTTTTCATTGGCGCATTGTTTTTCATAAAATGAGCGTGCAAAGTTATCAGATACGGAGAGCAGTTCACAATATTTTGACCAGCTCAATTTTCCAGACAGTGTCTGGAATTTTTCATATTTCAGATAAAAAAGGCGCATAAGATAGAGATTACTCTTGCTGAACCCTTTTCCATGTTTAAGCTTAAGGTCTCTTGAAAGTTGTTTCAGCAAAACAGACCCATATTCCGCTTTTTGACTGCCCTGCTGCTCAAATTCAACAATACAACATCCGATCTGCCAATATGTTTCCACAAGAATTGTGTTTACCTGCCTGATGGCAGTTTGGCGACCTTTTTCAAGCAACGCACCAATATCATTCAGTAAATGCGGATATTTTATATTTTCAGGCAGTTTTTCCATTATCTATCTCTTAATTTCATTTTTTAAATATTGCTTCAATTCAGCCTTGCTTGGCAGTTGAACCAAATATTTTTCAACAAAGATATTTTCATCAAGTCCTGCTGTGGCATATTTCACAAGTGTATTATTTTTATGTGTGCAAAGCAAAATGCCAACTGGCGGATTGTCATTTTTTGTTTGTATTTCAGCTTTGTAATAATTAAGGTAGGTATTTAGCTGACTGGCATAATGATGTTTGAATTTATCAGTTTTGAGTTCTACCAAAATATGACATTTCAATATCCGATGATAAAAAACCAGATCAATAAAAAAGTATTCATCCTCAATAAGTATCCGTTTTTACCTTGCTTCAAAACAAAAGCCATGTCCGAGTTCTAACAGAAAATTTTGTAAATTATCTGTTAAAGCCTGTTCCAAGTCTGTTTCCATTACTAGAGCATTGGTATTTAAATTTAAAAATTCAAATGTAAAAGGGCTGTTGATGATATCTTTGCTTTGTATTTGTACAGCATTTTCATTTATCAGCTCTGACAGCTTTTTTTTGTCTTTTGAAAGCCCGCTCCGCTCAAAATATAAAGAATGTATCTGTCTTTTAAGCTCTCTGACAGACCAGTTTCCTTTCATACATTCATACTCATAAAAACTTCGTTTTAAATTATCATCAATCTTAATAAGCTCTGCTATATGTGTGAAAGATAAACGTTTTATAAGCTTTTTTGGTGAAATTTTCAATTGGTCAGTCATTGACTGACTTTTTTGTGGTAGTTTGTGATCGCAAAAATATAATTGGTCAGTCAACGACTGCCCAATTGCATTTGTATTAAGAACTGTTTTTATGATTTTGCCAAGCCCTAGATAAACAGAATAAAATTTTCGATTTATTTTTAAGCTTGTTTCTGAAAAACCTTTTATGCTTAATGAGTTAGAAATCTCTTTTAGTATTTTTTTACCATATTTTGCCCTGTCTTCTCCATTTTGTTCAAACTCTACAATATAATAACCAATCAGCCAGTTACGAATGGTCAGAGATATGTTGATTGCCCGCGAAGCTTCGGTTTGCAGTATATTGTGAGTTTGCTCTATGCTGTGTATTAATGCTTTAAATTTCACAGTGTTTTACTCTTTTTTAATTTCAAGTTTTCCAATAACAATATGATAAATTAAACTTTGCAGATATTCTTTAACAAGGATTATCTCTTTTTCTGCTTTTTGGATGGCTTGGTTTATTTTTGTTGTTTTGGTTTGGATGTGGGTGACTATTTGGTTTTGTTCGGATTCTTTTGGTAATAACATCAATGCAGAATTAATTTTATTAACCCCCAAACCATATCTGGTTACGCCATTTGCTGATATTTCAAAATAAGATTGCTGAAACTTGCATCGAAATTGCCAAAACAAATATGAAGCGTCCACTTCTTTGCTTGGTTCAAGTAAAACATCTATTCTGCGTAAAACCGTAAAGGGAAGAATAATATCCCTGTATTTTCCTCTTACAAAAATATCCCGAAGAACATCATCCGCTATCCCCCAATAAAACTTACTATCTGATTATGTACGCTATGATTCATTTATGTACTTTCCTTATTTGAATTTTGGGATATATAACGCTGCTAATCAGCCACAAAAAAAGCCTCGATAAAATTTTGACTAATTAGGGCTACCCGGCTTTTTTGTTGCCTGCATTTTTTTGTTATGTATCAATTTTAAAATTAAAACGGGGAACATCATTTTAATCCACCCACGGTTTTCAATAATTAAAATCATTTATAATATTAAATAAAGGCTCAAAATTAGCAAAATCTGTTTCTTGGTCTCTTTCTTCACAAATAAATTTGCAAAAATCTTTTTTTCTAAGCTCTTTTTTCCTAGACCGTATAATACCATCTCTGTTAGTTTCAGTTATACTGAAAAATCTTTTTTCATCTTCAAATAATTCTTCATTAAATAAGTTTTCTATTCCTCTCTGAATTTCAGTTATTTCGTTTGAACTATTTTGTTCAAAAATAAAAGGTATTAGGTTACTCGTTTTTCTTTTTTTGCATGTTTGAAATTCGCTTTTCGCATCACAATCAAAAACAAATAATATTTTAAATCTGGAAAAATTAGCATCTGCGAATCTTCGAAAAAATTTCTTTATATCAATTTTCCCACCCAAACTTTCAATATCAATATTTACATCAGGTGCAAAAAACTCTTTAGCTTTTCTTATGTATTCAACATTATTTCCTTCAGTATAAATGATTGGCCTTTCAATTTTTTGTATCTTTTCTAAAAAATGCTTTTTAGCTTCCTGAGCTTCAATAAATAAACTTTCTAAATTTTTATTTAATTGAAAAACGCCTAATTCTTCATTTAGTCTATCAAAATCATCTTTAAATTGATTTCCTTCAAATAAAAATCTTCCATTATTATCTTGTTTTATTTTTGTTATTCGAGAGCTTTCAATTTTTTCGTCTCTCCAGACGCGGTAAGTTGAAACATTGTTACCTGCAATTGAAAGAAAATTGAATGAATGGGTAGTTAGAAAAACATGAGCATTGTTTATAAATTCATTCTTAAATCTATCAGCTAATAACTGAGCATTTTTATATTCATAGGAATTTTCAGGTTCTTCAAAGCCCCATATAAAATATTTCTTAGTTTTTTCTCCTTTTTTAATTCTGGATGGTTTTATCTGTAGTTCCTTCAAAGCAATAAAGTTTAATATTTCTGGAATTAATTTTGCTTGTATTCCGTCACCACGATATTGTAGGTCAACATTCCCAGTTTGCACATTTAGTGTTCTGAACAAATTTATTAAATCCGGAAGCTCGAAAGCTGCTGTAATATTTATATTTTCATTATTAACTACTTTTTTAAACTCAACCATTAGATCTTTTGTACTTTTCTGAATAGCGTCTTGGAAAGATATTTTGTTCCTATTAAGATTTGAATCTTCTTCTTTCAAAAGTGTTTGCTGTAATTCACCATATAAATGAGAAAAATAAGATTTATCTTTAATAGCTAGAATATAGTGGTACTGAATAGAATCAAGGAAATCAGTTAATTGTTTTGATAAATTCGCCCTGAAATTCGATTTTAATGTTTTTTGATCTTCTTCATAAAATTCTTTCCAGTTATTTTTCTTTTCTCCTTTAAAAGATGTATCTACTCCATCTACTTGTTTGAAAGCACTAAACTCAGAATTTTTAAGCCACTTCCTAGACACCCAAAATCTTTCTGGTAGTCTGGTATAGGATTCATTTTTTATATTAACACCTTGGTTCTTTTTATTCCAAAAAGTTATCTTAATGGTGATTTGTTCTTCTTTTACATCGTTTTTATCTGGATTTGCTCGTCTGAAAAAATCATTAGAAAAATTTAAAAAATCTTCTAAGTTTGTTCTCTTATTAAAAAATAAATTTAATGCTCTTAAAATATTAGATTTGCCTGAATCATTGGCCCCTGAAAAAACATTTAAATCTTTGATTTTTGTAATTTGAGTTTTATTTTTCTTTCTATTCCCAAAAGAGCGGAAACTTTTTATTTCAATTTTCTCAATAATTCTCATATCTCTTAATCCATTAACTTTTTAAACAATTATGTTGAAAACACATAACGCCAACCCGTCCTGAAAACGAGGGTCATTTATGATTTCCCTATTTTTCTTGCCTCTGTCAGTCACAATAGCATGTTCATCAATCTTCCACGTTTTGCCATAAGGTGGATTAGAAAGCATAAAATCAAACTCTTTTCCCAAAAAGCCATCATTAGACAAGGTTGATCCATAAACAATATTTTCAGATGGATTTTCATTGGGTTTGGCTTTTATAAGCATATCACCAGTGCAGATTGCCCATGTTTCTGGATTGACTTCCTGGCCAAACAAAGAAAAATCGCATTTATCTTTAGTTATTTTTTTTGAATATTTCTCCGCCTCAGTCAACATACCACCGGAACCGCAGGCAGGATCATAAATGGTAAAACGGGCGCGTTCTTTTTTACGCAATCTTTGTTTTACAGGTTCAAAAAGAATCTGTGTCATTAAACAAATGATTTCTCTTGGTGTAAAATGCTCTCCAGCTTCTTCATTATTCTCTTCATTAAACTTTCGGATCAACTCCTCAAATACATATCCCATGCCTAAATTCGACAAGCCCGGAATTTTTTCACCTTTGCTGTTGATGACTTCACAAGGACTCAGGTTGATACTGTTTGATGTTAATTTTTCAATAAGACCGTAAGTAATCCCTGCATCCTGCATTGTTTCCAACTGATTTCTAACTTTAAACTTACTGATAATTTCCTGAATATTAGGGCTGTACCCGTCAAGATATGTTCCCAAATTACTGTCAACTTTATCAGGGTCTGATAAAAGAGAAACAAAAGCATGGTTTGAATCATTTGGCCCGTTTAAACCCATGGTAAAAGGCGAAGTATTATAAAATGGATAACCAGATGTTTTTATAAGACCTGTTTTGTCATCAATCTTATTTTCATTCATAAATTGACTGTCTTTAAGCACCTTTTCTTTACTTGGTTCAAGTAAAACATCTATTCTACGCAAAACCGTAAAAGGAAGAATGATATCCCTGTATTTTCCTCTTACAAAAATATCCCGAAGAACATCATCCGCTATTCCCCAGATAAAACTTACTATCTGATTATGTACGCTATGATTCATTGATGAGACCTTTGAATAATTAATTTCTCGTGAAAAATACAGATTATATACAAAAACATTTTAAATTTAATTTTTTGAAAAAACAATCGTAAAGCACCGTAAATATTGGTGTCCTCTTTTGTCCAAATTTTAGATTTGAAGTATTACAATACTCCTTACATCATAAGATTTGAACAAAATAGAACATTATTCAAAGGTCTCATGAATGTAGTTTCCTTATTTGAATTTTGAAATATATAACGATTGAACTCACTGATTTGCAGAGCGTCAACGGAACAAAAATCCAGTGCAATGGTTCGTTATGGCTGTGTTAAGCTAATTTTTTGGCAATATATACTCCATAGCTAAAATACTTTTTATATTTTTCATAAAGAGCTATTTCTTTTTTTTCTGCATCCACTATTGCTTGTGCTTCTTTACTATTATTATTACGCTTGAGAAAATCTGTAAAACTATTTTGCATGGGTCCATAATAGTTATCCAACCAGCAATTTTCTGGTAAAAAAAAGTAAGAAATTGGAGAGTAATTATTATTTTCCAAAATACGAATTTTGGCTGAAGCAGTATCTATTTCAGGATATTCATTTTCCCAATAATTTTGTAGCTCAAATGGACGTTCACCTGTTAGCCAAGTAATTTCTGATACAATAAGTAAACCATTGATTTTTAGAAATCGTTTCCAATTTTTTATGCCATTTTCAAAGCCCATATTATATATGGCTCCCTCAGACCAAACCACATCATATTCTTCATTGTTAAACTTAAGTTTTTCCATTGAACAGGCAAGAGGATTTATTTTTTTAGTCAAACCTTTTTTTTGGGCATTGATTTTTAGTTCTTCTAGGAAATCAGGTAAAAAGTCCACTGCTGTAATTTGAGCATTTAGTAAGCGAGCAAGTAATATAGTAGAAGAACCTGTACCACATCCAATATCCGCAATCTTTAATGGAGTTGAAGAGTCTAATAAAGCTAAATCAATAGCCTTTTTTGTTTCTTTATCTCCCCCAGGTCCTTGCCGCTTTGCTCTTTTATGTAAATCTATTAAAAGTTGATAGTCTTCCATTGTTTAGTCCTTATCTATTTATGAGCCATAACAAGTTGCTAACCTGCTGCTTATATGCTGACATTAGCACTCATTTGCTCTAACTGAATTGCTGAAAATCGTGCCGCTTCCATGCGCTGCTCAGCAGCGGTCTGGTTGCCCTTGGGTTAGTGGGTTAAGTTGTCTTCAGAATCACACTATTTTATTATAGCAGATTTTTTGGACTGAGATATGATCTCACTAAATTGCTTCTTGTGAAATGTCCTAATGTCATAAACTCGATCAGCATTTGACCACCAAATACTTCTCTAACTATTGCTTTTACGCTCATTCCCTTTTTGCGCATTTCTATCACTCTTTCTCCTGTTTCTTCCAAATACTGGATCTTGTTTTCCAGTGCTTCTTTCGGATTATCTCGAACTTGTGCACTTCCTGGATACATTACGCTCAATGGCAGCCCAATAACCTTTTTCAGTGATACGATAATTTGCCAGATATTGTAACCTTTCCGAAGGGCTCGATCTTTTCCTCCAACAAATAAATCCCCTGTAAACAGCCACCCCTGTTCCTGTTCATACAAACAGATATGATCTGGACTATGTCCAGGCGTGTAAATTACCTTAAAAGAATACTGTACCGTTTTAATAACTTCGCCATCTTTGACTGACTTCCCTTTTGACGGCTTTGGCCGGCCCCACATCACTCGCCGATATAATTGAAACGGCTGTGCTCCACTTGGATTTTCTAATACAGGTAATGCCATTGAATGGGCTAAAATTTCTAATCCTTTCCGCTTTTCTTGTAACTCACCGTTTGCACCGATATGGTCTTCATGCGTGTGCGTGTTAGCTATACTTTGAAGCTTTTTGCCATCCAACGCATCTACCAGTTCTTTTGCAGAATGTGCACACCCTGTATCAATTAATAACCCATCAACCCAATAAGCTGTTGACCAATAATATCCCCGCCCAGCCAGTGTTCGAGCTGAGTCAATTCTGATCACATCACCATACTGACTTAGTTTTAGCATAATCTTCCATTTACTTTTCTTGGCAACCTAAGGGTGAGGCTCATTTGTGTTAATTTCATTCTCATAAACTCCTTAGTAAACATTTCTGGAAAAATTTACTGATCAATTCTAATATAATACAGGGATAGTTTGCTTTAGAAAATCCATACAAAATAATTTTCTAAAAAATATCAATACTTGTTAAACAAAGCATTATTTTTTGATAAAATTATTTATTTTTAAGATTGAATGTGTGTATTGTTTTTGTTTAAAACATATATAGGCATTTCATAAAAAAAAAGATTTAAGCATACAAGTAAAAAAATACACTAAAAAATATAATGATAAATAGTTGTTTTTTTATTTAAAATATTCATTTCCCACAGGAGCAAACCTTATGAATTCAGTCCATAAAATAAAAAATGAAATAAAAACAATTTTTATAAGTAGGACAAGTCTTGATTTGTCAGATTATGTAAAAAGTATAAAAAAAACTTTAGAAAAAGCAGGATATAATGTTGTTACTATGGTGGATTTTGGTGCCCAGCCACATGATGCAGTTAAGACAAGTCTTGAAGAAATTAAAAATACTGATGCTGTTATTGGTATTTATGCAAAACGGTATGGGTATATTCCTGAAAATAATGATCTTTCAATAACAGAGCAGGAATTTGACTATGCTCTTAAAGGCAAGCCTGTATTTGCTTTTATTGTGGATAATGAAAATACTGAGCTTAAACCAGAATCTGGGGAAGATGATGAAACTATACAAGCAAAAGAAAAACAAAAAAAACTTAAAAAATTTATTTCCAGAATAAATACAGCTTTAGTAAGGGAAAAATTTAAAAATCTTGAAGATTTAAAAATTAAGATTCTTGAATCTTTATCCCGCTATGAAAAAAAGATAAAAGTTTTTCAGGGTCAACCAAATACATTGCTTTTAAAATTAAATGATAAACAAATAAAGCTTTTTTATAATGATAAACACATTGACATAAAAAAATCTGAATTTGATCATTCACTAATAAACATGATTGAGAATTATGACTCAGCTAGAAAAAATCATACAACACAAATTTCAACTAAATCTCAAAACAAGAAAATTTCTCCTGCAGATATTGCTTTAAATAATATGGGAAATGTTCTTGGTAAGAAAATATTTTCCAGTAAAATGGCTGAAAAAACAAAAGATTTTATTGAAAAAGCTTTTCAAAATAATAAACGCATTCAACTTTCACTTAAAACAAATAATTCAATTTACAATACTTTTCCCTTACAAACTCTTCAAATAAAGCCTATGAAAAATCCGTTTGCTCTTGAGCCTTGTGTGGATTTTTCCCGTGTTTGTGGAAACCGAAAATTTGATTCTTTTCCAGAAATTTCAGGTCCCCTTAAAATACTTATGGTTGCTGCATCTCCCATTAAAGGTGAACATCATAGTGTTCTTGATTATGAAAATGAACTTGGTAAAATCATGGATATTGTTGAAAATACTCCGATTTTTGCCAAAGAACAAAGAAAACCTATTATTCATATTCTAGATCAAGCAACTCTTAAGACAATTTGCAATGCTTTTGAATTAAATAAATATCATATACTTCATATCAGCACCCATGGAACACCTGAATATATTATTTTAGAAGATGAAGATGGTGCAACAAAAATGGTTTCAGCAGATGATTTTATTAAACAATTCCCTGTTAATCAAAAGCCTGTTTTAACTATGTTAAGTGCGTGTTATACAGGAAGAAGTCCTAATATAACAAAATCTGATAATATAAAATTTTCCTTTGCTGAAACTTTAATTAAGAATGGATTTCCCTATGTTATTGCAATGCAGGATACTGTTACAGATACTTATGCAACACAGTTTGCTCAAACTTTGTATCAAAAACTAAGTTTTAATAAAAATCCTGTAATTGAAGATTGTTTTTCTCAAGCTTGTATTGAGTTGGAAGCAAAAAGAGTTGATGAAAATAAAAAAAGAGCTTTAAACCAGCAAATTCATCCTGAATGGATGATTCCTGCATTATATAAAGGAAATTTATATAAATATTTAGTTTATGAAAATGATCCAATTAGTTTTGACAGGGATATGGAAACATTTAAACAAGATTTTGAAACAAATATTTCCCATAGAGAAATTGGAGAATTTGTTGGAAGAAGACGCGAACTTTTAACTATTAAACATGAATTAATTAATAAATCTAGACATGGTTGTGTTTTAATTACTGGTATGGGTGGAGTTGGAAAATCTACTTTAGCTGCAAGAGCTCTTGCCAATGCTGTTTATTCAGGAAAAAAATTTGATATTGTTTCTCAGGTAGGTCAAATATCTCTTGTGGATTTCTTAAAAAGATTTGATTGCAAAGGTGATAACCTTGAAATGCTTTTAAATGATTTTTTTCAAAATCAGATTTTAGAAAAAGGGAAAAATACGATTTTTCTTTTTGATAATTTTGAAGATAATTTAATTTTAAATAATGATTTAATTAAAGAAACAGAAAATAATGATTTTTTTCCAGAACTTATAGATAAAACTCTTTTAAAATTTTTATCAGATTTTATTTATTCAGGAAAAGCAAGAATTATAATTACCAGCAGATATTTATTTAAACTTTTAAAAAACCAGCATTTAAGTTTAACACATATTAATCTTGGTGCATTATCTAATGCTGAAACAAGAAAACTTATAAGTCGTTTAAAAGGTTTAAAAGCTTTAAATTCTGAAGAACGCTTAGAAATAATCCATATTCTTGGAGGACATCCTAGAACTTTAGAATTTTTAGATGCTATTTTACAAGATGGTAAATTTACCTATAATGATGTTCAAAAACGCCTTAACAACCGTTTACCAGAAGATATTTTGGAAATCATTAAAAAACAAAAAACTTTAAATGAAAATATTCAAAATACTGTTACTTTAGCTGCAAGAGATTGCTTTATTGATCAGCTTTTAAAAAGATTATCTAATAATGAAAAATTTATTCTTTATTATTTTAGTGTGTTTCAAACTCCAAGACCTGCAAATGCTGTTTCATGGTTTAAGAAAAAACAAAAAATAGAAATTAATACACAAAAAACTATTAATCATTTTATAAAGCTTTCCCTTGTTTATAAAGATCAAGAAAATTATTTTGTTCATTCTTGGACTTGTGAATATCTTAAACAAATAATGGGAAAAAATATTTTTAAAAAAGTAAATAATCTTGCAGCAGAGTATCTATATGAGCCTAAAAAGATTTCAATTGATGATGCAATTGAAGGATGGCACCATTTTTTAAATGCACATAATATTGAAAAAGCCCATAATGTTGCAAGATCCCTTGAAGATCAATTAAATACATGGGGACATTGGGAACTTGAAAAAATTATTTGTAATAAAATGATTAATGTTACGGAGAAAGATTCAAAAATACATGGGGAATGGGTCTTTACAAGGGGAAATCTTTTTTTTCAACAAGGTGATTATAAAAATGCTAAAAACCTGTATAAAAAAGCTCTTGAAATTTCTGAAAAACTTAAAAATTTAAATGGCATGGCAGAAAGCTATCACCAAATGGGAATGATTCAACAAGATCAAGGAGGTTATGAGGGTGCTCAAAAATTATATAAACAATCTCTTGAAATTAAAGAAAAACTTAAAGATTTACAGGGCATGGCTAAATCATATAATCAAATAGGTACTTTGGCATTTAAACAACAAGACCATAAAGCTGCATTTATTCTTTTTCTTCGTGCTTTTATTATTTTTAATCAATTAAAAGCTCCCTATGCAAAACAAGCTTTAAATGGTTTGTGCAAAATTGCCCAGCAACAACCAAAATCCTGGGACAAATGGGTTATAAAGGAAATTCGGGATAAATCTTTTCAATCTCAAACAATTGATCTTATTAAACAAAAACTTACCCAAGTAAAAGAATCTAAACAAGATGAAATAAATAAAACGCTTGTTCAAATGAAAGTTCTTTATGACAAATTAGGTGAAAAAAAGTTTATTGAGTTTGTTAAAAAACAAACAGGTCAAAAACTTCCAAAAGAGATTTTAAATGTTTTAAAAAAAATGCCAGATTCTGAAAAAACAAATTAATTAAAAATAAATAATTGATAATAATAAATTATCCAGTCTAAAAAAAATAAAGATTAAAAATCAAAATTAATAAAAAAGGAGAAAATTAAAATGAAAACTTATGTTTGTTTAGTATGTGGTTATTCTTATAATGGAGATAATGCTCCAGAAAAATGCCCTCAATGCGGTGCTGCAAAAGAAAAATTCTCTGTGCAGCAAGGAGAACTTATCTGGGCTGATGCCCATTCAATTGGAACAGCAAAAGATGTTGATCCTGAGATTCTCCAAGGATTAAAAGATAATTTTATGGGTGAATGTACAGAAGTTGGAATGTATCTTGCCATGAGCCGCCAAGCAGATCGTGAAGGATATCCAGAAATTGCTGAGGCTTATAAAAGAATAGCATTTGAAGAAGCTGAACATGCATCAAAATTTGCAGAACTTATAGGTGAAGTACTTGAACCTGATACAAAAGCAAACCTTAAAGCTAGAGTTATTGCTGAAAATGGTGCATGCCAAGGAAAAAAACAAATTGCTGCAAAAGCCAAAGAACTTGGTTATGATGCAATTCATGATACAGTTCATGAAATGTGTAAAGATGAAGCCCGCCACGGACTTGCATTTCAAGGATTATTAAACAGATATTTCAAATTGCCTTAAGGCAAATTTGGTTTTTAATTCATAGTTTATATTAGAACGAAACATAAAAGAATACTAAGTAGTTATAAGTTGATTTATATAAGCCATAAGGCAGATTTGGTTTTTAATTCCTAGTTTACATTAGAACGAAACATGAAAAAATATTAACTAGTTATAAGTTCTTTTATATAAGCTGCCATAGGGCAGATTGGTTTTTATAATTCATAGCTTACTTTAGAACAAAAAAGGAAATTTTAAAATGGAAGAATATGAATGTCCTTGTGGATATGTTTATAATCCAGAAAACGGAGATCCAGATAATGGTATAGACCCTGAAACTGCTTTTATGGATTTACCTGAAGAATGGTTATGTCCACTTTGTGAATCTGATCAGGAATATTTTGAATTGCTTGATTAATAATAATAGTATGCATGCAGATTTGATTTTGAGTTCTTAATTTGCCTTACATTAAAATATAAAAAAGTTTTCAGCCTAGGATTTATATAAAATCATGGCTGAAAACTTAAAATCAAAACATGTAAAAGATTTTTATTAAACTTATTTGCTATCTTTTTTCTCTAGATTATCTTAATTCCTATAACAATTTTTCCTTTAATGTTTCAGCTATTTTTACACCTAAATCAAAACATTTGTTTAAATCATTTTCATTGGGAACATATTGAACTCTTAGTCCATCATCAATAACATCCAGTTTCATTTCCAGAAATTTCTTGTTTAGAATTTTTACTGCTTCCCCGCTCCATCCATATGAACCAAATGCAGCAGCAATTTTATTTTTGGGTCTTAAACCTTTTATATATGTCATAATATCATAAATAACAGGAAAAATATTATTGTTTAAGGTTGGAGACCCTACAACAACAATAGCACCTGCTTCCATTACTTGAGTTATAATATCACTTCTATGACATTTTCTTGTGTTCATAAGTCTAACATTTACATCTTTAGATTCAATACCATTAGTAATTAATTTAGCCATTTTAGTTGTGCTGTCCCACATGGAATCAAAAATAACAACTACCTTATTTTTTGGTTCCTGCCTGGACCATTTGTCATAGGCATTAATAATTTTTATAATAAAACTAGTTTACTCCTTATTGAATTAGTTGGCTTTTATAAAGGGTCTCGTAATATTTATTCACTAGTTCACACTTATTGTCCTTGCTCCTTTGGGTATTATTTTTTACAGTTGGTTTGCAATACTTGCTATTATTGGATATTCTTTTATTACACTTACATTTTTTTCAGCTTTAATAAGAAAAATAACCCATGAATAATTATCAAATAAAATTAAAAGGATAATGAAATAATGAGGTTAATATATAAATTGATTTTAAAATTGTTTGACTGGGAAATCAAAGGAACATTTCCTGATATTAATAAATGTGTGCTTATTATAGTACCCCATACTTCCAATATAGATTTTTTCCTAGCAGTTGCTGTTAGAAGTGTATTAAAAATTCAATCCAATTATCTTGCCAAGGAAATATTATTTAAGCCCCCTTGGGGATGGATTTTTAAAAAAATAGGAGGTTTTCCCATTAAAAGAGATAAAAATCATAGTCAAGTTGACAAAATAGCAGATATTATTAAAACTCAGGATAAATTTGTTTTAGCAATTGCCCCAGAAGGCACACGAAAAAAAGCTTTAAAATGGAAAACAGGATTTTATTGGATTGCTAAAAAAGCAGAAATACCTATTATAATGTTTGCCTTTGATTATGGTATTAAAATTGTTAAAATTTCACCTCCTTTTTCCCCAACGAATAATATAGAAAAAGATTTTTCTGAAATGAGATTATTCTTTAAAGGTGCAAAAGGATATAATGACAAACAATCTATATATTAAAAAAAAATAACAATAGTAAAATTTATAAATAAAGGGAAAAGTATGGCAGTTAAAAATGATATTATTTTAATATATCGTAAAGATTCACCTATGTGCTTTGCAAGAATTGAAAATATTAAACCTGATGCAAAAAAAGATTGGTATCATGTAAAAATTTTAATGCTTCAAATTCCCCTGCAAGTTGTTACATGGATTCTTAAAGACATTTATATTAATGGTGAAGAATTTTTTATGGATAACAAAAAAATGCAAATTAAAATTATCCAATGCCCTAAAGATAAAAATATAGATTTTGACAATCTTTCTATAGACAAAACAAAAGAAAAAAATTTAAAGAAAAAATCAAAAAAAGAAGAAAAACAAAAAAATGCTGAAATTATATCTTTTGCTGATATAAAAAAAACAAAACAGAAAAAACAATAACTGCCATAGGGCAGAGCTAGTTTGCCTTATAACGAAATATAAAAGAATAGAAAATGAAAAATTTAAAACATAAAGAAAATTTTAGATCAGGTTTTATTGCAATTATAGGAGCTCCTAATGCAGGAAAATCAACATTACTGAATAAAATTCTTGGTCAAAAAATTTCCATAACATCCAAAAAACCTCAAACAACCAGAGATAGAATTTTAGGTGTTATTGAGCGTCCCTTTTCCCAGATTATTTTTCTGGACACCCCTGGTATTCATAAAACAAAATCTTTACTTAATAAAAAAATTGTAACTAAAGCACTTTTAGCAGTAAATGATGTTGATGCTATTGTTTTAATGATTGATTTATCATCCAAAGATATAGAATCTGAAAAAATAATTATTAACCAGTTAACAAAAAATAAAATACCAGTTATTCTTGCTTTAAATAAAATTGATCTTATAAAAAAAAATGATATTCTTTTTTTTATTGAAAAATATTCCTGTATTTTTAATTTTAAATATATTGTTCCCATTTGTGCAAAAAAAGGAACTCAAATACCTGAACTTTTAACTGAAATTGAAAAATGTATTCCTCTAGGACAAAGACTTTTTCCCAAAGATACTTTAACAGATATGTCTGAAAAATTTATTGCCGGGGAAATGGTAAGAGAAAAAGTTTTTAGATTTACTGGAATGGAAATACCTTATTCCATTGCTGTAACTATTGATTCTTTTAAGGAAAAAAAAGAACTTATTATTATTCATGCCTGCATTCATGTTGATCGTAATTCTCAAAAAGGAATTGTTATTGGAAAAAATGGAAAAATGTTAAAAAAAATAGGAATACAAGCAAGAAAAGATATTCAAAGAATGACAGGAACTAAAATTTTATTAAAACTTTTTGTAAGAGTTACAAAAAATTGGTCAAGAAATGAAAAAAACTTAAAAGAATTTGGATATTAAAAAAAATTGAAAGATTTTAACATACAATTTGATGAAAAATTTCAAAAAAAACAAAGACATAAAGCAAGGGAAATTAGAAATACTCAATGGTGGAAAAGAAAATGTTCTCAAGGTTTATGTTATTATTGCAATAATAACTTTCCTATTAAAGAACTTACAATGGATCATATTGTGCCTGTTTCAAGGGGTGGGAAATCTATTAAATCAAATGTTGTTCCTTGTTGCAAAAAATGTAATACAAAAAAAAAACACCTTGTTCCCATAGAATGGCAGGAATATATGAAAAATCAAAAAAATTTATAACTATTTAATATACTATCTGGAACAAAAGAAAATTTTAATTATGAGATTTAAAGGAGATATAAAAAATTGAATACTTTAGAAATATATATAAATAAAAATAAAGTTAAAGTATCTTCTAATGATACTATTCTTAAAGCAGCAGCAAAGCTGGATATTTATATTCCTGTTCTTTGTAATCATCCAGATATTTTCAGCGATCCTCTATCAAGTAAGCCTTTAAATTTTATCTTTCAAGGTAATAAAAAAATTGAAAACAAAGGAAGTAAAGAATCAAAGGGATGCGGACTTTGCATTGTAGAAATTGAAGGTATTGATGAATTAAAGCCTGCTTGTTCAACAATAGTAAAACAGGGCATGAAAATTAAAACAGAGTCAAATTCTATAAAAGAAAAAAGACAGGAAATACTGGGTTTAATTTTTGCCAGTCATCCCCATGCCTGCCTTACTTGTGCTCAGCAAGAAGGATGCAGCAAAACTCAATGTTCTTCCAATGTAAATGAAAATGAACGATGCTGTGATCTTTTTGGCAGCTGTGAACTTCAAAAACTTGCAAATCATATTGGAATCCCTGCAAATACTCCTAAATGGACTCCTACAAATCTTCCTGTACTTAAAGATTCTCCCCTTTATATTAGAGATTATAATCTTTGCATTGGCTGTAGAAGATGTGTAAGAATTTGTGAAGATGTTAGAAAAATCAATGCTTTAGGATTTGTATATGATGAAAATAATAATATTGTTGTTGGCACACATTTTAAAACCCTTGAAGAATCAGGTTGTAGATTTTGTACTGCCTGCGTTCATGTTTGTCCAACAGGAGCCCTTAAAGATAAAAAATCAATTCGCCTAAAAAAAGAAAAAGATATTTTACCATGTAAAAATGCCTGCCCTGCTAAAATAGATATTCCAAGATATTTAAGATTAATAGCTCAAGGAAAAAAAGATGAAGCTCTTGCTGTAATAAGACAAAAAGTACCTTTTCCAGGAGTTCTTGGTAGAATATGTTTTCATCCTTGTGAAGATTTTTGCAAAAGACAGGAATTAAATACTTCTATTTCAATATGCACTCTTAAGCGTTATGCAGCAGAAGATGATAAAGGACTTTGGAAAAAAAATATTAAAATAAAACCTGATACTGGAAAAAAAGTTGCTGTTATTGGAAGTGGACCTGCAGGTTTAACTTGTGCTTTTTATCTAGGAAAAAAAGGACATAAAGTTACGATTTTTGAAGCACAAAGTAAATTAGGCGGTATGTTAAGATATGGAATTCCTTCTTATCGTCTCCCAAGAAATATATTGGATAATGAAATTAATGACATTCTTGAAATTGGCGGAATAGATATTAAAACAAATACAAATTTTGGTGATGATATTACTATTGAATCTTTAAAAGATGATGGATTTGATGCAATTTTTATTGCACTTGGTTTAAAAAATTCAAAAAAAATTCTTTTTAAGGGCAATAATCTTGATTTTATAATTTCAGGAGTTAATTTTTTAAAACAGGTTAATAAGGGAGAAAATCCTAAATTAGGCAATGAAGTCATTATAATAGGCGGCGGCAATGTTGCCATTGATGTTGCTATGACATGTATTCGCCAGAATGTAGAAAAAGTTCACATAATATGCCTTGAAAATAAACATGAAATGCCTGCAAATGATCATGAGCTTGAAATTGCAAAACAAGAAGGTGTTATTATTCACAACTCTTGGGGACCTGTTGAAGCTAGAAAAAATAATGTTTTTATTGTGCAGGAATGTACAAAAGTATTTGATGAAAATAATAAATTTAATCCTAAATTTAATTCCAGCAATAAAAAGGAATTTCATGCAGATCAGATAATTCTAGCAGCAGGCCAAACTTCAGATATTGATTTTCTGGATAAAACAGACATTAAAATATCTAATTCTTTAATTAATGTTAATGAAAAAGACTGCCAAACAAATATGGAAAATATTTATGCTGGAGGAGATATAGTAACAGGTCCTTTAAGTGTTATATCTGCAATAGCTGGTGCAAGAAAAGCAGCTTCAGCAATTGATTTAAAACTTGGTGGTAATGGAGATATTGAAGATGTGCTTTTAAAGCAAAATAAATCTCAACAAGATATTTTAATTGAAAAACTCTCTAAAACAAAATCAGAAATAAAAAATTTTGCATCCCTTAAAAAACAGGAAAATCTTGAACTTGATTCTAAAACAAGATGTTCAAATTTTAATGAAATTGTTTTACCTTTAACACATGAACAAGCAAAAAATGAAGCTTTACGATGCCTTGAATGTGATATTAGACTTTCCCTTAAAAACAACCCCTCCCCTCCTGAAAAATATGAAAAATTTACTCTTGAAAATATAAATCATATACCTGAAACAGAAGGTGTTTATCAACTTGTTAATGCAGAAAAAAATATAATTGCCATAAAAGGCTGCTCCAATTTAAAACAAGGTTTAATGCAGGAATTTGATGATGAAAGTTCTGCTGTTTTATTTGAATATGAAGAAAATAGAATGTTTTCTCAGCGGGAAAGTGAACTTATTCAGCAATATCTTCAAAAACATGGAGAAATGCCAGGAGCAGGAGATGATGATATGGATGATCTTTTTTGATGGTGTTGTGAATTTTTTTTATATGCTTCATTAATATTTCGTTGTAAAAAAAGTCTAACTAAATTTCTATTTATATTAGCCTGATATATGAAGAATAATTACAGAAAATAAAAAATATCTCATTTCTACGCTCCAGCGTTGAAATGCATATTATGACGCTCCAGCGTCAAATAATTATAATGCAGTATATTTTACTTGTTAGAATTAAAATTCAACACTGGAGCATCAACAAAATTGTATATACATATATTGTGTCTAATTTAATACTTTAATTTTCTGAAGGATAGAACAGTGAAAAATTTCAAATATGGACTAATTGTATTATTGTTATTATTGATTTTAATGCTGTTTTCATGCGCCACAGTACCTGTAACAAGCAGAAGCCAGATAAATTTTATTCCCGACTCAACAGTTATTAGTATGAGTTTGCAGGAATATGATAAATTTTTAAAAAATCATGAACTTAGCAAAAATCAAAAACAAACAAAAATGGTAAAAAGGGTTGGACGTAAAATACGCTATGCAGTAGAGCGTTATTTTAATAAGCAAAATATGGCAGATCAAACAAAAAATTATGTATGGGAATTTAATCTGGTAAAAGGAAAAGAAAAAAACGCATGGTGCATGCCGGGAGGTAAAGTTGTGGTTTATGAAGGCATTATGCCCCTGGCACAAAACGATGAAGGTTTGGCAGTAATAATGGGACATGAAATCGCCCATGCAATAGCAAAACATGGCAATGAACGCATGAGTCAAGGCTTGCTGATTCAAGCAGGAAGTGCAGCACTTAATGTTGCAACTCAAAAACAATCTTCCTTTAAAAAGCGTATATTTATGAATGTCTTTGGAGTTGGCACACAACTTGGTTTTATGCTGCCTTACAGCCGTATCCATGAAAAAGAAGCTGATTATCTTGGATTGATATTTATGACATTAGCTGGATATGATCCCCATGAAGCAACAGCGTTTTGGAAAAGGATGAACAAAGATGGAGGACCTCGTCCCCCTGAATTTTTATCTACTCATCCAACACCTGAAACCCGCATTAAAGAAATTGAAAAAGCTATTCCGCAAATTTTAAATCAATATTTAAAACTGCCTTAAGCAAGATCTGATTTTTAATTTTTGTTTTGCCTTACAACAAAACATATAAGAACATTAAATACTTATAAGTTCTCGTATAAATTAAAAGGTAAATACATGAAACTAGTAAGAATTTTATTTTTTCTAATTATTTTATCAAATATTTGTTATGCTCATGATAATATTAGAAAAATTCATACAACAGGAACATCAAAAATTCGTGTTCAAGCTCAATATTCAATAATTTATACTGAATTAAAATTTATAACAAAGCAGATGGATACAAGCTATAATCAGTTAAATGAATCTCTTGTTAAAGTAATAAAAAATTTAAAAAAAATTGGTTTAACAGATAAAGAAATAACAAAATCTATAATACGGCAAGGTGCTGAATATAAATGGCAGAACAATACAAAAATTCTTTCTGGATATTTTTCCTCTTGTACTATGCAATTAAAAATTAATGATATTAATAAGCTTTATCCAGTTTATAAAGAATTGGCAAATTATAATGAATTAACAATTCAAGGAACTGAATATGGTAGAAATGATGAATTTAAACTAAGAAATAATGAACTTAAAAAAGCACTTTATAATGCAAGAAAAAAAGCTGAGTTAATGGCAAATACCCTTAATGAAGAAGTTGGGCAAGTACTTATAATCAGGGAATCAGGTTCAGAAAATTACAATCCCAAAAATATGTATTTAAAGTCAGAAACATCTGGAAAAACTGGTGGAACCTTTGGAATGATAGATATTTTTGCAAGTGTTTCAGTAGAATTTGAGTTAAAATAAAAGCTGACGAATTTTTATAAAGTTTAGTTATTTTTTAAAAAATTTGATTTTTTTGGATTTATGTAAAGGTTAAAAATAGATACAATTAAGTTAAAATTAGCAACAAACAATATTTTATAAAGGAGATAATATGGGGAAAGTTGGAATAATTGGAGTTGGACAGTCTGCCTTTGTGCGGGCATATCCGGGCTCATTAAAAGAACTTGCATTTGAAGGTTATAAGGAAGCAGTTAAGGATGCAGGCATTACAGCTAAAGATATAGGTGCATCTGTGGTTTGTTCTGCTCCTGAATATGACAAACAGCGTTCTCCTGCTGGAGTTATTGCAGAATATCTTGGATTAAATCCTCAGCCTACATTTTATGTTGAAACTTTGTGTTCCTCCAGCAGCATGGGATTAAAACTTGCCTATTCTCTTGTAAAATCAGGGCTTCATGATTCTGTTGCTGTAATTGGTATCCAAAAAATGAGTGAAATATCTTCTGCTGAATCCCAGGAAAGAATGGGACGAGGTACTGATATTCAATGGGAAAGTCCCTTTGGAACTATGATGCCTGCCTATTATGCTCTTTTTGCCCAGGCTCATATGGCAAAATATGGAACAACATTGGAAGATCTTTCATTAATAAGAGTTAAATCTTCAACTTATGGACCTCTTAATGAAAAAGCTGTTTTTAGAAAATCCCTTAATCTAGAAAATCTTACAAGCCCTGACAGCAGAATGACAGCTCCTATTGCAAGTCCCTTGCGTGTTGGAGATTGTTGTGCAAATGCTGATGGAAGTTCCTGCATAATTATAGCAAATGAAGAAAAGGCAAAGGCTTTATCAAAAAATCCTATCTGGATTCTTGGACTAGGTGCTGCTACAAACAGTGTTAATCTTACCGGAAGAAAAATATATACAGGTCTTCCAGCTGCCAGAGAAGCTGCAAAACAAGCTTATGAAATGGCAGGTATAAGTGCAAAGGATGTGGATGTTGCAGAAGTTCATGATTGCTTTACTATTGCTGAAATGATGGCATATGAGGATCTTGGTTTTGCAAATCCCGGTAAAGGTAAAGAGCTGATACATGGAAAGGAAACATATAAAGAAGGAAGTATTCCTGTAAATGTTGATGGAGGACTTTTATCTAAGGGACATCCCATAGGAGCCACAGGTGGTTCCCAGATAAGAACTATTGTGCAGCAATTAAGGGGTGAAGCCGGAGAAATTCAAGTAAAGGACCCTGAAATAGGTCTTGTGCATAATATTGGCGGAGTAGGACTATATGGAAATGTAACTATTCTAGGCAGATAAATTATGAGGAAAATAAATTATGGGAAAGAAAAAAGAAATTGATGATAGATTTAAAAAATTTGGAACAAAAAGTTTTACCTTAACAAGCAAGGTAAATGATTTTATAGATTATCTTGAAAAAGAAAAAGTTATGGGGACTAAATGTAAAGATTGTAATATTAATTTTTTTCCTCCAAGGGCAGATTGTGCAAGTTGTCTTAAAAGCGACCTTGAATGGTTTGATGCAACTAATGACACAGGAGAACTTGTTACTTTTTCAAAAATGAAATACGGACCAATTGGTTTTGAAAAAGATCTACCTTATACAATTGCCTTGGTTGATTTTGGTGATTACAAAATATTTGGAAGAATTGGAAAAAATATTGCTGATAAAGATATTCAAATAGGCATGAAAATGAAAGTCAAAGTAAATAAACTTGATAATGACAGAATCAACTATATCTTTGAAAAAATATAAAAGCTATAAGTTAAGGAGGATAATATAATGGGTAATATTCCCAATAAAATTCAAACATGGCAAATGGTTCAACCATTTATTAGGGATAAAAGAACTGGTAAAAAAATTTCCGGAAAAATTGAAAAAACTGAAATTGATGTTCCTGAGTTAAAACAAGGTGAGGTTCTGGTTGAAGTAGCAGGCTGTGGAGTATGTCATACAGATTTGGGATATTTTTACAATGGAGTTCCTACTGTAAATAAGCCTCCCATAACTTTAGGGCATGAAATTTCAGGAACAGTTGTAAAAGGTGATGAAAAATGGATGGAAAAACAAGTTATAATCCCGGCTGTTATGCCATGCAGAAAGTGTAATCTTTGTAAGGCAGGTAGGGGAAACCGCTGTCTTTCACAAAAAATGCCGGGAAATAGTATGGGTATTTATGGTGGTTTTGCAAGTCATATTCCAGTTCCCTGTATAGATTTATGTGAAGTAAAAAATACAGGAGATATTGAACTTTCCCATTTAGCAGTTGTTGCAGATGCTTCTACTACTCCTTTTCAAGCAGCAAAAAAAGCAGATATTCAATTTGGAGATAACACTATTGTTATTGGAGTTGGAGGTGTTGGACAATATATGGTTCAAGAACTTAAAGCTTTAGGAGCAAATACAGTTATTGCAATTGATATTAATTCTAAAAGACTTGATACCATGCTTTTAAATGGTGCTGATTTTGTTGTTAATTCTCTTAATAAAACTTCAAGGGAAGTTTCAGCAGAAATAAAGGCTTTTAAAAAACAAAAAGGTCTTGATACAACAGGCTGGAAAATATTTGAAGTAAGTGGTTCAAAACCGGGGCAGGAGCTTGGACTTGCACTTTTAAGCTTTACGGGAAAGCTTGTTATAGTAGGTTATGGTCCCCATAAAATTGAATATTCCATAAGTCGTCTTATGGCTTTTGATGCAGAAATAATAGGTACATGGGGATGTCTTCCTGAATATTATCCTCTGGTTTTAGACATGATTATTCAGAAAAAAATAAATTTTAAGGATTTTGTTCAAACAAGACCCATGAGTACAATTAATGAAGTTTTTAAAGAAGCACATGATAAATCTCCAGAAAAGAGAATAGTTCTTGTGCCTGATTTTTAATTTTGTGTGATATCGTAAAAATTTAGTTATTATATGGCAATATAATTTTAAAAAAAGGAAACAAAATGAAAAAAATATTGTTTATTGTAATAATGGTTACCTTTATTGCATCCCCAAGTTTTGGAAAAACATCTCAACAAATGGGGGGACGAATTTCACAAGACAGCTTAACTGATTTGAATAATGGAAAAAATAAAATTCATTTTTTCAGTGAAGGAACAAAAGTTGTAGGACACCTTTATTTGCCGAAAAATTATAAAAAAGGTCAGAAACTTTCAGCAATTGTTATAGTTGGACCTAAAGGAGCAGTAAAAGAACAAACTCAGGGCATATATGCAAAAAAATTATCTGAAAAAGGTTTTATAACTCTTGCTATTGACCACAGAACATATGGTGAAAGTAAAGGAAAACCAAGACACTATGAAAATCCTTACATGAAAATTGAAGATATTAAAACAGCAGTAAGTTATATTGGATCTCTAAATATTGTAGATAAAAATAAAATTGGCATGCTTGGAGTTTGTAATGGAGGTGGTTTTGGTGCAGCAGCAGCAATTTATGATAAAAGAGTAAAAGCCTATGCTTCTATTTCTGGGCTTTTTGACCTTAGAAGTCAAATAATTAATGGTAAGCAAGGTGATAAGGAAAAGCTAGCTAACATAATGAAAAAATCAGGAAAAGCAAGGCAAAGATATTTTGAAACAGGTATTGTAGAATATGTACAACAAATGACAAAAGCTGATGAAAATTCTAACCAACTGCGAAAAGAGGCAGCTGAATATTATTTAACACCCAGAGGAAGAGTTGCAAACTGGGGAGAAAACAGAATGGTTGTTTTTAGTATGGATACACGCAGGAGTTTTGATATTACAGATCAAATTGAACTTTTATCACCAACCCCTTATTTAGCTATTGCAGGTACAAAAGCATTAACATTAGGTTTAAGTGAAAAAGCTTTTAATAGAGCTGGTGAACCAAAAGAACTATTCAAGATAAAAGGTGCAACACATATGAATCTATATGATATTAATAAATATGTAGATCAAGCTGTTAAAAAACTTAACATATTTTTCACTAAATTTATAAAATAAAAAGGAAAAAAATATGCAACTTAAAGGAAAAAAAGCCCTGGTAACTGGAGGCAGCAGAGGTATTGGAAGATCCATTGCTATTGCCTATGCAAAAGAGGGGGCTGATGTTCTTGTGAATTATAATTCCAATGATACTGCTGCAAGACAAGTTGTTGCTGAAATTGAAAAACTTGGGCAAAAAGGTGTTGCAGTTCAAGCAGATGTTGCAAGTTTTAAAAGTGCAAAACAAATGGTTCAAGCCTGCATTGATAAGCTGGGTGGTGTTGATATACTTGTGAATAATGCTGGAGTTTCTAAGCCTTCCATGCTCCTTAAAATGAAAGAAAAAGACTGGGATGCTATTATTGATATTCATTTAAAAGCAGCATTTAATACATGTCAGGCAGCAGGACTGCAAATGAAAGAACAAAAATATGGCAAAATTATTAATGTTATATCCACAGCAGGAATATTTGGAACTATTGGTCAAATAAATTATGCTTCTGCAAAAGCTGGAATTATTGGATTTACAAAATCTGCATCAAGGGAACTTGGAAGATATAATATTAATGTAAATGTTATCTGCCCTGGAATTACAAAAACAGAAATGACAAACAAGCTTCAAACAGATGAAAAATTAAAAAAGATTTATGAGGCAAGAATTCAGCTTGGAAGATTTGCAGCCCCTGAAGAAATTGCTCCTGCATTTGTTTTTCTTGCATCAGATAATGCAAGCTACATCACAGGCCAGGTGCTTGGTGTTGATGGTGGTTATATAGGATAATGATTAATAATAGTTAATTATCAATTAAAATTAGGAGGTTAAAATGTCCCTTAACTGGATGCCGCGAGATAATAAATCAAAGGATCATATGCTTCATAAAAGCCCCTACTGGGGAAAAAAAGCTCCATCAGTAATATATGAAAAACGTCCCATTATAGACTCAAAGGGAAATATAGTTAATGATCTTTTTGTATCATGGATAACATTAAATAATCCACAGCAATATAATTCCTATACAACTGAAATGGTTAAAGGTGTTATTGCAGGATTTGACAATGCATCCCTTGATAGAAGTGTTGTTGCTGCAGTTTTTACAGGCACAGGTCCCTATTCATTTTGTACAGGTGGAAATACAAAGGAATACAGTGAATTTTACAGTAAGAGAAATGATGAATATGGTCAATATATGGAACTTTTTAATCGCATGGTTGATTCTATTCTAGCATGTAAAAAACCTGTAATTTGTCGTGTAAATGGCATGAGAGTTGCCGGTGGTCAGGAAATTGGTATGGCATGCGATATTACTATTTCATCTGATCTTGCTATATTTGGTCAGGCAGGACCAAAACATGGTTCAGCTCCAGATGGTGGTTCAACAGATTTTCTTCCTTGGTATCTTGGAATGGAAGATGCCATGTGGAATTGCGTGTCATGTGAAATGTGGTCAGCATATAAGGCAAAACAGAAAAATCTTATATCAAAATGTGTACCAGTATTAAAACAAGATGGAAAATGGCTAAGAAATCCCATGATTGAAACTGATAAATATATTGATAATGGTGAGATTGTTTTTGGTGAATATAAGAGTGGGGATGCCCTAAAGCAAGGCAAAGATTTCATAAAAGCTAATCAAAAAAATGCTGATTTTGAACTTTTAGATAAAGAAATAAATAAAATAGTCTGGAAATTTGCAAACCTGTTCCCCGGGTGTTTAATTAAGTCCATAGATGGTATTAGAATGAAGAAAAAATTCTTCTGGGATATATGCAACTTGCAGCTAATATGAGTGGAGAGGCTTTTCTTGGATTTGGTGCATTTAACACTAAGAAAATTACAGGTCAGGGTACAATAGATTTTATTAAATTCCGCCAAAATATTGCTAATTCAAAAATATGGGATGATGATATGTTTGAGCAGGTAATGGGAAAACCTGAATAACTGCCTGCCATAAGGCAGATTTGGTTTTTAATGGTTTTTAATTCCTAGTTTGCCTTATAACAAAACATAAAAGAATACTAAGTAGTTATAAGTTTTTTCATATAAACTGCCATAAGGCAGATTTGGTTTTTAATTTTTGGTTTGTCTTATAACGAAACATAAAAGAATATTAAGTAGTTATAAGCTCTTTCATAAATTATGTTATCAAACAACAAACACATAAAAAGGAATTTATTAAATGAGCAAAAGATTTATGATTAGAGCTGGATTATTAATTATATTTTTTGTTTTTTGTTTTACAACAATAGTATCAGGTAAAACAATTAAACTTACCTATAGTAATTTTTTTCCGCCAACACATATTCAGTCAATACTTGCACAAAAATGGTGTAATGAAGTTGAAAAAAGAACAAATGGAAAAGTAAAGGTTGAATATTATCCAGGTCAAACTTTAACAAAAGCAGATCAAGCCTATGATGGAGTTGTTGAAGGATTATCTGATATTGCTTTATCATGTCTTGCATATTCCAGAGGAAGATTTCCAGTATTAGGTGCAGTTGATCTTCCAATGGGTTATACAAGCGGAGTTTCAGCTACAAAAGTTGCTAATAGAGTTTTAAATAATTTTAATCCAAAAGAGTTTAATGATACTAAAATTATGTATCTTCATGCTCATGGCCCAGGACTTGTTCATACTAAAAATAAACCTGTTGAAAAAATTGAAGATATAAAAGGACTTAAACTTAGAAGTCACGGCACAAGTGCAAAAATTGTAAAAACACTAGGAGGAACACCTGTTGGCTTGCCAATGCCTGAGACATATCAAAGTATTCAAAAAGGTATTGTAGATGGCTCTGTATATCCTTTTGAATCAAATAAAGGGTGGAAACTTGGAGAAGTTACAGATTATGCAACTGCTGCATTTTCTTGTGCTTATACTACTACTTTTTTTGTTGCTATGAACAAAGATAAATGGAATTTATTGTCAAAAAATATTCAAGAAATAATAGAAAACATAAATAAAGAATGGCAATTAAAACATGGGCAGGCATGGGATGATAGTGATTTTATAGGCATTAAATTTTTTCTTAACCAAGGCAATAAAATAATAGGGCTTAATAAAAAAGAATCTTTAAAATGGGAAAAAGCTGTTCAACCTATTATTAATGATTATATAGCAATTCTGAATAAAAAAAAATTAAATGGTAAAAAAATAATTAATTTTATTAAAAATGAAGTAAAAAAGTAAGAAATAATAATGCAAGATAAAAAAAAATTTATTCTATTATTTTTTCTTTGTCTTACCTTATTTATTTGTAATGAATTTAAACGATTTTTAAATCATTTTTAAAGGTTTAAAAGTCGTTTAAATTTTTTTTAGATTAACAGATTTATTATATCATCAAGAATAACTATAGAAATAGATTAAAAGCATTTTATTATGAATAAATTTTGGACATTATTAGAACATATTCAAGACAAAATGAAGATGGCTGGTGCTTTTTTCCTTGCAGGAATGGTTTTTGTAACCTGTGTTTCAGTAATAGGAAGAATTTTTAATCATCCTGTTTTTGGTGCAGAAGAGATAGTTGCTATTTTAGCAACCATGGTAATTGCTTTAACTCTTCCATATGCACATAAAGAAAAAGCTCATATTGGAGTTGAAATCTTAATACAGATTTTTTCTTTAAAAACACAGTGTATTATTAAACTATGCACAAGCATATTAGGTTTTTGTTTATTTAGCATAGTAACATGGAGAATGATTGTTTATGCACATACAATACAAAAATCAGGTGAATTATCCATGAACCTTGAATTACCAATGTATTATATAATTTATATTCTTTCATTTTGTTTTTTGATTTTTTCTATTTTTATTTTGCAAGATATTTTTTTTATCAAAACTTAATTGTGGAAAGGTCTTTAAAAGAGCTTTGTACAATCGTTCTGTTTTGTTCAAATTTCATGGGGAAGATGTATTGTAATACCTCGAACCTGAAATTTGGACAAAAGAAGAGGACGCCTTTATTTATGATCATTATATACAAAAAAATATCTAAATTAATACTAAACTCTTTTTAATCAAAAAATCTGTTTTTTTATCAAAACTTAATTGTGAAAAGGTCTTTTAAATGAATCCAACTATTATTGGTATTATCGGTATTTTTGTTATGCTGGCAATTTTTATGACTAGAATGCCAGTAGCTTATGTTATGGCTTTTGTTGGATTTTTAGGTTTTAGCATTTTAATTTCTCTTAAAGGAGGGCTAAACCTTCTTTCTAGGAATTTTTATGGTGCATTTTCTTCATATGATTTAACCACTATTCCTCTTTTTATTCTTATGGGACAAATCGCATTTAACAGTGGTATAAGCCAAAAATTATATAACACAGCCTATGTAATTATAGGAAATACTCGGGGCGGTCTTGCCATGGCAACTGTTGCTTCATGTACTGCATTTGGAGCAGTATGTGGTTCAAGCCCAGCTACTGCTGCAACTATGGCAACTGTAGGAATTCCTGAAATGAAAAAATATAATTATAGTAATGAACTTGCAGCTGGCTCTGTTGCATCAGGCGGTGGTTTAGGAATGATTATGCCGCCAAGTGTTGTTTTGATTGTTTATGGAATATTAACAGAACAATCCATAGGCGCATTATTTGTTTCAGGAATTTTGCCAGCTATTTTGTTAACTATTCTTTTTATAATAGCTATTTATATTAAATGTAGAATTTCACCAGAACATGGAACTTGTGGAGAAAAATTCACTTTTATTGAAAAAATAAAATCACTTGCAGGTCTGCTTGATATATTTCTTGTTTTTATTCTAGTAATAGGAGGATTGTTTCAAGGTTTTTTTACTCCAACAGAAGCAGCAGCAGTTGGTGTTGTTGGAGTTTTAGCAATATCTATAGTTAGACGCCAGATTACATGGAATGGATTTGTAAAATCTTTATATGAAACTTTAAGAACTTCGTGTATGGTTTTGTTTTTAGTTGCAGGTGCTGTTGTTTTTGGAAAATTTTTAGCTGTTACTAGAATTCCATTTGATATTGCTACATGGGTGAGTGGATTTAATCTTCCTTCATATGTGATTATGGGAATAATTATATCCATATATTTTATTGGTGGCTGCTTTATGGATTCTCTTGCACTTATTATGCTGACAATCCCAATTTTTTTTCCTATTGTTATAAATCTTGGATATGATCCAATCTGGTTTGGCATTATAATAGTACTTATTACAGAAATGGGTGTTATTACGCCGCCAGTTGGGATTAATGTATATGTAGTTTATGGAGTAGCACAAAGAATTGTTAAAGATATACGGCTTGAATCAATTTTTAAAGGTATTATTCCTTTTTTAATTGCTATAATAGTTGGAATAATTATCTTAATGATTTTTCCACAAATCATTCTTTTTCTGCCTAGATTAATGTATTAAAATATCATGTCATTGTAAAAATTATCTAGGTATTATTTTTTAAAACAAACATGCAGCTTTGGTGTTGCAGAATTAAAAACAAAAAAACGATACAATATATACCTATTTCTTGACTGCAACTTACTATATATTGTAGTTATGCCCATGTATTTTTAATATAACTAGTCCATATATGTTTAAAATATGAATTTTTTACAAGGCTAGCAAAGAGGAGAAAATTATGCCGATTAAAGACAACACACTTATTCTTGATGGTTATTCATTAACAATTGAAGAACTAATAAAAGCTGGAAATGATTTATCAATAAAAATTGAGATAGATCATAAAAATTGGCCTAAAATTCGTGATTGCAGAAAATTAGTTGACACATGGGCAAATGAGGAACGGTGCATCTATGGTGTAAATACAAGTTGCGGTGGTCTTGTTGATCATCTTCTGCCCAAGGACAGAGATAATGATTTTCAGAAAAATCTTGTTAGAAGTATTACAACTCAAGTAGGAAGACCCTTTAAAGATGAGCTTGTCAGAATTTTCATGATTGCAAGGGCAAATTCTCTTTGCCGCGGTTATTCAGGTATTAAGGAAGAAAATTTAAAAATTTATCTGGATATGATTAATAAACATGTTTTCCCCCTTGTCCCAAGAAAAGGTTCCCTGGGAACCAGTGGAGACCTTGGTCCTCTTGGCTGTATTGCAAGTGTTGCCTTTGGTGAATGGAAGGCAAGGTATAATGGCAATATCATGTCAGGCAAGGATGCAATGGATGCTGCTGGAATTAAACTTATGTATTTAAATGCCAAGGAAGGTTTATCGCTTATTAATGGTACTTCCGCTATGGTTGGTCTTGCCTGCAGTGTTATTTCCGAAGCAACTAATACATTAAAAAATTCTGATATTATAGCAGCTTTTACTATTGAGACTCTTATGGGAAGAATTAATCCCTTTGATGTCAGGGTTCATGAACAAAAATATCATCCGGGACAATATGCAACTGCCAGTAACCTTACTAAACTTTTAAAGGGAAGTTCCTTGGCTATGGATGAACAAAAACTCTCCCTGGAACTTCAAGCTGTACTTAAAAAACATAAGGGTATTTCTGTAGCTGATATTCCAGTTGAAGATGCTTATTCAATCCGCTGTACTCCACAATTTGTAGGTCCCACAAAAGAAGCAGTAAATACTGCCCATGAAACTCTTTTAAGAGAGCTTAATTCTAGTAATGATAATCCCTTAATATTTACAGAATATAATACTTTTATTCATAATGGACATTTTCATGGACAACCTATTTCCTTTGCAATGGATTGTCTGGGAATTTCTATGGTAAATATAGGTGTAGTAAGTGACAGAAGAATAGACAGATTCATGGATTCAGCTCATAGTACAGGTCTTCCTCCATTTTTATGCAAAGAAGATACAGGGGTTCGCATGGGATTAATGGGAGGGCAGTTTATGACAACTTCCCTTGTAGCAGAAAATAGAACTCTTGCAGTTCCAGCATCTATTCAATCCATTACATCAACAGCAGATTTTCAAGACATTGTAAGTTTTGGTTTAATTGCAGGAAGAAAAGCAAGAAAAATTGTTGAAAATACCAATCATATTTTGTCCTTTGAACTGCTTTGTGCAGCCCAGGCAGCAGATATAAGAGGAGTTGATAAATTAAGCGATGCTGGAAAAATCATGTATAATGCTGTTCGAGAAACCTTATCTTATATGGATTATGACAAAGTTTATATTGATGATCTTGAAGAATTAAAAGCAAGAATTGAATCTGGTGAATTTGTTGAAAAAATTGAAAAAGAAATTGGCGAACTTTTGATTGTTCATAAAAAAGAAGAATAGTATTGCTCCATATTCCATATATAAATTATTGTATTTTTAAAAGAATAAAAAGGCATTTTTTATATATTCTTGTTTTAAAGCTAACAGCTTTATACCAAGTTTATAATACCATTACGAGTTAATTATAAGTTGGTAAATATATTACAAAATCGAAAAATAATTTTAGGCTATGTTTTTGCTGTTACTGCAATAGCTATCTGGTCTAGTAATCTTATTATTGCTAGAGTTCTTAATGAAACCATACCTCCAATAAGCCTTGCTTTTTGGAGGTGGTTTGTTGCAGTAATTGTATTTTTACCGTTTACATTAAAATATCTTATTATTGAATGGGATATTATTAAAAAACATATTTTTTACCTGTCTATTACTGCTTTACTCGGAGTTACAACATTTAACACTCTTTTATATCTGGCAAGTCATACAACTAGTGCTATTAATCTTTCATTGATTTCCATTACTTTTCCAATTTTTATTATTATTTTATCTCGAATTTTTTTTCGTGAATTAATAACTATAAATAAATATATCGGCATTATACTTGTTATATCAGGTATTGTTTTACTCATTACCAGAGGCACCCTTTCTAAACTCTTAAATATATCTTTTGTTATAGGTGATGTATGGATGCTTATAGGTTCTATAGTTTTTGCGTTTTATTGCATTTTATTAAAGCGCAAACCTGATAAATTAAGTCTTATGGCATTTTTATTAAGTACATTTATTTTGGGATTGATCTTTTTATTTCCTTTTTTTGTCTGGGAATATGTAACAGTTCCTTTAGTTGAATTTAATATAAAAACAATTTGTTTGATTTTTTATCTGGGTATTTTTGCTTCAATTTCAGCTTTTATATTATGGAGCAAGGCAATTCTTGCAATTGGTCCCTTAAAAACAGCAATGACTTATTATATGTTACCTTTTTTTAGTGGAATTTTAGCATATTTTTTTTTAAAGGAAGATATTAATTTAATTCATTTTTATAGTATGCTTTTCATTATATCAGGCATTTTTACTGCTAATTATGAATTTAAAAAAGGACAACACCATGATTAAAGAACAAATTGAAAAAACAATTATTCAAACATATATGGAAAAATTTCCTGTTTCTAAAGAACTCCATAAAAAACTTATTAATTATATTCCAGGCGGTGCAACTAGAAGTTTAAGTTATTTTAAACCCTATCCCCTTCATATTGATTATGCTAAGGGTGCCTATGTTTATACCCATGAAGGGCATAAACTCCTTGATGTAACTAATGCCTATGGTGCCATTGTTCATGGTCATGGAGATGATGATATTGTTAAGGCAGTACAAAAGGGCATTGTAAAAGGCTCACAATATTCTAGTCCAAGTGATGGACAATATAAACTTGCAAAACTTTTATGTGAAAGAGTGCCGGGATTTGACAGAATAAGATTTTTAAATTCTGGAACAGAAGCCACCATGTTTGCCTTAAGAACAGCAAGGGCTTATACAGGAAAAAACAAAATATTAAAAATGTCTGGGGGATTTCATGGAACCCATGACTGTGTTGCAGCATCAACAAAAAAAAATATTATTACAGCAGGAATTCCACAAGGCATGACTCAGGATATGCTTGAAGTTCCTTTTAATGATTTTAATCAACTTGAAAAAACAGTTAAAGAAAATGCTGACCAACTTGCTGCTGTGATTATGGAACCTTTTCTTGGTGCAGGCGGTGTTGTACTGCCAGAATCAGGATATCTTGAACATGTAAGAAAAATAACTCAAGATTATAATGTTTTGCTGATTTTTGATGAAATTTTTTCCTTTAGAGTTGATTTAGGTGGATGTCAGAAATTATTTAATGTAATTCCTGATTTAACAACTGTTGGAAAGGTGATTGGCGGCGGACTTCCTATTGGCGTGTTTGGCGGCAAAAAAGAAATTATGAATATTTACTGCCATGAAAATACAGACAAACCATTATACCATTCAGGTACATTTAATGGGTATGAAACTGTAATGCAGGCAGGATTTGCAGCCTTATCTAAATATGATGAAAATAAAATTGCCTATATAAACAAATTAGGAAATAAATTTCAAAAAGGGCTTTTAAAAAGTTTTAAAACTAATAATTTAAATATTCAGTCAAATCAAATTGGTTCTTTATTAAACTTACATTTTGTTAATAAACCAATTACAACTCCTGAACAAGTATTAGAATCAGTTGATAAGCTTCATACATTAATGCATTTGTCCTTGCTAAATAAAGGAGTTTTTAATATTCCAAGGGGATTATTTATTTTATCAACTGCAATAACAGAACAGGAAATTAATTTTCTTGTAAATAAAATAGATGAGACATTAAAAGAATTACTGCCATTAATTAAGGAAAAATATAATTATTTGATGGCTTCCTAATAATTTTTTATTTTTAAGCATGAAAATACACGAAAAAAAATTTTATAGGGTCTTTCAATACTATTATCATTTATTTTAAAAGGAGAATATAAAATGGATAATAAAATAATAATTACAGCAGCTGTTACAGGTTCTGTTCATATTCCAACTATGAGTGATTATCTTCCAATAACTCCGGATGAGATTGTGGAAGATGCAGTAAAAGCATGGGAAGCCGGAGCTGCCATTGCACATATTCATGTTAGAAATCCTGAAAATGGACTGCCTGTATCAGATCCTGATCTTTTTATGGAAGTTCATGAAAAAATAAAAGCAAGATGTAATATGATATTGCTTCCAACTACAGGCGGAGGCATGAATCAGACCACAGAAGAAAAACTAATTCCCATTAAAAAATTAAAACCTGAAATGTGTTCTTTTGATCCTGCACCATTTAATTTTGGTATTTTCCAGATTGCAGATAGATTTGAAAAATATAAATATGACTGGGAACCTGAATATCTTAAATTATGTAAAAATGTAACTTTTAGACCAACATTTAATGATGATATGATTTATGGCAAAACTTTTCTTGAAATTGATACTAAACCTGAATTTGAAATTTATGAACTTGGTCATGTTTCCTATGTTAAATGGCTTATTGAAGAAAATTTAGCAAAACTTCCTGTTCATCTTCAATTTGTATTTGGACCTATGGTAGGATGGATGACACCTTCTGTAAAACATCTGGTTCTAATTTATGATGAAGCAAAAGAAGTTCTTGGAAAAGAAAATTTTACATGGTCAGTTGCAGCGGGAGGAAAATTTCAGATTCCTATTACTACTACTGCTATGGCAATGGGTGCTCAAAATGTAAGAGTTGGACTTGAAGATTCCATTTATGCAGGAAAAGGCATTATGGCAAAAGCAAGTGCTGATCAGGTAAGTATGATTAAACGAATTGCAAAGGAAATGAGTTTAGAGCCTGCAACATCTGATGAAGCAAGACAAATTCTTGGATTAAAAGGACTTGATAAAGTCAACTTTTGATAATGCCATAAATGGCTAACTTTCAAAATCAGATAACCGTGATAGCATCAAAAAGTAGAAAAAAATGGATAAAATAATAATAGATAAATATCTAAACCAACAAAAGATAAAAATTGTTGATAAATTTGATTTTAGCAAGTCAAAAATTAGCTATTCAAAAGAATTTAAACAAACTCGTAAAATAAAAAAAATCACGGGAGATGAGGAAGTCGTTCGTGCCTATATTCTTACTAAGTTAGTTAATGAACTTGGGTATAAACCTGAGAATATTGAGCTTGAAAAACAATATGATATTGAAAGACCAAAAGTAAACAAACCAAGAATAGATATTATTGTCAGAAATGATAAAGGCGATGCTTTTCTTTATATTGAACTCAAAAGTCCCCAAGATTATGAAAAAAATAAAGACGAAGTAATTGAAAAACAACTTTTTAATCTTGCTTCTCAAGAAAAAGGACAAGGCAAAAAAGTAAAATATCTTGTTCTTTATACTTTTGAACTTACTAAAAGCAAAATCAAAGATAAATGTATTGTAATTGATTATGAAAAATTTACCTCTTTTGATTCTTGGAAAGAAATAAGAGATTTTGCTGATGAACTGCCTAAAAGATACGGAAAAGCACAAAAAGAACCATATATTAAAAATGGCAAAAAAGATTTAGAAACAAGTTTTACTCACGAACAATTAGACGGACTAAGAAAAAATTTACACAATGTCCTTTGGGGTGGTGGAGGAACTGATGACAACGATGTTTTTTCTTCGCTTGTAAACATTATTCTTGCCAAAATTCAAGATGAATCTGAAAAGAAAAAAGGCGAAAAATACGACTTTCAAATATTTTCATTTAAAGATGGAAAAAGTTTTGAATCCAACGAACAACTTTTTGAGAGAATAAACAAACTTTACAGAAGAGCCTTAAAACAAAGATTAAATATTGTTGATGAAAATGAAATAAAAGAAAGTTTTGTAATTGAAAGAAAAAAATTCTCTTTAGCAAAACTTAAATTTACTGTTTCAGAATTGGAAAAGTATTCCTTTATTTCTGGGAATAAATTACCAAACGGAAAAGACGTTTTAGGAGAATTTTTTGAAAATATTATCTCAACAGGATTTAAACAATCAAAGGGACAATTTTTTACTCACATCAATATAGTTAAATTTTTGCTTTGGGGATTACAGCTTGATAAACTCGCTATCGAAAAAATTAACAAAGAAAATGAAGTCCCCTACTTAATTGATCCCAGTGCTGGAAGTGGTTCTTTTCTTATTGAATATATGAAATTTATTACTCAAAATATCAAACATAGATTTAGAGATAAAATTGAAGATTCTAAAAATACACAGTCATTTTTACAAAAAAACTTTTATCCTGATGAATTGGAAAATATGTGGGCAGAAAAATTTATCTATGGAAGTGAAATAAATCCGAATCTTGGAACTTCTGTCAAAGTAAATATGATTTTGCACGGTGATGGATCGGCAAATATTTTTGTTGGAAGTAGCAAGGGCGATGGGCTTTCAAAGTTTTCTAAATATAAAAAAATCTCTGGTGAAAATATTTTGGATAAATCCAAAGAGAATTTAGTTTATAACAAAGAAGTGAATGAGTCTTTTGATATAATTATCACAAATCCACCTTTTAGTGTTGATCTTGATAATGACACAAAGAGAACTTTAAAATCATCTTTCATTTTTGGTGATAAAAAGAACTCTGAAAATTTATTTGTAGAAAGGTGGTATCAGCTACTTAAACCAAATGGGCGATTTGGTGTGGTTTTGCCTGAAAGCATATTTGATACTACAGAAAACAAATACATCAGACTTTTTATTTATAAATATTTTAAAGTTAAAGCGGTTGTGAGTTTGCCTCAACTTGCCTTCCAACCATTTACCAGCACAAAGACAAGTTTGCTTTTTGCTCAAAAGAAAACTAAAAAAGAAATTGATGAGTGGAACAAACTTTGGACTAAATACTCAAATGAATGGAGCAATCTTAAAACTAGATGTGAAAATTTTGTAAAAGTATATTTAAAAGATAAAGATCATAAAAAATTGCCTTCTATTAAAGATTTAACCGAAAAAAAAGAAAAAGAAATTTTGGTAAGAATGCTTAAAGATTACATTGAAAAAGACGATAAAAAACTTTCGTTGAAAAAAATAGTTGAAAAATATCAAGATGAACTTGTTGGTAAAGGCGGACTTTGCAAATATGACAATGATACAAAAGATATTTTTGGTTTTGTAAATACTTGGTGGGTTTTTGGAGAAGTTGTTAAAGAGCTGAATTATAAAATCTTTATGGCAGAAGTGGAAAATATCGGTTACAAGAGAACCAAAAGAGGTGAAAAACCAAAACCGAATGAACTTTATCGTGTAAATGAAAAACAAGAGGTTTTAATAGATGACGGAATAAAAGAAACAGCTTTAGATTATTTAAGAGATGTACTATGGGATTAAAAACTTTTACAATAGATTTTGCAGAATTAGCAAGTAAACATTATCTTTATGGTAGCTATAAATACCACTTTTTAAATAAGCAAGTTAAAAAAGAAAAATATATTTTAAAAAGCAGAATTTTTTACAATTTTGATGTTTTTACTGGATATGCGTTTAAAAGTGAATACTATGAAAAAGATGGTGTAAAATTATTGCGAATTGGAGACTTTAACAATAGTGGAGATGTTTGTTTTGATAGTATGGTTTTTTTGCCAGAAGAATATTTTGAAAAATATAAAAGATACAAAGTAAAAAACAAAGATATAGTAATAGCTTTAACAGGTGCAACTATTGGAAAAACTTGCTTTATTGATGAGTTAAATAAAAAAGTTTTATTAAATCAAAGAGTCGGAATTTTACGAGCAAAAGACGAAAAAATTAATTGTAAATTCTATTATTATTTAACTAAGCTATATTCTTTTCAATTCCAAATACAAATTGATTCTATGGGGAAAGGTCAGCAAAATATTAGTCCTTCAGATGTAAGTAAAATCAAAATACCTTTAATTCCAAAACTAAAACAAGACAAAATCGTTGCTCAAATAAAACCTATTGAAAAAAAAATCAAAAAACTAAAAGCACAAATCACACCACCACAAAAAATTATCAATAAAGTTTTTGCCAGAGAGTTTGGGTTTGATTTAGAGAAGTTCGAGAAAAGTAAAAAAGAAAAGTTCTTTGAAGTTAATTTTTCTATTATTAGTAAAACTAATAATTTAAAATTTAATGTTTCTACAAGCCTAAGTAATAAAATAAATTTCCAAATACCTAATGTAAAATATTTTAAAATAAAAAGCATTGCTAAAAGTATTTTTGCTGGTGGTGATATGCCAAAAGATTTTTCAGATGAAAAAAATGAAATATATCAATATCCTATTTTCTCAAATGGAAAAGAAAAATTTGGATTTATTGCATATTTTAAAAAAGCAAGAGTAAAAGAAAAAGCTATCACCATTTCAGCAAGAGGAACAATTGGCTTTGCCGTAGCAAGAAATGAAAGTTATTTTCCAATAGTAAGATTAATTTCTGTGATTCCTATTAAAAAATTTATACTAAATGAATACTTAGCAAATGTTATAAATTTTCAAAATATTGAAAAAAGTGGAAACACAATTGCTCAATTAACAACTCCAATGGTCGAAAACATTAAAATTCCTATTCCTGACTTAAGAAAACAAAAAAAAATTGTTAATGAAATCAAAGCAGAATTAAACAAGCAAGAAGAAATAAAAAGAAAGATTGAAAACGAAAGAAACAAGATTGATGAAATTATTGAAAAAGCGATTAAAGAAAGCTAACAAGGCATTGTATAGATTCTTGCTTAATGCACAATCAGATATGTTTAATTATAATATATAATACGGTAAGAAATAATGTTTATATATTATATTTTAAAGCGTTGTCTTTTTTAATTCTGTGATCAGTCTATTATACATAGGATCAAAATTTTTTTATGACGCTATTAAAGAGTAATAAAATAATGAAAATTATATATATAGACAACAATGCAACCACAAAAGTTGCTGATGAAGTTATACAGGAAATGCTTCCTTTTTTAGGAGAGTTATATGGTAATCCTTCTTCAACATATGGGTTTGCTAAACAAGTTGACAAAAAAATAAAACAGGCAAGACAAAGGGTAGCTGATTTAATAAATGCTGAACCTAAAGAAATTATTTTTACAAGCTGCGGCACAGAAAGTGATAATACAGCTATTTATTCTGCCATAAAAGCATTTCCTGAAAAAAAACATATTATTACATCCAGTGTTGAACATCCTGCCATTTCAAAGGTTTGCACATATCTTGAAAAAACAAAAGGTTATGAAATTACCTTTGTTCCAGTAAATAAAAAAGGACTATTAGACCTTGATTTGCTTTATAGCAGTATATCTAATAATACTGCTCTTATTTCATTAATGTGGGCAAATAATGAAACAGGTGTATTGTTTCCTATTAAGGAAATTGCAGAAAAAGCCAGAGAAAAAGGTATTTTATTTCATACAGATGCAGTTCAGGCAGCAGGAAAGGTTGCCATAGATGTTAAAAAAGTCAGCATTGATATGTTGTCTATTTCCGGGCATAAATTCCATGCTCCCAAGGGAGTTGGGGCTCTTTATGTGAAAAAAGGATTTAAAATTTCTTCTTTATTAATTGGTGGATCCCAGGAAAATGGACAAAGAGGTGGTACAGAAAATACTGCATCTATTATTGGACTTGGGAAAGCCTGTGAAATTGCTAGAAAAGAATTGCCTATTATGAATAACAAAGTCAGGAAACTTCGAGATTATCTTGAGAGCCAGCTCCTTGAAAAAATTTCAGGCTCCTCAGTAAATGGTGACCTTGACAAAAGACTTTCAAACACTTTATCTATTGGATTTGATGGTGTAAGAGCAGAATCAATTCTATCTTTGTTAGATAAGAAAAAAATCTGTGCATCTTCTGGTTCTGCCTGTACATCAGAGTGTGTTAAAATTTCCCATGTGCTTATGGCTATGAAAACACCTTTTAAATCAGGTGCTGGAACTATTCGTTTTTCCTTATCCCGCTATAATACAAAAAAAGAAATAGATTATATTATCACCACTATGATAGCTGTAATTCAAAAATTAAGAAAAAAGGAGTATTAATTTTATATAATGGAAACCAAACAGCTTATAGATAAAATAAAAAAAAGAAAAAAAGAACTTGGTAAAAAACTTATTATTCTAACCCACCATTATCAAATAAAAGAAATTATTGACCTTGGTGATTTTAGTGGAGATTCTTTTGCCTTATCAGCACAGGCAGCAAAAGATAAAAATGCCCAATACATAGTTTTTTGTGGAGTACATTTTATGGCTGAAAGTGCAGCAATTCTTGCTAAGTCACATCAGATTGTGCAAATACCTGATGTTAATGCAGGTTGCTGGATGGCAGATATGGCTAATGCAGATTTGCTTGAAAAAGCATGGACTGAAATTATAAGTGTTGTTAAGGAAAAAAAAATCATACCACTTGTTTATATGAATTCAGATGCCCATATAAAAGCACATTGCGGCAGCAAAAATGGAATTATATGCACATCATCAAATGCTTTAAAAGCATTTAAATGGGCTTTTAAACAAGGAGAAAAAATCTTTTTCTTTCCAGATGAGCATCTTGGACGAAATACAGGTAATGCCTTAAATATTCCAAAAAATGAAATGATTGTCTGGGATCCTGAAAAGCCCTTTGGAGGAAACTCAAAACAAAATATAAAAAATGCAAAAGTCATACTTTGGAAGGGATATTGTCTGGTTCATACAACATTTCAGGCAAAAGAAATTAAAGATATGAGAAAAAAATATCCCACAGCAAAAATTATTGTTCATCCAGAATGCACTGAAGATGTTGTTGGATTATCTGATGCTGTTGGTTCCACAAGTTTTATTGTAAATTATGTAAAAAATGCCCCAAAAGGTTCCACAATTATTATAGGAACAGAAATAAATCTTATTAAAAGGCTTGAACTTGAACATAATGATAAAACAATTATGCCTTTAAAAAATTCTCTTTGTCCTAATATGTTTAAAATAAATCTTACAAATCTTTTGCATACATTAGAAAACATTGGAAAAACAAATATTATTGATATTAAAGATACAATAAAAAAACAGGCTAAACTTGCTTTAGACAGAATGCTTGCACTTTGAAAAACCCATAACTTTTTACCATAAGATTAATTGGCCAAATAGCTGATGGGATTCTGATAGGATTGTAAACATTTATTGTTTAGTTATTTTGTAAAAAAAGCAGGAATTAAAAAATAGTTGAAAATTATTATATAGATAAATTTCTAATAATTTCTATAAAATGATGTGTGATTTTAGCTGTAACACCCCAAATAACAATATCCTTATATGGATATGTTAACTCATAGATATCAGGAATTCTGTTTTTAAAATTCTTTTTTTTATGGACTTTTATTAAATAATTTACAGGTATATAAAAAATTTTTGAAATTTCTCTAGTATCATATAAAATTTCCTGTTTTTTATTCCAAATTCCTAGAAAAGCTTGAATACCTTTATTATTAATTGTTTGAAAATGTCCCAGGGACCCAACTACATCTAGATCCTTATCTGAAATGCCCATTTCTTCTCTAAGTTCTCTAATAGCTGTTTCCTGTCTGTTTGTGTCCTTAAGGTCACTATGCCCTCCTGGAAATGCTATTTGATTTCTCCATGGATATCCTTTTATATCAGCTTTTTGAATAAAAATAAGATGTGATTCTTTTTTAAAGTATATCAAAGCAATAACACTTGTCGGCTGGAGTAGATGATTCTCTGGCTCCTTTGGATGAACAGCATTTTCCAAAGCATTTTTTAAATTTTTATGATACCTGATTTTTTCCCGGCATATCATTTTTTTATAAACTCCTGTTTTGTATTACTGAACTTTAAGGCTTTAAAACAATAAGATAGAATGCAAGAGATGTAACTAATTGAAATAATTATTTTAATTAACTAATTTTACTTTCTATGTTAAATTTTTTTTTATTAGTTGGACTTTATGCTGATATTTATTCCATTTTCTAAGTCCTAGACAATTTAATTAACCATTATTTATCAAATGATTTTAAAAGCTTTTCTATTAAAGTAAAGCATGGTTTATCATAAAAAATTCCAAAATCCTTTTCACATTTTGGATGCATTCCCCGTATAAACAAATATAACACTCCTCCAAAATCAGTATTATAATTATAATCTTTAATTCTAAATTTAAGATATTTATAAAGGGCAATTACATAAATATGATATTGAAGAAAATAATGATGCTCCATCATGGCATTATTTATGGCATCATCAGAATAATCACCATAAATATTACCAAGAAAATTTGATTTATAATCCACAATATACCATTTATTTTGAAACCTAAAAACAAGGTCTATAAAGCCCTTCATATATCCCTTAAAAGAATTAAGCTCCAGATTTAAAATTTTTTGTGCATACATATCTGCCACAGGATTATTCATATATTTTTTAAAAACATCTGCAAAAACTTGTTTTAAAATTGATTTAAAGGGAAAAAGAAATTCCATTTCATTAAATCTATAATCATTTTTTATTTGCCTTAAAGAAAAATCACTCCCTAAAAAATCAGAATGATTTTTTAAAAGTTGAGTATTAATAATTTCTAAGAATGATTTTTTAACACAATTAATCCATTTATTTTTTTCTAATCCAAATTTAATAAGCCTAGATTTAACAAGCTCTATTATCTCATCTTCCTGTGCCTGAAAATCAAGATTTTCAAATATATTATGGAAAAAATCTCCTGCTTCAGCACCTCTTGGAAAATCAATAAGAGTTATTTCAGAACCAGATGAAACAAAATTTAAATCAGACAAATTTTTAATTTCCTTATCTGGTAAATTTATATTATCAGTTTTATTAAAAAATTCATTTTCCATTGTATTCTTAATTATTGAAATTTCTGAAGTTGCTGAAATCTGGGAAAAACTTGAAAATCTCCAGTCTTGAACAATATCCATTGTAAATTTTTTATTTTTAAATTTTTCTTTTTTTGTATTTAAATTATCTAAAAACAAAAAATTTGTTAAAGGTTCATAAATTTCCAGAGTAATACCATTGTTTGTTTGTTGTTGTAACTGCCTAATATCATTCATCATAATTTTTTCAGAAAAATCACCATTATTATGTAAAATTCTTCCTAAAGCAGAATTCTCAACTGATTTAAAACACCCCCAGAAAATCTTGCAAAAACACGCTGCTCTTGTAATAGCAACATACAAAATTCTTGTATCTTCAGCTTGTTGTTCCAATAAAGCCTGTTTTTTTGAAGACTCTTTTTTTTCAGAACCCAAATCAAGAGTTTCCATATTATTATGATCATGAAAAAAAGCATAATCCTGTTTTGACAAATTAGAATTTCCCTCCCACATATAAGGAAGATAAACAATAGGATATTCTAATCCTTTACTTTTATGAATAGTTACAATTGCAACTCCCTTTTTATCGTTTTCAAGTCTTAATTCATCTGAATATTCTTCACGCATTTCAGGATTTTGTTGATTAATAAACCATTTTAAAAGCAAAGGTGGAGAAAAATGATTTAAAATTTCTGCATGAGAAACAAGTTCTGCAATATGATAATAATTTGTAAGACTTCTCTGGTTTATACAATCTTTTGTTTCTGACAAAGCTTCATTAGAATGAAACATTTTTTGAATCATTATGGAAAAACCTTTTTGTTCCCATATATCTTTAAAGTTTCTAAATAATTCCTGTAATTTATTTAAAAAATCTTTGTCTTGATTAAGATTTAAAATATCATTTCCCAAAAAACCAAAAAGATTACTTGTAAGACTTGCCCTTAAAAATCCTAAATTCTCAGGTTCAAGAACTGCACATAAAAAATCTGCAATATCTTGGGCTTCCTTTGAATCAAACACAGAACTTGTTTTTAAAAGACAAGATGGAATACCAAGTTCCCCAAGAGCTTTATTTATATTTTCTGCCTGAATATTAGTTCTTACAAGAACAGCAATATCCTGAGGCATAATTTTTTGTAATAATTTTTCCTTTTTAAGTTGATAGTTTGATAATAATAAACCAGCAATATCTTGCGCTGTAATCAAGGAAATATTTTTTTCAAGCCATGATTTTTTAATAAATCCTTGTTTGTCCTTATCTATATTTTGGTCTTGATTTGTAACTTGATTTTTAGAATTGATAAAAAGAATTTGAAGAGAAGATGCTTTTTTATTATTTTTCATTAACCTGTTTTCAGCAGATTCAGGAGTTTGCACTGGATAAAATTCTATATCCTTAAAAATAAAAGGATTATGTTTTTTAAGAAAAAGTTTGTTTACTGAATTTACAAGTAAAGGATCTGACCGCCAATTTTCCTGTAAAGTATATACTCTTTTATTTGTGTCTTTACATGCCTTAAGATATGCAAAAATATCTCCTCCCCTAAAACCATATATTGCCTGTTTAGGATCTCCAATCATAAAAAAGGAAGATAATGAATTATTGAAAAATATTTTTGAAAAAATAGAGTATTGTCTCTGATCTGTATCTTGGAACTCATCAATTAAACCTGCCAGATACTTTTTTCTTATTTGAGATAAAAGAATTCTGCCTTGTTTACCTTCCAGGGCATTAGCAAGAGTATTTATAAGGTCATCAAAAAAACATATACCAAGATTTTCCTTTTGTTTTTTAAGCTCTTTAACAGCAAAATTTATAAATTTAAGTTTTATTGCTAAAATATTTTTTTCAAGAATATTAGAAAGCTTAAGAATTTTTTCACATAAATCAAAAAAATCATGTTTTGGAACATCAATATCTTTTTTATTCTTTTCCATTAATCTGGAACAGGTAAATTTATAAAGCGAATCTCCTTTTTCTGTCATATTAAAAATATAATTAGATTTTAAAACATGGTTTTTTGCACTTTTAAGCCATTTAGGAACATTTTTTTTAGAATAACTTCTTTTGTTTATTCCCTTATGTGTTAAAAAAATATTTATAATATCTTGTTCTTGATATTTAAGAATATTACTAATTTTTAAGGAAATTTCTTTATATTCTCTTGAAACATCTTGAAATAAAACATTTTTAGGAATGATGTTGATAAAAGGTCTTGATAAAACCTTTTCAAGAATAGAAATAAAATTTTTTATCTTAAAATTTCTAAGCTTTAAAAATTTTAAAAAAAATGGATCAAGATTATTAATTTCAATACTAGTAAAATCAAAAACAATTTCTCGTATTACAGACAAAGAATCACTAGTTAATTTTACATTAAAAAGAGTTCTGCTTTCAAAAGCATTTTCTTTTAAAATCTGAAGACAAAAAGAATGAATAGTCATAATTGATGCTTCATCAAAACAAGCAATCGCAGTTTTTAATCTTAATTTTTTCCTTTGAATATCATGTTTTAACCCTTTAAATAAATAAGAAGCAAAATCATTATTGTCATAATATTTAGGTTTATTTATATTTTCAAAAAAATTTAATGCAGAAACAAGCCTATTTCTTATTCTATGTTTTAATTCAGCACTAGCTGCTTCTGTAAAAGTTACAACTAGAATAGAATCCACAAAATAACCTTCACATACAAGTCTTGTAAAAAGACTGGTTATTGTATGGGTCTTTCCTGTTCCTGCACTTGCCTGAACAAGAACTTGTTTTTTTAGTTCTATGTTTAATGGGTCAAAAATTTTCATATATTAATATTTAATAAATATATACTATCTTATATCTTTAAAAATAAAATCCTAGCCTATTAAAAATTAATAAAAAACAAGACTTTAGTTTCGCCATTTTTTCAAGACTTATACAAGGCTAACATCTGCGGGACTAAAGTCCCACCTCATAATAATGCCGCCCTTCACCCGCCGGGCGGAAACACCCAAAACGTTTGAAAAGACAGCAAAGTTTGTTAATTTGAAACCCTTCCAAAAAGCGGCGCCGTAAGCCCGGTCAGCTGTGAAAGGGCATTGTTATAGATTTATTCCTTTTATCTAAAATGCTTAAGTTTCACACATAAGTTTAATTCTGGATTTAGGGAAGTTTTTTTATTAAGGGCTATATGTATTGTCTTTAACGAGATTCTTAACTCTTTGTGCTGATAAAAGTATTCTTCCTGTAATAGATCTAAGTGGTTTCCCACCAGCTGTTGATTTAGAATCCCAGTTATCAAATTTCGACTCTAATTCTTTAATATCTTTTTTAAGAGTTTCAATGGATTCTTTTACCGCATCAATATTCACTTTCATTATTCCCTCCACCCTTTAATTTTTATTTTTTTGCCCTCTGTCTTTTCCAATATTTTCTATAACGCCGCAAATAACCGGCTGGCGGCTATTCACGAAAACGATTGAAAAGTTAATATAGCTTGTAAAACCAAAGTGTTTCAAAAAACGCCGACGTAAGCCAGTC
>NBLN01000013.1 GCA_002084425.1 Desulfobacteraceae bacterium 4572_130 | reverse complement strand
TTTTTTTTCCTTTTCATCATGACACCACATTAAACCTTTGGAAAACTGCTTGTCAACTGACATTGTGTCCTCTTCCAGACACAGTTAAGTTAACGCTCCCATAATATTTCAAAGGAAACCGGCTCCATGAATATTAACATCGACCATATGAAGCGAATAAAACGAATCCAGGGGAAAATGGATCAAATGGATATTGATGTGTTAATTGGCACACGAATAGTCAGTGTTACTTTTGTATCAGGTGCCTTTGTACCATGGCGAGCTGCTGTGTTGGTCTCAAGAGATGGTCATGTGGAGTTAATCAATTTTTTAATCGACCAGGAAAGGGTTAAAGTTGAATCATGGTTGGATACGGTTACAGCATATGCGCCCATACCGGGTATGGATATGCTGGATATTGCCATTCATCAGATCAAAAACAATAAATGGGATAAAAGTAGAATTGGTGTTGAGCTGGGGCATTCACCCCGTGGAAATACAGGTTATCTGACTTCTACTGAATACGACCTTTTGAAAGAAAACCTGCCAGATGCAACATTCGTCAATGCCAATGAGATTGTTGATCAGGCCGGTTACATCAAGGATCCAGAAGAAATCATACTAATGAAGCAAGCCACAGCTATGGCTGATAGTGCTATTTCTCTGGTAGGAGAGTCACTGAAAATTGGAATGACCGAAGCTGAAATGATAGGAATTGGCGAGATGGAATTAAGGCGTCTTGGTAGTGAATACCATTGAGCGGTTACAGGTTCATCTGAAGCAGCTTCTGGTTATCGGACTGCGTATACAATGTGCGGTACTACCCAACCTACGGGCAAAATTCTACAGGCAGGTGACAATATTATTGTCGATTTTCATCCCATGTACCAAACCTTTATGTCTGATCTTTCGCATAATTTTATTCTTGGGAAACCAAGCAAGGAGCAGCAGAAACTGGCTGATGTTTACCTTAGTGCGGCAGAAACGCTGATAACAAAACTCAAGGCAGGAAACACTATCGGAGAAGTCTGGCATACTGTAAACGACAACCTTACCGCAAGTGGTTATATTCAATATGCGGTTCCTTTTTTCGGACATGGGTTGGGTGTACTGGGTCACGAATGGTATCCACCTATTGGTAACAGTGAAAAATTCACCGGAATTGTCCTTGAGGAAAATGTCATTGAAGTCGGGTTTTTATCTATCACAGTACCGGGAGTTGGAGGCATGCGTTTAGAATGTCCTGTAAAAGTCACTCCAAACGGAGGTGAGATGTTAACCAGTACTCCACTGGCAGTAACAATAATTGATATATGAAAATGACTCTGGAACATTGTCTAAAATAAGCTGTCATCATTGTAATTTTTCTGCATAAGTCTTTTAGAAAACAGACAATCTTAATAAGAGAGTCTCAAAGGACAAAATAAAACTTGAATCTTTCTTCTTTAATCAAGATTAAAATGGCTTTTAAGTAAAAAGAAACCAACCCCTGTTAATCCCGCTAAAAAAATACTTATAACGCTTTTAATTATTTATTATCACGCTTCTCAATATGTTTAGAAAAAGGTATTTTATTTGTATTTTATATTTGTATTTGTTATAAATTTTTTTATAAAAAAAATAACAATCAGGAGGCATTTCCATGAAAAATGTTGTGATAGTAAGTTGTGCTAGGACACCTGTTGGGTCTTTTGGTGGTTCTTTAAAAAGTATGTGTGTTGTTGAGCTTGGCTCTATTGTTATGAAAGATTTATTAAAAAGAGTTGGCTTAAGACCTGTGGCAGATAAATCAACAAAAGAATTTGGTCCTGATTCTCTTAAAGAGCAGGGTATAATTGATCTAGAAAAAAAAGAATTTGATTATGATGACTCTCTTACCCCTGTAAATATTGACGAAGTTATTATGGGTAATGTTCTTCAGGCAGGCCAAGGTCAAAATACTGCAAGACAGGCAATGATAAAAGCAGGTATTCCAAGGCAGACCACAGCCTTTACTATTAATAAAATATGTGGATCAGGACTTAAGGCAATTGCTCTTGGTGCCCAGGCAATTATGACAGGAGAATCTGATGTAGTTCTTGCCGGGGGACAAGAAAGTATGAGCAATGCTCCCATGGCTTTGCCCAAGGCAAGATGGGGACATAGAATGGAGTTAACCGGAATTGGTGATGTTTATGATCTTATGGTTTATGATGGACTTTATGAAATATTTTATGGGTATCACATGGGATTGACTGCTGAAAATATTGTTGAAAAATATGGTATTACCAGACAAAATCAGGATGAGCTTGCTCTTTTAAGTCATACAAGAGCGTTTAAAGCTGTTCACGATGGAACATTTGCAAGAGAAATTGTGCCAGTTACTGTAAAACAAAGCAAAAAAGAAATTCTTATTGATAAAGATGAACGTCCTATGGAAACAAGCATTGAAAAACTTGCTAGATTAAGACCTGCATTTAAAAAAGATGGAAGTGTAACAGCTGGAAATGCATCTGGAATAAATGATGGTGCTGCTGGAGTTCTTCTTATGAGTGAGGAAAAAGCAGATGAGCTGGGTCTAGAAAAACTTGCTATAATAAAAGCTTTTGCCTCCGGCGGTATTGATCCTGCTTATATGGGACTTGGTCCTGTTCCTGCTATTAGAAAAATTTTAAAAACAACAGGAATGTCTATTAATGATATTGATGTTATAGAATTAAATGAAGCTTTTGCAGCCCAGGCAATTGGATGTATGAAAGAGCTTAATATTGATATTGAAAAGGCAAATAGGCTTGGAAGCGGAGTTTCCCTTGGTCATCCCATTGGATGTACAGGAGCAAGACAAATGGTTACAGCTATAAATCAAATCAAAACAAATGATTATTCAACAGGTATTATATCCATGTGCATTGGTGGTGGAATGGGAATGGGAATGATAATTGAAAGATAATGATGGCATAGTAAAAACCATCTATCTGCTTTAGGGCAGCGTTTTTGTAGTACAATGCCATCTTATGATTTTAAAATTGAATTTTAAAACATACATAAAAAAGGTGCTTTATTATGGATATCAGCAGAAAACTTGGAATTATAATTTTTAGTGCAGTTCCTGCAATTATGGGAGGCGGCATAGTTTTTCATTTTTTTGGAAATTTTATTCATGTTATTGTTTTTGAAATTCTTCTTTATCTTACTGTCCTTGGTTGTACAAGCAAATAAAATTTGAACAAAAATTAATGGCGCCGTAAAAATTCTCAATCTACTTTGATATAGATTTTTTTAAGACTTTAGAATACTATATGTATTACCTTACCATTAAAAAAAAATCTATATCTTGTACATTAAATTTTTTACTCAGCCATTTTTTTTATTAAAATTGATTTTTTACAAATTTTTATATGAAAGAACTTATAACTATTTAATACTCTTTCATATTTCGTTGTGGGGCAAACCAAGAATCAAAAATCAGATATGCCTTATGGCAGTTGCTCCATATCCATATAACAAGGTACAATAATTAATTGTTTAATAAATGGTGAAATTTTGGGGAATACCAGCTCTTCTGAAAAGGCTGTTTTCTTTTTTTTTCTGTTTCTATTTTTTGTTTCTATTTTACTTACAGGAAAATTAATAGCTCCCTTTTTTGATATAATTATTTTGGGTCTTGTTTTTACAAGTATTTTTATTCCTATTTATAAATTTTTCTTAAAGAAATTTAGTGTTACACTTTCCTCCATTATAACCTGTTCCATCATTTTTTTTGTCATTTTTGTTCCTGTTCTTTTTTTTATAGGAATACTTTCAAAGGAAGCATATGACCTTTATTCCATGGCAAAAGACGCTGTTTTAAGAAATCAGCTTAAGCAATTGCTTCAAAACAATCATGCCCTGGAAATTATAAATGATTTTTTTGCAAATATGGGATTTCAAACTTCCCTTTCCTGGGATGATTTTATTAATCATATTTCTGATATTGGTAAATTTATTGGCCTTTCAATGTTTCAACAGGCAAGTTTTATAGCATCAAATGTTTTTAAAATAATTTCCTATTTTTGTCTTATGTTAATTGTTGTATTTTATCTTTTAATTGATGGAGAAAAATTTGCATCTTATATTTATAATCTTTCTCCTTTACCTGATGAGCATAATAAAAAGATTTTAAAAAAATTTAAAGATATGGCAGGAGCTGTACTTATAGGAAATGGTTTAGCTAGTTTAATACAAGGAATTTGTGGTGGAATTGTTTTTTTTATATTTGGTTTAAATTCTCCATTTTTATGGGGAGTTATTATGGGATTTCTAGCTTTTCTTCCAATTGTGGGTATTGGTTTAGTTCTTATTCCTAGTGGTTTTTTTTTAATGCTTAACCAGAGAATACTAGCAGGAATTTTTATGATTTTATTCTATGGTATTTTATCTTTGGGCATTGAATATGTATTTAAACCAAAAATTGTGGGGGACAGAGTTAAGATACATCCTCTTGTAATTTTTTTCGCTATTATTGGAGGCTTAAAACTTTATGGAATTCTTGGAATTATTTATGGCCCTCTTATAATAACATTATTTTTAACTCTTGTGGATATCTATTTTGCAAGTTTTCAGGCAATAGTTGAACCTAAACATTAATAGGATTTATCTTAATAGTTGCTATAAGACAGATCTGGTTTTTAGTTCTTGGTCTGCATCACAAAGAAACATGAAAGAATATTAAGTAGTTATAAATTCTTTCATATAAAGGGATATAATGATTAATCAAAACAACAATAATCAAATTAGCATTGAAAAAGAGATGAAACAGTCCTATCTGGAATATGCAATGAGTGTAATCATAGGAAGGGCGCTTCCAGATGTTAGAGATGGACTGAAACCTGTTCACCGGCGTGTGCTTTTTGCCATGAAACAACTTAGAAATGATTGGAACAAACCCTATAAAAAATCTGCTCGTGTTGTTGGTGATGTAATAGGTAAATATCATCCCCATGGAGATGCTGCTGTATATAATACAATTGTTCGCATGGCACAGGATTTTTCCCTTAGATATCCCCTTATAGATGGTCAAGGCAATTTTGGTTCAGTAGATGGTGATGCACCTGCTGCCATGAGATATACAGAGATCAGAATGAAAAAGCTTTCTCATCAAATGCTGGCTGACCTTGAAAAAGAAACTGTTGAGTTTAATCCTAATTATGATGAAACAATGAATGAGCCTTCAGTTCTTCCCACAAAATTTCCTGCACTTATTGTTAATGGTTCCTCAGGAATTGCCGTTGGCATGACTACAAATATTCCCCCCCATAATATTAATGAAATTATAAATAGTTTAAAAGCCTTAATTGACAATCCAGACATTAGTATTTCAGAATTAATGCACCATATTCCAGGTCCTGATTTTCCCACCTATGGAATTATAAATGGTAAAAAAGGTATTTACCAAGCATATACCACTGGCAAGGGAGTTATAACCCTTAGAGCTAAAATTGAAGTAGAAAAAAACAGTAAAACAAAAAAAGAGACCATTGTTGCAACTGAGATTCCCTATCAAGTAAATAAAGCAAGGCTTGTGGAAAAAATTGCTGAACTTATGAAGACAAAAATTATTGAGGGGGGAGAGTTTATACGGGATGAATCTGATCGTCATGGTATGAGAATTGCGCTTGGTCTTAAAAAAGGTCAGATTGCAGATGTAATAATAAATCAACTTTATAAACATACTAATATGCAGACAAGCTTTGGAATAATCTTTCTTGCCGTTGTTAATAATCAACCTGAACTTTTAACTATAAAAGAAATTCTTAAACACTTTCTTAATCACCGCAAGGATATAATAGTTAAAAGAACTTTATTTGATCTTAAAAAAGCTGAAGAAAGTGCCCATATTCTTGAGGGCCTTAAAATTGCCCTTGATAATTTAGATGAGATTGTTTCTTTTATCCGTTCTTCAAGGTCTCCTGAAGAAGCAAGAGCAGGACTAATTAAAAATTTCAGTCTTACAAAAATTCAAGCCCAGGCAATCCTTGAAATGCGTCTTCAAAGACTTACAGGACTTGAAAGAGAAAAAATAGTAGGGGACTATAATGCTCTTTTAAAAGATATTGCATGGTATAAGAAAATTCTTGGTGATAATAATGTTATAAAAAAAATAATAAAAGAGGAGCTTTCCTCATTAAAACAAGAATTTGAAGATAAAAGAAGAACTATAATTATTGAAGATACTGGTGAAATTGATATTGAAGACTTAATAGTAGAAGAAGATATGGTCGTAACTATAACTAAAAGTGGATATATTAAACGAAACCCTGTTACTTTGTATGCAAGTCAGCATAGAGGCGGCAAGGGCAAAATAGCAATGGGTACAAAAAAAGATGATTTTGTTGAAAATATTTTTATTGCATCTACTCACCATACTTTTCTCTTTATTACAAATATTGGCAAAGTTTATCAAACAAAAGTATATCAACTTCCCATGGCTGGAAGATCAAGTCTTGGAAAGGCAATTGTTAATTTTCTTAATCTTCATGAAGGAGAAAAACTTGCAAATGTTCTAAGTGTCCCTGAATTTAGTGAGGGTCAATATGTTATAATGGCAACAAAAAATGGAAGAGTAAAAAAAACAGAGCTTATGGCATACTCCAGACCAAGATCCGGGGGTTTAATAGGAATTAAACTTGCTGAAGGTGATGAACTTATTGCTACAAGAATAACCAATGGTAATATGGATATTTTTCTTGGTTCTGACCAGGGCAAAGTCATTAGATTTAAAGAAGAATTCATTAGAACAACTGCAAGGGGTTCTATGGGAGTCAGGGGCATGAGGCTTAATCCTGATTGTTTGGTTGTTGGTATGGAAGTTTCAAATCATGGGAAGACTCTTTTAACTGTAACGGAAAATGGCTATGGAAAACGTAGTCTAGTTAACGATTATAGAACACAGGCAAGGGGAGGAAAAGGAGTATTTTCCATTAAAACATCCCACCGAAATGGGAAAATGGTTTCCCTGCTTTTTGTTGATGATAATGATGAGCTTATGTTGGTTACTGATAAAGGTAAGCTTATTAGAATACTTATTGGGAGTATTTCAATTATTAGTAGAAATACCCAGGGAGTTAAACTTATTAATCTTTCTGATAATGAAAAATTTATAGATATTGCAAGACTTCCTCAGGATGAAAAAAATAAAGAAGAAAAGGATACTGAGAAAAACAATAATAAAAATAATAGTGATATGTCTAACTCTTGAAACTGCCATAAGACAGATCTAAATTGGGGTTCTTGGTCTGCCTTACAACAAAATATAAAAAAATATTAAGTAGTAATCATGAAAAAAGACAAAGCTAACAAACATAAAGGAGATGGTCATAGAAAAAGACTTAGGGAAAAATTTCTTAAAGCAGGACTTTCAGGTTTTCATGATTATGAAGTAATAGAATTGCTTTTAACTTTAAATACTCCAAGAAAGGACTGTAAAGAAATTGCAAAAAATCTTTTAAAATATTTTAAGACTTTGCAGGGAGTTTTTGAAGCAAACCATAAGGAATTGCAACAAATTAAAGGCGTAGGCCCATTAAATATCATGGGGCTTAAACTTATTAAAGAGGTTTGTCTGCGGTATCTTGAGAAAAAAATTATCTCCAAAGATATTATAAAAAATTCCCATGATCTTATTAACTATATCAATTATGCCATTGGATATAAAACAAAGGAGGTTTTTGTTGGAATATTTCTTAATGCAAAAAACAGGGTAATATCATGTGATATTCTTTTTAAGGGAACTCTTACATCAAGTTCTATATATCCAAGGGAAGTAATTTCCAAGGCTCTGGGACACAGAGCGGCAGCTTTAATTTTTGTACATAATCATCCATCTGGGGATTGCTTACCTTCACCTGAAGATATATCAATTACCAAAAAACTTATTTTTGCATTAAAACATGTTGGCATAATAGTTCATGAGCATATAATAACAGGAGAAAAGAATTTTTATAGTTTTGCAGATCAAGGTATTATTGCTGATTTTAATAAAGAATTTAAACAAAATGAAGAATGATAAAATACAAAACAAACCTGCTTGCTTTGGAGAGCTTAATAAAGTTTTTCCCATGACAGAAATAGGATTAAGACAAACTCCTGATGATTGCATGTATTTATGCCTACATAAAACTTTGTGTTTAAAAAATGCCTTAGCAAGTATAAACGGCAAGGTTGTAAAACAAGAACTTATTAAAAAAAATGAAGAATCAGGCACAATAAATTTTTTTGAAAGATGGGCAAGGAAAAAACAAATCCATAAGAAACATTAAAACTTGGAGAAGTGATATGCATTCTGTAGAAAATATTAATCTATTTGGTAAAAGGATTATGGTAAGAGTTGATTATAATCTGCCTATGGATGATAATCAAAAAATTACAGATGATAACAGAATAAAAGCAACTCTTCCTTTAATTAATTATCTTATTAAAAAACAGGCGAAAATTATTCTTATGTCTCATATGGGACGCCCAAAGGGAAAAAAAGTTGTTGAATTATCTCTTAAACCTGTTGCCATACGCCTTTCTAAATTATTAAACAAAGATGTTGGATTTATAGATGACTGCATTGGAGAAAATGTACAAGAAAAAGTTGGGACCCTTAAAAAGGGTGAAATTCTTTTGCTTGAAAATTTAAGATTTTATAACCAGGAAAAAATAAATGATTTAGATTTTGCAAAACAGCTTTCATTGTTATGTGATGTTTATATTAATGATGCCTTTGCTGTTTCCCATAGAAGTCATGCTTCTGTGGTTGGAATTGTTAAATTTGTTCCTGAATCTACAATGGGTTTTCTTCTTGAAAAAGAGCTTAAAAATTATCAAAATTTTATTAAAGACCCTGAAAGACCATTATTAGCAATTATTGGGGGCCTTAAAATTTCAACTAAACTTGAAGCTTTAAAAAACATGTTAAATTATGTTGATAAATTAATAATTGGCGGTGCAATGGCAAATACATTTCTTAAAAGCCAGGGTATTAATACAGGTCGTTCTATTGTTGAAGATGACCTTGTTGAAACAGCAGCAGAGATTCTTAAAAAAGCTAAGGAAAAACAAATTAATATTTTTCTTCCCTGTGATTTTGTCGTTGCTGATACTTTTAGCAAAGATGCTCAAACAAAAAATGTTTCTATCCATAATATTCCTGATGCATGGATGGGGCTTGATATTGGCATTGAAACCTGTATTGCCTTTACTAAAGAAATTAAAAAAGCAAAAACAATAGTTTGGAATGGTCCTATGGGTGTGTTTGAAATGAAAAAATTTAAAACAGGAACACAAGCTGTTGCTGATGCAATAGTTGAGTCAAGTGCATCTTCGGTTGTGGGTGGTGGGGAGACAGCACTTGCAGCAAAGATTTGCAATGTCGATAAAAAAGTTGATTATATTTCAACAGGTGGAGGTGCTTTTCTTTATCTTATGGAAGGCAAAGAGTTGCCTGCTGTTATAGCCTTAGAAAATGATAGCTTTAAATAATATTCACAGTGTTTTATGATTATTGGGTTAAAAAATTAATTTATAATCTATATTTTTATAAAAAACTAATTATCAAAGGTCTCAAAATCATTAAAAATGAGTAGGGGCATATATGTTTTTTTGCCAAAGAAAAGAGCTTAGTCGTGAAAAAAAATTGCAAAGATCATACTATGAAGTCATACGCGATGAAATGGATGAATTTGTTTTAAAATATTCTCTTGTTGATTCATATAATAATTTTCTAGCACAAAAAACTCCCTATCCTTTTGTTGAGATTAAAGAATTAAAGCCCAGGGCAATAATTCCATGTATAGAATTTAAATTGCAAAATTCTTTTCTTATATTTTTTATAGAATCTCCCCTTGATGCGACTCATAAAAAACATATAAGATATTTTGATGCAAATAAAATAACAAAGGCTAATCTTACAAAACATAAATATTTCCATGATGTTAAAAATTTTCATAGAAACCTTAAATATATAGAAAGTCATGGTTTTTTTAATTTTATCAAATCTCTTTTGCCTGTTGATTATGCCCTTTTAATTCAACCTGATACAGTACTAAAAAAAAACTATGCTTTAACTCATTTTCATGTACGCATTGACTGGCCTATTGCCGATGCAGCAGAAGATTTAGCAAAGGACCTTCGATATATATCTAAAGGTCTCTATGAAAAAGGTGATAAATATGCTGAAAACATTCAAAAAAAATTTTTTGAATATTATGGTATGTCTGCAATGGCAGGAGGCAGAAGAACTGCTGCCATTGTTGGTGCCCAATATTTACGTAAAATTCAAGAAATAGCTACTATATATGTAGGAAGCAGTGAATCAAGAACTTTGCTGAAAATAGATGAACAAGGAATATCTAAGTCTGTTCTAGTTAAATTTACCAGAGATGAGATTAGGCAAATAGTTAAACTTGCAAATATTACCCAAAATTTTTTTAAAAAAAATTATGTTATTGCAATGGAAGCTGAAAAAACTGTGTGCATATTTAATACTTATTATACACATACATCCCATGCTATTCCTCCAGAAAGGGGAAGATTAAGAAAACTTAAAGTTGATACTAACTGGCTTACTGTATCAGGGGAGCAGATATTGCCAAGGCCATTTACTGTAAAATATCCGCCCATTCCATTTAAAATAATTTATTCATAAAATCATAATTTATTAAAATAAGGAATTAACTAGAACCTTTGGATAAAATTAATAAAAAATTCCAAGAACCAGCAAATGTAATATCAAGTATAAAAAATCAGAATAATTCAAATAAACTTACAATTCCTGAAATTCTTTTAAAACAAAACAAAATCACAGAAAATCAATTTCAAACATGTCTTAAGCATCAAAAAAAGACAGGCAAACCCCTTACCAGCATTCTTGTCTTAATGGGATATGTAAAATCAGATACAATTATAAATATCTTAAATAAAACCTATAATTATCAGGTTATTAAAATTTCAGAAATCAAACCTGATCCAGCCCTGCATAACCTTATCCCCTTTAAAATAGCAAAAAAATATATGGCTTTTCCTTTATGGGAAAAACAAAATAAACTTGTTGTTACAATGTCTGATCCCAGTGACTTAATTACCATTAAAAAATTTGAACAAGAATCAAGTAAAAATCTTATTGTATATGCTTCAAACCAAAATGATATTATTGAAGCATATAAAAATTTTTATAAAATAAGTAATAAAGACTACAATAAGTTTATTGATTTTAAAAATAATATTAATGATGATTTATCTATAACTCCAATAGATAATCTTGATTCTCTTCTAGCTAAAGCAACAAAAAATTTTGAAAAACAATCTATAAATGTCGCAAAAGAAGATTATGATGAAGTAATGTCCTCAGACGCACCTATTATTAATCTAGTAAATGGCATTCTTGTAAAGGCTGTAAACGATAGAGTAAGTGATATTCATATTGAACCATTTAAAAGATCTCTTAGAGTAAGATACAGACTTGACGGCTCTCTTTATAAATCAATGGATATTCCGCTTTCAATAAAAAATGCTGTTATTTCTCGTATAAAAATACTTGCAGAATTAGATATTGCAGAGCGCAGAATGCCCCAAGACGGCAGAATTCAAATGCAGTTTAAACAACAAAAAGCAGTGGATTTCAGGGTTTCAACTCTTCCAACTCTTTTTGGTGAAAGTGTTGTTTTACGTATTCTTGATCAAAGCTCCCTTAATATTGATATTACAAAACTTGGGTTTACTCCTGATATATTTAAAAGTATTCAAAGGTGCATTAACAGACCCTATGGTTTAATTCTTGTTACAGGACCAACTGGAAGTGGGAAAACAACAACACTTTATTCTATTTTAAATGAACTTAATAAAGAAGACACAAAAATCCTTACAGCAGAACAACCAGTTGAATTTAATTTTAAAGGTATAAATCAAGTACCTGTAAAAGAAGATATTAGCATGACTTTTGCCACCGCACTTAGGGCTTTTTTACGCCAAGATCCAGATATAATAATGGTTGGAGAAATAAGGGACTTTGAAACTGCAGAAATTGCCATAAAAGCTGCTATGACAGGTCATCTTGTTCTAAGTACTTTACATACAAATGACTGTGCTTCAACAATTGGAAGGCTTGTTAATATTGGAATTCCTCTTTATATGCTTGCTTCTGCCGTAACAATGGTGCTTGCCCAGCGCCTCATAAGAAAATTATGTCCAGAATGTAAACAAAAAATAACAAAATATACTAAAAAAGATCTTGAGCTTTATGGATTTTCCAAACATGAAATTTCAAATCTTGAATTATATGAATCAAAGGGATGTTTAAAATGCAATGGAACTGGATTTAAGGGAAGAACAGGACTTTTTGAGCTCATGGAAGTTACAAATGAAATTTCTAAGGCAATTAATATAAATAGGGATGAAGATCACTTAAGAAAACTTGCAAAAAAGCAGGGCATGACAACCCTTAGAAAGGCAGGGCTTGAAAAAATTCTTCAAGGTGTAACATCATTAAAAGAAGTCCTTAAAAAAACTACTATTACAAAGGAAACTTTGCCTTTATATCTTGTAAATGAAAGTGTTGAAATATATGAAGATAAAGATATTATAATCAGAGAGGGAAATACTGATATTGATTTTTTTCAATTAATTCAAGGGGCTTTGCTTGTAGTAAAGAAAAATAAAAAAATTGGTGAAATTGTTGAGCCCAAAGAATATTTTGGTGAAAAGGCATGTATAACAGGAAGGCCAAGATCAGCTTCCATTATATCCCATGGACGAACTATTATAAAAAGATTTCCCGGAAATAAACTTTCGGAAATAATTGAGAAATATCCTGAAATTGCAAAACCATTATTTAAGGGTCTTGCAAACCGTCTTCACCATGCCAATAAAACAATTACATATATTGCAGATAAAATTTTTGATTTTTGAGTTGCCTAGGAAACCTGAATTGTAATTACAAAGAAAACCGTAAAATTTTGAGAGCTTTGCACAATTGTTCTATTTTATTCAAAGCTCTCAAAATATATTAAACAAAGAGTTTTTACTAGAATATCAAAAATTTAAAACTTCCTGAAGTTCATCTGTTGAAAAATCCCAGGTTGTATTATGTGGTGGGAATGATTCATTAAACATTTCAGGCAGCTGGTCATCAAGTTTTGTAAATCCAGCTTTTTTATTAAATTCCTTTTCATCATTAAGAATTGATTTGCCAAGGGTAATTACATCCTCTGGAGTAAGACTTATACCATATTGTGCATTTAGCATATCCACAATTATTTGCACTCCATCTTCATTATCAAGAACTGCAAATGCCACAAAAAGACATAGACCTGCTGCATCTATTGCTGCTGTTGCAATTTGAAGACCCTGAGAAAGTGCGATATTACCCTCTTTTTTTAAAGGATCGATTTGACCTCCAACACCAAGAATATTTGCAGTAACACCATATCCAGCTGTATGGTCAGCTCCCATTGGTGTTGTGGCATATGTTATACCAACACCTTTTACAGCCCTTGGATCATAAGCAGGTAAAGCCTGGGATTTAACAACAGGAATTCTATCAACCCCAAGAGCATCTCCTGTAAAAGCTGCTCCATTACCAATAATTTTTCCTAGAGGTGTACCTTTACCAATTTCTTGTATAAGATCAATTGCAGCTTTTCCATCACCCCAGTTAAGAAGACCACCTTCCATTGCAATTCCAATAGTAACACCTGTTTCAATGGTATCAATTCCAAAGTCATCACAAAGTCTATCTAACATAGCAATATCATCAAGTTCTTTTATAGTTGTATGAGCTCCAATTGCCCAGATAGTTTCATACTCAAAACCGGATGTAAGATAATCTCCATTTTTATCATTATACACCTGGGAACATTTTATAACACAACCAGGATGACAGCCCTCAGACACAACCCCGCCTCTTTTTTCAATTAATTCCACCATTTTTTCCCCGGAAATATCCTGAACATGATCAAATCTTCCTGTCCTAAAATTCTTTGTGGGAAAAGCTCCTGCTTCATTAATAACATTTACAAGAACAGCAGTGCCAAGTCCAGGAAGTCCCTGACCTGTAACAGGATGTTCCTTCATCATCTGAACCCATCTTTTATTTGCTTTTTTAAATGCTTCAGAATCTGCAATGGAGACTTTACCAGCTCCTTTGTCATCTACAACAATTGCCTTTATTTTTTTGGAACCCATTAAAGCTCCAAGCCCGCCCCTTCCAATAGCGCGTCCTGGTCTGCCATTAAGGTCAGCTTGTTGAATACTTGCAGCTTTTAAACATTGTTCTCCTGCCTGCCCAATACTCATAACACCTGTTTTTTCACCATATTTTGCCCAAAGTTTTTCCATTACTATATAATTGCCATGACCTTTATATTCATTTGCAGAAAGAATTTCCACAGAATCATTTTTAATAACTATTATGCTATAATCATTATCTTCAGGTTTATCTTCAAGAATTACAGCCTTAATATTAAGTCTTGCAAGTTTTGCTGAAACAAAACCTCCTGAATTACTTTCCTTGATTCCCTTTGTTAAGGGAGATTTAGCACCAACAGAAAGCCTGCCTGAATTTGCAGCAGGAGAACCTGATAAAAGACCCGGTGCAATTACAAGTTTGTTTGATTTACCTAATGGATGGCATGTTGCAGGAACTTCATTTAAAACTATTTTTGAAGTTAATGCTCTCCCACCAAGTCCAGCCAGATTTTCAGGCACATCTTCAAAGGTATAGGTTTTCTTTTTTGTATTAATTCTTAGTATTTTTGACATAATTTCTCCATAATTAATAATAATTAATAAATTAAATGGCAAAAAGTAAAAATTTTATAGAACCATCAATAACTGCCATAAGGCAAATCTGGTTTTTAATTCTTAGTTTGCCTTACAACGAAACATAAAAGAATATTAAGTAATTATAAATTCTTTCATATAAAAATTAGATGTTTTATTCCATAACAATTTAATCCATACTTGCCAGCAAATAACGGTTGATCCTAAGATGAAAATGAATAGTTTTTTTGAAAAATTTTAACAGTACTAGAAAAACTTTTATCAAGCCCCTCACCTTTATCTTGTGCATATAACCGTTATTCTTTGATACACCCTTACTTCTTTATAACAGAAATTACCTGTTATAGAGAACTATCACCTCCTTAATGCCAAATTACATTTACATATTTGAATTTACAAAAAAAGATTTTGAAAAATTTGATAATTTCGTAAAAACCAAGTCAATAAAATTTTAAATAAAATATGTTGTATTTATGTAACACTGCCCATATTTTTTATATAAAGATTTTTACGATTTTATAAATTTTTCTTATTTTAAATAATCTATTAGTTTATTTATTAAGTCAAATTATATACTAAATTTTGATATTTTCATAAAAATAAATAATAATACTCCCCAGGGTCAACCTAAGTAAAGAGACTGATCCCTATTTATAAGCATTTACAAATATTTTTTAGATTAGAAATCAGAAAAAAAATTTATAGATTATACTTTGAATTTGAATAGCTCTAGAAAAAATTAAGCGGTGAATTTAGAAAACAATATGATACTGGTAATACCATATTATTTGTGATAACTTTTTAAAATGACTCATTTATTACCCCTCCTGATGTTGTGGCGACAACTCAGAATGACGAAGCCACTCAACTCTGAGACCTTACCTAAAGGATAAGTGTTTTTATATTAGACTAAAATTTCAATGCTCAAACCCAAAGAGAACAGACCATTAAAAATCAATTTTGCAGACTAACTAAAAATTATAATTTATTTTCATTTAGAAGGACATAACATGAAAAAATATATACTAGCTTTTTTCTTTGTAATTAGTTTATTAATTTTTACTGGGTGCTCAAAAAATAATTCTAAAAATAATGTGTCAACAATAACAATAATGACCCATGACAGTTTTAATATAAGTTCTGAGGTTATTGCTATATTTGAAAAAAAGAATAATTCAAAGGTTAAATTTCTTAAATCAGGGGATGCAGGCGAAGCTTTAAACAAAGCAATTCTTTCTAGAAATAATCCCATGGCAGATATTTTTTATGGAGTTGATAATACTTTTTTAAGCAGGGCAATTAATGAAGATATATTTTTGCCCTATAATTCTCCAATGTTAAGAATTATTGATGATCAATTAAAACTTGATTCTGGAAATAGACTTGTTCCAGTTGACTATGGTGATGTTTGTATAAATTATGATAAAAAATGGTTTAAAAATAAAAATTTAAAACCTCCTGAAAAATTAGAAGATCTTGTTAATCCTGAATTTAAAGGGCTTCTAGTTGTTCAAAATCCTGCAACATCATCTCCTGGACTTGCATTTTTACTTACTAGTATCGCAAAATTTGGAGAAGATGGATATCTTGAATTTTGGGAAAAACTTAAAAAAAATAATGTTTTTATTACAAATGGATGGAAGGAAGCCTATTGGGGTAAGTTTTCTGGGGCATCAAAAGGAGACAAACCAATTGTTATAAGTTATGCATCAAGCCCTGCTGCTGAGGTCTATTTTGCAAAGGAAAAAATTACCGAGGCTCCCACAGGTATTGTAACAGAACAAGGCTCTGCATTTCGTCAAATAGAGTTTGCAGGTATATTAAAAGGAACAAAAAATATTAAACTTGCTCAAAAATTTATCGATTTTTTGCTTTCAAAGGATTTTCAACAAGATATTTTCTTACAAATGTTTGTTTTTCCCTCCAATAAAAATGTTAAACTTCCTGAAGTTTTTAAAAATCATGCTTTTATTACAGAAAAACCTGCTTTTTTATCTCCTGAAATTATATCCGAGAAAAGAGATAAATGGATTGAGCAATGGATGGAATTAATTCTTTGATTAAAAAACACAAAATATTTCCTGCTATTATCCTGGGCATTATTCCCATTTTATTTTTAAGTATTTTTTATTTTTATCCATTACTAGGAATTTTTATTAAAAGTTTCTTATCAAAGGGGTTATTTGATTTTTCAGGGTTTAGTAAAGTTTATAATTCTCATCGTATTGCAAAAATAATATGGTTTACATTTTACCAAGCAGGAATATCTAGTATTTTGACAATGATGGTTGCTTTGCCTTGTGCCTTTGTTATATCAAATTTTGAGTTTAAGGGAAAAAAGCTTATTATGATTATTGCTACAATTCCCTTTGTTCTCCCAACTATTGTTGTTGCCGCAGCATTTCAAGCTCTTTTGGGAAATAATGGATTAATAAATTCTATTAATATTGAAAATTCTTTGTATTTAATTTTTTTTGCCCATGTTTTTTATAATTTTTCTGTTGTATTAAGAATAACTTCAAGTTTTTGGTCCTATATTCAAAGGGAAATAACAGAAGCAGGATATATGCTTTGTGCAACGCCTTTTCAGGTGTTTTACAAAATTACTTTGCCTCTTTTAAGACCAGCTCTTAGTGCATGTTTTATTCTTGTTTTTATATTTTGTTTTTCAAGTTTTGGAGTTGTTTTAATTCTTGGAGGACCTGGATTTTCTACCATTGAAGTTGAAATCTATAGACAAGCTGCTCATGTTTTTAATCTTAGTGTTGCATCAGTTTTATCTCTTATTCAAATTGTTTTTACATTTATAATGATGTGTCTATACACACATTTTCAAAAAAAAGCTGTAAAATTTCTACCTGGCTCACAATTAGTATTTTTAAAAAAGCCTACTTCTTTTCCTGAAAAATTAATGATATGGAGCTGTATAATATTTATTTTAATTTTTTGTTTTTCCCCCATAATTGCTTTGATTATAAAATCCCTATTGTTTAAAAACACATTTTCTCTTGTATTTTATAAAGAACTTTTTATAAATGCCAGAAATTCCATATTTTATATTCCTCCCAAAGCTTTTATTACAAATTCTTTAATATATGGTGTAATTACTCTTGTTTCAGCTATTATCCTAGGAGTTTGTGCTGGATTTTTTGTAAAATCTTTAAAAGGAAAAATAGGAGGGGTATTTGATCCTCTTTTTATGCTTCCCATTTCAACTTCTGCTGTAACTCTTGGATTTGGTATAATAATCACCCTGGATAAACCACCTTTAAATTTAAGAACTTCATTAATACTTGTGCCAATAGCCCATACCCTGGTTGCTTTTCCCTTTGTTTTAAGATCAATTATGCCGGCTTTAATATCCATTCCCAATTCTTTAAAAAATGCTGCGTCACTGCTTGGTGCATCTCCTTTTATCTCTTGGTTATGTGTTGATCTTCCTATTATTAAAAGATCCCTTACAGTGGGTGCTTTGTTTGCATTTACTATAAGTCTTGGGGAATTTGGAGCAACTCTTTTTACTGCAAATCCAGAATTTTCAACAATGCCCATTGCAATTTATAAATTTTTAAGTCAGCCTGGAATAATGAATTATGGACAGGCAATGGCAGTATCATCAATATTAATGCTTGTAACAGGTTGTGGGTTTTTTATAATTGAAAATATAAGAAATATAGGACATGAAGGATTTTAATGAAAGAATTTATTATAAAAAATATTTATAAAAATATAGACAATTTTAATATTCTTAATGATATTTCAGTATCTGTTGATAAAGGTGAAATATTATGTGTTCTGGGTCCTTCAGGTTGTGGCAAAACAACATTATTAAGAATTGCAGCAGGCCTTGATGCTCCTGATTCTGGTGATGTAATTTTTAGGGGGAAAAGCATTGTAAATATTCCATCTCATAAAAGAAATTTTGGCATGATGTTCCAAGATTTTGCTCTTTTTCCCCATAAAAATGTTTTTAAAAATATTTCCTTTGGACTTGAAATGAAAAAAAAAGGAAAAAAGGAAATAAAAGCAAAAGTCGATCAAATGCTGGAGCTTGTTTCTCTTGGAGGATATGCATATAGAAGAGTGGATGAACTTTCAGGAGGAGAACGCCAAAGAGTTGCATTAGCAAGGACTATTGCACCTAGTCCTGCCCTTATTATGTTAGATGAGCCCCTTGGATCCTTGGATAAACTTTTAAGGGAAAGACTTCTTGCTGATCTTTGCCTAATATTAAATAAAACCAATATTACCAGTATTTTTGTAACCCATGATCAAAAAGAAGCCTTTGCTGTATCAAACTATATCTGTATTATGAATTCTGGAAAAATTGAACAAACAGACATGCCTGAAAAACTTTATAATAATCCCATTAACAAAAATGTTGCTGAATTTCTTGGTTTTCAGAATATTATAAAGGGAAATATTGATAAAAACGGAATAATCAAAACAAATGCTGGTTCTTTTTTATGCAGTATTAAAAATACTGAAACAAATAACATAATTAATCTTCTTATTTTACCTGATTCAGCTCATTTTATATCAGAAAATAATTATATCAAAAAAAATAAAAATAAAATTTCCGGAATTGTTTCTCAAATTTTTTTTCAGGGGAATATTTATAAAATAGCTGTAAAAACAAATAATAATTTATTTTTCTTTAATATGCCTGCAAAAAATAATATGCCTAGAAAAAACGATAAAATATTTTTATCCATAAATTCCAATGGATTAAGAATAATAAAATCATAAACAGCAATTAAATTTTTATCTGTACTTTGGATTAAATCTAATAGATAAAAATTTTTACGATGCCATTAATCTTGAGATAATAACAGGAACAGCAGTTTCTGTCCTTAAAATTCGTTTTCCAAGTGATACTGTTTTAAACCCTATGTTTTCCAAACTTTCTATTTCTCTGGCAACAAATCCTCCTTCAGGGCCTATTGCAATGACTGTGTTTTTATTTATGCTTCCAGGGTACAAATTGGTTGTTTTAGGATGAATTAGAAATTTAAGTTTGTTTTTTGCAATTTCAGGAAGTTCATTTTTAATAAGGGGACTAAAAAAAAGTTTAAGAAAAATTTGCGGCATTATTGTATCTTTTGCTTGTTCAAGACCAAGAATAAGTTCTTTATTAAAATTTTTTTATTCCAAGGCTTGTAACAGTTTGCAGAATTCTTTTAAGCATTTTAGGTATTTGCAGTGCAAGTACAAGAGTTGCAGAAATAGGAATAGGAGGATTTTTATTAAGATTTATTTTTATCTTAATTTCTGACAAAGAAATTTTTATTATTTCTCCTGTTCCTATTTTGTCATTAATAAGTCCTATTTTAAGGATATCGCCCACACGAGCTTTATGTATATTTTTTTATGTGGCTAAATCTTCTGCCTGTAATTTTAACTGTTTTTTGATCAATAAAATCCTGTTTAAATAAAAGTATTAGATTCATTAAAAACAATCTAATTTTTGGAAACAACATTTACAGCATTTATGATTATATTATTTACAAGATAATCATTTATCTGGTTTGCCACTGAAACAGCTACATTAACTTGTGCTTCAAGAGTTGATGCACCTAGATGAGGTGTAGCAATCACCTGGTCAAGGGATAAAAGAGGATTGTATTTAGGAGGCTCTATTGCAAACACATCAAGTGCTGCCTTGGAAACCTTTCCAGAAACAAGTGCATCATAAAGATCAGGTTCATTAATAATTCCTCCCCTAGCACAATTTATTATCATAACATGATCCTTCATCATGGAAAATGCCTTTTTATCCAGAAGATTTGTTGTTGTTTCAAGTTTTGGTACATGGATGGTAATATAGTCAGAACGCTTATAAAGTTCTTCCAATGTTACACTTTCATATCCAGATTTTTTAATATCTTCTTGAGAAATAAAAGGATCAAATACAATAACCTTCATTTTAAGCCCTGCTGCTCTGTCTGCCACAACAGATCCAATTTGTCCAAGTCCTATTACGCCAAGTGTTTTATTAAAAACTTCACGACCTTGAAGATTTTTTTTCTCCCATAAATTCTGCTTAATGGTTGCTGTACCTCTTGGAATATTTCGTGCCATGGACATCATCATAGCAATGGCATGCTCTGCTGTTCCAACTGTATTGCCACCAGGAGTATTCATAACCACAATATTTTTTTTGGTTGCTTCATCAATATCAACATTATCAAGACCTGAACCTGCTCTTCCAACTACCTTTAGATTTACGGCTGCATCTAGAATATCCTTTGTAATTTTTGTAGCGCTTCTAATTACAATTCCATGGTATTGAGAAATAATAGCCTTAAGCTCATCAGGTGATAATCCAGTATTTACATCAACTTCTATTCCTTCCTGATTTTCAAAAATTTCAACACCTGCTTTATTTATTCCATCGCTAATAAGAACTTTCATATTATTTTTCCTTTGCAAATGATTTCATAAAATCAACTAAAATTTCAACAGCTTCTATTGTAGTTGCATTGTAAATAGAAGCTCTACATCCACCAACAGATCTATGGCCTTTTAAGCCTCCCAAATTCTTTTCTAAAGCTTTTTTAATAAATTCTTTTTCAAGTTCTTCAGTTGGAAGTCTAAAAGTTACATTCATTAAAGAGCGGCTGTTTTTTTCAGCAGTACATTGATAAAAATTACTTGCATCAATAAAATCATATAAAATAAACGCTTTTTTAATATTTTGCTCTTCCATTTTATCAAGCCCGCCAATATCCTGTTCCAGCCATTTAAGTACAAGTTGAATTGTATATATACCAAAACATGGGGGAGTATTATACATGGAGTTTGTTGATGAATATGTTGAGAGCCTTTTTAAGCAGATCATCTTTTATGATTACCATACATGTACCTGATGGCCCTATATTTTTCTGTGCCCCGGCATATATAAGCCCAAATTTTTCCATATCAAGGGGTCTGCTCATTATATCTGATGACATATCAGCTATAATGGGAATCTTATTTATATCTGGAAATTTGTGCCATTGTGTGCCTTTTATAGTATTATTAGATGTTATGTGGACATAGGATGCCTGTTTTGTAAAATTAAAATTTTCAGGAATATATGAAAAATTCTTATCCTTTGATGAGCCTGCGATATTAATTTTTTTATTTAAAATTTCAGCTTCTTTTATTGCCTTTGTTGACCATGTACCTGTATTAATATAATCAGCAGTATTATTATCACCAAGAAAATTCATTGGAACCATGGCAAATTGAAGGCTTGCTCCACCTTGTAAAAAAAGGACATGGAATCTATCATCAAGTTTTAAAAGTCTTTTTGTTCTTAAAACAGCATCATTTATTACATCATCAAACCAGAAAGACCTATGACTTATTTCTGTAATAGACATACCGCAATTGTTAAAATTTAAAAAAGAGGATTGTATTTCTTTAAGAACAGAAAGAGGCAAAGCAGCAGGACCTGCATTAAAATTTAAAATTCTTTTTGTATCCATTTTTTCTCCTTATATAATATATTTAATTATATTCTCTAGTTTTATGAAATTCCACATCAGGCCATGCCTTAACAGCAAAACCAAGTTGATATTCACTTGTTGTAAGAAATGTAATCCATCCTTCAGAATCCATTGCAATGCTTGATGAGTTCTGCTTTTTAAAATCCTTTAATTTATTTTGATTATCACATGTTATCCATCTTGCTACACAAAGATCAATAGGTTCATACTCTGCATCAACATTATATTCATTTTTAAGCCTTGCTATTGTAACATCAAACTGAAGAGTTCCCACTGCGCCAAGAATATAATCATTATTAATTATTGGTCTAAATACCTGTATTGCTCCTTCTTCAGCAAGCTGAGTCAACCCCTTTAAAAAAGATTTCATTTTCATGGGATTTTTTAGAATAACACGCCTAAAATGTTCCGGGGCAAAACTTGGTATGCCAACAAATTTCAAAGGTTCTTTTTCTGTAAAAGTATCTCCTATTTTAATTGTTCCATGATTATAAATTCCTATTATATCTCCGGGATAGGCATGTGTTATATTTTTTCTTTCTTGTGCCATAAATATAGTTGCATTGGATATTATAATATCTTTTTCAATTCTATGATGTTTTACTTTCATACCTTTTTTAAATTTTCCTGAACAGATTCTGAAAAATGCAATTCTGTCTCTATGTGCAGGATCCATATTTGCCTGAATTTTAAAAACAAAACCTGAAAGATATGGTTCTTCCGGAAAAACATCCCTTGTTAATGTTTTTCTATACCCAGGTTGTGGTGCTATTAAAATAAAGGCATCCAGCATTTCTCTTACACCAAAATTATTTATGGCACTTCCAAAAAAAACCGGAGTGTGAGTTCCCTTAAGAAACAAATCTATATCAAATGGTTCTGCTGCGCCCTGAATTAAATTAATATCATCTCTAAGTTTATCTGCCTGGTTTTTAAGTTCTCTATCAAGTGCATAATCATTAAGATCATTAATAATAATTCCATCTCCATTTTGGGGTGTATAACCAGGAGAAAAAAGCCCTAGCTCTTTTTTATCTATATTATATACACCTTTAAATCTTTTTCCCATTCCAATGGGCCAGGTCAAAGGCGTGCATTCTATTTGAAGTTTATCTTCAATATCTGCAAATATATCAAGGGGATCCATTCCTTCTTTATCAAGCTTATTAATAAAAGTAATTATTGGAGTATTTCTCATTCTGCAAACTTCCATAAGTTTTTTAGTTTGAGGCTCAACTCCCTTTGCATTATCTATAATCATAACAGCACAATCTACAGCTGTAAGAACTCTATAGGTATCTTCTGAAAAATCCCTATGCCCTGGAGTATCCAGTAAATTTATTTCATAATTTTTATAATTAAAATTCATTATAGAGGTGGAAACACTTATGCCTCTTTCCTGCTCTATTGAGAGAAAATCACTTGTAACATTTTTTCTAGATTTTCGTGATTTAACAGCTCCTGCCTGTTGTATTGCACCTCCAAAAAGTAATAATTTTTCTGTAAGTGTTGTTTTGCCGGCATCCGGATGACTGATTATTGCAAAGGTCCTTCGTTTTGCAATTTCCCTTTTGATTTCATAATTTTCATTAATTAATGTCATAGAAAAATATACCCTTTTTGCATGCTAATGAATGCTATAAAAAGCTTAAATTTATAAAATATTTAAAGAGATTAATCAATATATATATAGCTTAAAGGCGACCTTCTATTTATGGCTTGTTTTTTGTAACCATAATCATTATAAAATAGCTATATGTATGAATAATAGTCGATAAATTTTAGAAAAAGAATAAATATGAAACAAAAAAAATTTAGCCATGTTTCTAACTATACTGATTATATGGAAATTATATTTAAACTTGTTATAAGCAGAAATGAAAAACAAAAAATATTGGACATGCCTGCTGGAAATGGAAAATTAGCAGAAAAATTAAGGGAATATCATCATAAAGTTATTTGTGCTGATATTAATAATGAAAAAAAAGATTATGTTTTTGTAGATATGGAAAAACTACTTCCTTTTAATGATAATGAGTTTGATACTGTAATTTGCATGGAAGGAATTGAACATATTTTAAATCCAGTACAATTGATATCTGAACTATCCCGCATATGCAAAAAAAAAGGTCGAATCATAATTTCACTTCCCAACATACAAAATTTGTATTCCAGATACCAATTTTTATGTACAGGCACCTTTTATCAGTTCTCACCAGTAGCATATACAAAAACACACAAACATAAAAACATTGATAAAGGCCATATAACATCTTTAAGTTATATCCAATTACATTATTTATTTAAATATTTTGGTGCTCATTTGATTAGCATTAAAGGAGATAAATACAAAAGGAAAATCCTCATACCTTTATTGATACCATTTATTGCAATGGGTTATTTGTGGACTAAATTTTCAAAGGGAAAAAAGCAAACTAAAAATAGTACTGAACTTAATCAAATACAAAGCAATCTCTTTGCCCCACCTGTATTGTTGAGTCGTTCATTAATACTTGTTTTTGAAAAAACATATTAAACTACTCTATATATATCTAGCATATGATAAAAATATAAAATGTCTAAATTTATAAAATATTGACTAAATATCCCCAACTTCTATAGACGATATGATTTGATTGTTAATCAAATTATTATTTATTTTGATAAATATTATATCTTTTTTAAAAAAGGAATAAAGCTTTGCATAATCGTTCTATTTTGTTTAAATTTCATGGTGAATATGTATTATAATACCTAAAATCTGAAATTTAGACAAAAGAAGGAAAACGCCTTTATTTATGGGCATTATTGATAAAAAAATCTGTTTTTTATAAAAATTTAATTGTGCAAAAGTCTTGGAAATTAAATGAAAAGAATAAAATTAAATATACTGCTTAATTCTGATTTTTCTGAAAAAAAAGTACTTATTAAAGGATGGGTAAGAACAAAAAGGAATTCAAAAACATTTTCATTTCTAGAGATAAATGATGGGTCAACTCTTAAAAATATTCAGGTTATAGCAGATGATAAACTTGAAAATTATAGTGATATTAAAAAAATAACAATTAGTTCTGGTATTTCAATTATAGGAAAAATAGTTAAATCTCTGGGAAAAGGACAAAAATTTGAAATTATAGCTTCCAATATTGAAATAATAAGCCTTGCCTTGGAAACTTACCCATTACAGAAAAAAAGGCATTCAGATGAATTTTTAAGAACAATTGCCCATTTAAGGCCAAGAACAAATAAATATGGTGCTGTATTTCGCATTAGATCTGAACTTTATTTTGCTATTCATAAATTTTATAGGGACAGGGGTTTTAAATATTTAAGCTCACCTATAATAACAAGTTCTGATTGTGAAGGTGCTGGAGAAATGTTTAAAATCACAACTTTTGATCCTTATTTTACAGCTCAAAAAAATGGCCTGGATATTAAAAATGATTTTTTTGGTCAAGAAACAAACCTTACAGTATCTGGACAACTTTGTGCTGAAATGTTTGCCATGGCCCTGGGAGATGTTTATACTTTTGGACCTACATTTAGAGCTGAAAATTCCAATACAACCAGACATGTTGCAGAATTTTGGATGCTTGAACCTGAAATGGCATTTTGCGATTTAAATCAAAATATGGATCATGGAGAAGAACTTATTAAATATCTTACAAATTATGTAACAGAACACTGTAATGAGGATCTTGCTCTTTTTACAAAATTTGTGGACAAAAATCTCAGCAAAACAATTGAAATTATTATAAATTCAACCTATGAAAGAATTACATATAGTGAAGCAATTGAGATTATTAATAAATCAGGAAAAAAATTTAAGCATATTATTCAATGGGGCAAGGATCTTCAATCTGAACATGAAAAATTTCTTGCTGATGATTATTTTAAAAAACCTGTTTTTATTACAAACTATCCAAGGGAAATCAAACCTTTTTATATGAGACTTAATTCAGATAATAAAACAGTTGCTGCTATGGATTTGCTTGTTCCAAGAATTGGAGAAATTATTGGCGGAAGTCAAAGGGAAGAACGCTTAAATGTTCTTGAAAAACAAATGAGTAAAAATAAATTATCAAGGGAAAAATACTGGTGGTATCTTGATTCAAGAAGATTTGGCTCTGTTCCCCATTCAGGATTTGGCATGGGTTTTGAGCGATTTTTAATGCTTATTACAGGCATAAATAATATAAGAGATGTTATACCATTTCCAAGAACTCCTGGAAGCATTGATTTTTAAAATTGCTATCAATTTAAATAAAAATAAAAAAGAGAAAAAAATGATAAAAAAAACATTAAAAACAATTAAACCTGAAATAAAAAAAAAAGAATCAGACCAACCAACAAACAAACATAATACAAATGAAAAATCTGGATTATCAATGTTAAAAAAAAGTGAACTTTCATTTATTTTTTTGGGGGCAGGTCTTGTAACATTGATTATTTTTTTTCTGTTTTTCAGACCTTCAGAATCTAAAAATTCCCCTGATAATACTAGCAAAACCATTAAAACTATGGAGCAGAGAATTGCAACACTTGAACAAATTCTAGAAAAACATCAATTAAGTTTAGAAGATTTACCTGATGAAGAAAAACAAGATTTCAATCTTGGGATTGATAAGACAAAAATGGCAAGATTTGAAAATACTGTTTTTACAAAAATGGACTATCTTACTGAAAGACAAAATAATATTGAAACAAAAGTATCAAGACTTGAAAAAAATATAAGAGAGATAAATAAAATTGCCAGTAGAAAAAAATTACCCCAAAAAACTATTATAAAACCAAAACAAAAATTTTCCTCAATCAAAAAATCAATATTTTATACTGTTAAACCTGGAGATACTCTTTACAGCATTTCTAAGAGATATAACACTACAGTTAATAATTTAAAAAAAATAAATAAACTGCACAAAAATTCAAGACTATATCCCGGAGATAATATTATAGTTAAATAATAAACATGGCGTCGTAAAAACTCTTCATATACTTTGTTAGACCGAAAGAGGATGAGTAAATGCCCAAAAGAAGGCAAATAAATTCGACTGAACGCGATGGTGTAAATTACGTTAGGAATGTGATTAAACATGCTAATAGCATCTTTAATGAGATACATCGAGAAAATGACTATGGTAAAACGATGGATTTATAGAACTCGTTGATCGTGAAAGCGTTACTGGCAAATGCCTTCTTATACAAATAAAATCTGGGAAATCATATAACACAAAGAGTTCATGCAAAATATCTTCGAGTAAGGATCATTTTACATATTGGAACAACCACAAACTACCTGTAGTTGGGATTGTATATGATCCCGAAGAAAATTGTGGTTATTGGATAAACATTTCATCCTTTCTGAAGCGGAATAGATCGCTTGTTGAAAACGGCCCTTATCAGATCACATTTCCTAAGCGGCCGTTAAATAAATTTGACCATAATGGATTTAAAAATTTTTTTCTTCCCATATTTCTTGGAAAATCAATTATACTGGACTACGACAGATCGGTCGATTTTGCATTATCAAATGATTTTGACATGCATTTTATTGGCGTCAAATCTCTATTTTATGGTTACCGCAACGAAAAAAAACTGGGATCTATTTGAGTCAATTATAAGAGAACGCCCCCTTTATTCATATACTGGATAGCATATATATTCTCTCTTGTTCCTGGACATGAGGATATCTTTTGGCACAAAGATAACACTTTAGATGCAAAAGTTCGAAACAGACTTCTTGAGAAATTCAAAAAATATGATCGAGATATATTAATCCCGCTTATCAGTTTAGTCGATGATAATGGTTTTGAACGAGGGACTGTAGGGCAGTGTGCGTATACAATTGTTGAGCTTACTGTCTCAGATAATGTGATAAAATTACAGGGTATTATTGAGGACAAACAGCTTGATTTCGAAGTACGTCGAAGTGCATTAATGCTTATATTATCTCATTAAGCAAGAAGATGCTGAAACACTGCTTATTCATATAGCTTCCCTTGATAAAAACTTGGAATTAAGGAATTTTGCTGATTATCTCTTAACCCATCTCACCAAAGAAGGTTTCTTTTATTAGGTATTTTAATGGCTTGGTCTAACAAAGCGCATTAAGTCGGATGCAAGAGGCGCAGTTTTTTTGTCGGTTTTGGGAGTCCCGAATGAATAATGTGTAATTTGATGAACTGATCGTATATTACCCTTGCGCCGCTCATGCGCAAGGTTATAGTATTTTTTCAAGACTTTAAAATACTATAGCTTGTATATGAAGTTTTTTACTTAGCCATATATATCTTAAACTAAAACTTTTTATGAATTCATTAATATTAGAGTTACAAGGGAAAATGTCAGATTATATAAAAAAAAACGAAAACTATATACAAACTATGGGAAAAGATTTTGAATTCCTATCCCAATATAATCGTACAATAATATCATTCGGATTTGCAGGATTTTTTGCAATGGCAACTTTTGTAAAAGGCAATATAGATGACAAAATATTTATAATATCAATAATTTCTATGAGTTTATCAATGTTTTTATTTGTTCTTCATGAACTTTTTCGTGCTCTGTACTATATACGATACACCTCAAATAAAGCAGCGGCAATAGAAAAACTTCCAGATAATAACCCATTAAAAATTATTGAGTCAGAACATAATATTGTACAAATTAGAATGTTCAAATGGAATAAATGGTTCTTTTATCCATCTATAGTACTTGGTTTTATAGGAGTTGGACTATAATGTTTATGTTCTATATTATTAAATTATTTAGCTAACCATTTATTTTTCATTCAAACAGCGTACTGCCTGTAAATTCAACTGTTTCACTTTTATTTTTAAAGTATATACTATGACTTTTTTAAAGGAAAATCATCTTATTGGTATAGATATAGGATCATCATTTATAAAAGTTGCTGAGTTTGAAAAAATAGATAAAAAACTTTTCCTAAAAAATTTTGGTATTACTGCAATCCCTCCTGGGACAATTATTACCAATCCAGCTGCCCAACAAAATATTAAGAACAAAAAAATTGTTGCCAAATCTATTTCCAATCTTTTTAAAATTCTTAAAATCAATAAAAAAAATGTTGCAATTTCAATAAATTGTTCTCTGGTAACAATAAATACTATAACTGTTTCCAAGAAAAAATCTAAACAGGAACTTGAAAAATCAATCGATTTTGAAATAAAAAAATATATTTATCATGATATTAAAAACATAAATTTAGATTATCAAATTATAGGGACAAATAAATTTTCTCCTGAAAAAATCAATGTTCTTGTTGTTACTGTAAAAAAAAATATTATTTTAGAATATATAGATCTTATTAATCTAGTGAGGCTTAATTTATGTATTATAGATGTTGACATTTTTGCTCTTCAAAATATTTATGAAACTATTACCCCAAAAAATGAAAATGAAATTGTTATGCTTGTTGACATTGGGAATTCAAAAACATCTTTTAATATTCTTAAAGAAACTTCATCTTTAATGATTAGAAATAATAAATTTGGGATTTCTCATATAAGAGATAAGATAATTTCAATGCTAAATTGTACAATAGAGCAAGCTGAAAATATTATTTTAAAATCTGAAAATGATTTTATTACAACAAAGGAATTTAAAAAGATAAGCCTTGAAATTGCACAAATATGGTGTTCTGAAATTTACAGTGTTTTAAATACTTATGATTTGGAATCAAAGACCCTGAAATCAAACAAAGAGCCAGTTAAAAAAATAATATTTTCTGGGGGCGGGGTATTTATTAATGAATTTTTAAAAACTCTTTCTTTAAATATACCAGCAAAAATATCAATATTTAATCCTTTTAAAAAAGGAATAATTACTTCGAGTAATTTTTCAGATTCTTCCTTAAACAAAATAGCTCCCCTATCTCCTGTTGTTCTTGGACTGGCTTTAAGAAAACTAGGTGATAAATGATATTAATAAATCTATTACCCATTAATTACACCACTAAAAGTACAAATATTTTCCAAAGAAAATTTATATATGCAGTTATAATAATATTTATACTTTTTCTAGCAGGAGCCAGTATTTTTATTAAAAATAAAACCCAAAACCTTAAAAAAAATATAAGAAATGCAGAAAAACAAATTGAAATTTATAAAAAAGAGGCAGACAAGTTAGATAAGCTTAGGGGGAAATTACAAGTTCTTGAAAAACAAATTAAAATCATAAAACTTCTTAATGCAAGGGGAAAAGATTCCTTAATACTTGTTAATAAAATTACAGAAATAATAATTCCTGAAAAAATGTGGCTTACAAATTTAAAAACATATGATGATAAAGTATTAATACAAGGTATGTCTTTTGATGATAAAACTGTAGCAGATTTTATGACAAAACTTGAAAATTTAGCTTTTTTAAAAACAGTAAATTTAAATACCTTAAAAATGGAAGAGATTGATAATATTCAAATAAAAAAATTTGAAATTTTATGCAGCAAAAAAACACATGAAAAAAAACAAGATAAAAAATAATTTAAATATATCAAACACAAATAGCCTTTAGAGCTAATACACTCAAGTAAGAGCCAATATGATATGTGTTTTGCCCCCCTATGAATAAAAATCTGCTAAACAAGTAAGCAAATGCCCTATAGAAAATAAATTATTAAAATAGAATAAAGAGATAAAGGAAATATTAATTAAGGGATTAGCAAAGGATAAGTGTTTCAGTTTATTCCTTTAAGTTAGGTTAGATTTATTTGGTTTGATTAAGCAATAAATATTTCAAACTCCTAGAGATAATCTCCCCGCTGAAATTTAATATATTCTGTATTTGCCATAAGGGCACATTCCCTAGCAATATTTTTAATATCAGAATTTACATCTGGCAAATCTTTTGTTTTTTGAATTAGTTTTTCTGCTTGTGTTTTTATCTGTTCCAGTACAGGCTCAATCCTTTTTAAGGAAATTTTAGGATCTCCTATCTGAGTTGAATAATACTCAAGCATTTGAAGAAGTTTATCTGTTTTAATTTCAATACTTGAATATGAATTATACATTCCCAATGATTTAGATGGTATTTCTTTTAAAGATTTAGAAGATATATTATGAATTTCAGAATTTTTTATTTTATTTCCAGCTTTTTCTAGGGTTTGCTGAAATAAATTGCTTTGATTATTTTCTTTTATTTCTATTTTTTTATCAGTAAGATTTTGTATATTCTGGTTTATTTTATTTATCATTATATTAACTCCTATTTTTTTGTTAATAACTGACATAATGCAGATATAGTTCTTAGTTTGCCTTACAATGAAACATGAAAGAATATTAAGTAGTTATAAATTCGTTCATATAAAATTTTTTTTATGATAATAATTTTAAAAGCAACAAACAAGCCAAATTAGTTTAAAGAATTAATAAAATAATAACAGATAATAAATTCAACATGTTAGTTCATATTGTCTGGGTGAAAAGCCTGAAAGGATTTTAAATTATGAGGAAAATATTGCTGGATATTAGGAAGAATTTTACCTAATTAATTAACGATATTTAAATTTTAGTTTTTTTATTAAATTTATATAAAAACGAGAAGTCAGAATAAGTACAAAATATCTTATTCTTAAAGAAATTATAGAACTTTCATATATTTTTTCAATTAGATTAGGTATCCATAAGAAACTTTACCATTTTTTCAGCAATTTTTTCAGCATCCACTTTGTATTTGTTTGCTTGCACATCTTCTTTAATATTTGCTATGCGGGTAGCTCTTTCTTTATTTTCTACATTATTATCCATGGCTGTAAAAATTTTTTGAATATCCTTTGTCCTATTAGAAAGATTTACCTTATCACTATCCCTTTGGCCAGTTTCTTCTTTAATATTAGAATTTTCTTTTTTAATTTTATCACTTGTTTTTGAACTATATGTCTGATTAATAAGATTTGTTTTAGGATTTGTAATTTCCATTTTATACCTCTTTTTTGTTATTTTCCCAGAAGGGAAATATCTATAACTTAACTTATCGGCATTAATGATAAAAACTAAAATATGTTTATTTTATAATTTTTGCAAATCTTTTGATTATTCTACACCAATTTCTAATCAATAATTCCAGCCCAAGCAACGGAGTATTATACTGACAATTATAACAATCAGTGATTTAGATAAGCAGTTAAACTATTTTTTTTAGTGATATTTTCAGTTGTTACTTTATATAAAAAAGACCTTGATGCCTTACTCAATCATAAATTCTAAATTTTTAAAAAATCGAAATTTATCACCTTTTAGAGTATAATTAAAAGTTTATCAGCACTTATTTAATTATGGCTAATTAATATCTCAACAAAAAAAAATTTAAATTATCTATCAATTTCTCATATTTTATTGATAAATCTATTTATACAATTTTTTAATACGCTTAAAAAAATCATATGTTATAAAAAGTCTGTGTTTATATTTTAACTATGAAAAACATAAAATATCAGAAAAGGGTTTTATATTTTTTCGTGATTTCTAGTGTTTTTATTAGGTTTCAGTTTAGAATTTAATCATTTTGAACTACACCCGGGTCCTTTAATACAACTTTTGCCACCAGATATTTGCTTGACATTTATTTGAGTGCTGATTCGTTCCCTAATAGCTGGCACATGGGAAATAATGCCGATGAGCTTTCCATTTTGATGCAATCCTGAAAGAGTTTCCAAGGCAGTTTCCAGGGCATCTTCATCTAGAGTTCCAAAACCCTCATCAAGAAAAAGTGAATCAACAGAAACATTACGGCTTGCCATATTTGATAACCCCAGGGCAAGGGATAAACTCACAATAAAACTTTCTCCGCCTGAAAGATTTTTTGTTGTTCTGATTTCACCTGCCTGATAATTATCTACTATATTTAATTCCAGGGGCTGTTTTTCATCTCGTATAAGTAAATAACGATCTGTCATTTTTGCAAGTTGTTTATTTGCATGAGATACCATTAATTCAAAAGTTAACCCTTGAGCAAAATTTCTGTATTTTTTTCCATCAGCAGAACCAATTAATAAATGCAAACCATCCCATTTTGTGCATTCTTTTTTTTGGGCATCAATTAATTTTTTTTGTTTTTTATACTTTTTTTCTGCCTTTGCATTATCATCAAGTCTTTGTTTGATTGCACCCATTTCCTGTGAAATAGCTTTAATTGCATTTCTTTTTAGAATTTGTTCTTTTTTTAAATCATTAACACAGGTTTTAGTAATTTTTTTGCTTATTTCATTTGCAAGGCTAGTCTCCTTGTCTTTTTTCCGCATTGCAATATCAAATTTTTCTTTATCAAGTTGTTCAGCTTCTTTACTTAATTTATTTTGTTCATCAAGGGACAATCTCAATGAAATAAAGACAGATTCATTTTTAAAACCTTTTTTTTCAAGACTTTTTTTAAAAAATAACTCAAGAGCCCCGAGTTCTTTTTCTCTTTTTTTTATATTTTCTATAAGGGAAGTTATGCGAATGTTTAATTCATTTAACTGCTGGCTTGCTATATCTTTATTTGCCCTTGCAATTTTTTCATTTTTTTCAGATTCACCTACCAATTTGTCTAATCTTTCTTCTTCCATATCTGGATTTTTATCTTTATATATTTTTTTTCGTTTACTATCCAGATTATGAGAGTCTTGTTTATATCTATCTAAAACACTTTGTTTTTCATTTAAAGATTCATTAAGAGTTTCTAAATTATCATTAAGAACTTTTATTTTAGATGTTATATTATCTTTCTTTTTTTCAATTTTAATTTTCTGAATCTGATATTTTTGCCACGTTTCCGATCTTATTTTAAGGTTTTCTAAAATAGATTTAAAATCTTGAGATTTAAATTCTGGAATTTTTATTATATTAAAAGGTTTCAATTTTAAAAAAACAGATTTTTTTAATTTATTATATTTTTCTGATTCTTTTTTTAATTCATTTTCCAGACGAATAATATTAGAATTTATATTCTCTTTTTTATGTAAATCCTGACTCAGTTGGTTTTCAGCTCTGGTTAAGGAAGAAGCTGCTGTTTTTTCTATAGATTCATATTTTTTCAAGGCTGTTTCTAATTGTTCTATTCTAGTAATAAGATTTGATAATTTATTTATTTTTTCTTCAGTTTTATCAATTTCAGAAATATTATCTATAACAAAGGGATGATTTAAAGAACCGCATAAGGGACATGCCTTGCCAGGCTTTAATTTTTTTCGTTCCTGTTCAAGACTTGCTATTTTTCTTAAATATTCCCTTTCCCGTAAATAAGAATTATATTCAGTTCTGTATTCTTGAAGCGTACGATTTTTTAAAATCTTTGCAATAATTTGGTTTGTTTCTAATATTTTTTTGTTTGCTGTATCATATTTTTTTCTAGAATTTTTGCATAATTCCCTTTGGTTTTCATATTTTTTATTGTGTGTTTCTGCCTGATTTTTAAATTCTGAAATTTGATGATTTATTGCTAAAATATTATTATTTAAAGTGTTTAAGGTTTTAATTTGCTCATTAATTCCTGTAAGTTCTGTAATAAGTAAACTATTATTTTTATTTGCAGATAAATAATCATTTAATTTTAAAAGTTCTTTGATTGTAATTTGTTCATTGAATTTTATTCTTTTTTGCTCATCACTTTTTTGTAAAATTTGATCTTTAATTTTCTGCCATTCTTTTTCAGCTATTTTTAAATTAGAAGTTTTTTCTGATATATAAAGATCAAGTTCTCTTACTTTTTTTATTACTGTTATTTCATCTTTTTGTTCTTTTTTAGCTTTAATTAAAGCATTTATAGCTTTTTTAAGATTAGCTTTTTTTTCATCTAAATTACTTTTTAAATTTGGAATTTTATTTTTATATGTTTCCCAAATGTCTAAATCAGTTTTTTGCTCATTTTTTTTTGAAAATAGAGTTGCATATTCACCTTTAAGCTCAAAGGCTTTTAAAGCTTTTTCTAATTTTATCTTGTTTGTTTTAAATGCTTTTTCTTTAATTGCTAGCTTTTCTGATTGTTTTTTAATTTTAGAAATTTCATTTTTTAAAATATCAATTTTTTCCAGCCAGAGAATTGAGCTGCTTATTTTATCATTTTCAATAACAAGTTTTTTTTCAAATTCTTCCTGATTAAAAAGTTCCTGATTTAGTAAAATTTCTTCATCATTTTCCAAAATTTTTATTCCAATTGTTTCAGCTCTTAGTAATTCAAGTTTTTTATATTGTTCCTGCTTTTTTTCATGAACCTGCTTTGAAATTTCACTATAAATTTCTGTTCCAGTAATTTGTTCAAGAATTGGAGATCTTTCATCTGGAACTGCCTGAAGAAAAGCTGCAAATCCACCTTGTGCCAAAAGCATAGAACGGGTAAATCTACCAAAATCCATAGAAGTTTTTTTCTCAACTATATTTGCAACATTTCGTTTTTTTGATTCCAGGATTTCACCATTAACGGCATTTGATATTTCATGCTTTGCATGGGAAAGCTTGCCATTAGCTTTTTTATGAGCTCTATGTTGGCTCCAATGGCATTGAAATTTTCCCACCTGTGTCTGAAAAATTACTTCAGCAAAACATTCTCCAGTTTGGCGGGACATGATTTCATTACTGGTTTTAGTAATAAATTTTAATCGTGGAGTTCTGCCATAAAGGGCAAGGCAAATGGCATCAAGAATGGTTGATTTTCCAGCTCCTGTAGTTCCTGTAATAGCAAATATTCCATTGGAAACATATTCAGGACTTGTAAAATCAATAAAGAATTCACCATAAAGTGAGTTTAAATTTTTAAATCTAAGCTTAAGAATTTTCATTTGTTAAATCAGCTATGTTTCTTGCTAAAATTAATTTTTCACATAATTTTTTTTATTCTTCATATAGAATCTTAATTGTTTCCTGGTAGGAATTCAAAAGTTCCAGGCGTTCATGGTCTAGCACATTATGGGCATTAAGCAAACGAATAAAAACATCATTTACATCTAGATCATCAAGAGTTTTATTTTCAAAAGTCTGCCCCAGCACTTGTTCAATAATACGCTTATTTTTTATTCTGGAAACTTCCATATCAGTATTTGTAACTTTCTCATCAATAAGTTCCTTAAGATTGCTGGCAATCTTTGCTCCAGTATATTCAATTTCCAACCATGCATTACTTTTGTTTTCTTTTAATTGAGCAATTCTTTGTGTAATTTCATTAATTTCCCCGGATATTCTTTCCAATGGTTGAAAACATGGAACTTTATGAAGTGTGATTTCTAATTGGTGATTAGAAATTTTTAATTGAGAATTTTTAATTGAAGATTTTTGATTTGTATTTGAAAAATCAGGATTGTCAAAATTTTTAAAATCAATGATTACAACACTTTTTTCTTGAGCTGCTTCTCCATATCCCATGGGTATAGGTGAACCAGAATAGCGAATATGATTTAATTTACCAACTTTTTGGGGAACATGAAGATGTCCCAATGCCAGATAATCTATACACTCAGGAAAAACATCTATACCCAAATAAGCAAGGGAGCCAACATAAAGCTCCCTTACACCATCTTTATCAATTGTTTTGCCCCCAGCAGCAAAAAGATGTCCCATTGCAATAATTGGAATTTTTGATTGGAGATTTTTAACAATTAATTTTTCATTGGTTGATTGTTGGTTCGAGGATTTTTGATTGAGGATTTTTAATTGAGAATTTAATAATTTTTTTTGTTTTTTCTGGGCAATTTCACAAACTTTTGCATAGTGATTTTTTATTCCCTTAACTAATTTGATTTTTTTATCTTCCAGACTTTCGCCGACTTCAGCAATACGAATATCTCGATCCCGCAAATAGGGAACTGCACATATGATTGCAGATTGAGGAGTTTTAATTTTTGATTGGAAATTTTTAATTGATGATTTTGGGTTTATTTCAGTTTTTTCTTTATTCTTTAAATCATAATTCTTACTTTTTAAATCATTAATTACAATGACTTGATCTTCTAAATTTTCTGAAATTGAGCCAACAATATGAACATTTAAAGCCCGCAAAAGTTCTTTGGGAGCATTTAAAAAAGAAGGGGAATCATGGTTTCCAGCAATTATAACTATATCATTACAGCAAGATGCAGAAACCCTGCATAAAAACTGATAATAAAGTTGTTGGGCACGGTTGCTTGGTGTGGTGTTATCAAAAATATCTCCGGCAACCAGCAATACATCTATATTTTCATTTTTTATAAACTCTATAAGCCAGTTTAAAAATGTTGAAAATTCATCATAGCGTTTTCGCCCATATAAGGAGCGTCCAATATGCCAATCTGATGTGTGAAGGATTTTCATAATTTCCCACAATACAACCTTGATGACATCATAAAAATTTTCCTAGATTAACTTTCATGTTTTTTTATGAGGCAAATCAAAAACCGGATCTGCTTTATGGCAGTTTTAACATAATTTAAATATTTTATGATACTATCAAATATTTTTCTTTTGCCTTTATAATCCTTTTAAAAGATTCTATACCCTTTAAAAACAACTCTTTATTATCAGAAAAAAGTTGGGATATTTTCTGAAATGCCTTTTTAATTCCAGGAGGGCCTTTATGGCATATAAGCGCAATATCAATTTCTGCTCTAATAATTTGTTTTATACATGTTTTTATATCATGTTTAACAGCTTTCATATCAAGGTCATCTGTTATAATAAGTCCCTTATACCCAATTTTTTGCCTTAAAAGATTATTTGCAATTTTGGGTGATAAGCTTGCACTCCATTTTTCATCAAGTTCAGGATATAATATATGGGACAGCATAATTGCTGAAACATTTGAGTTTTTTGCAGCTATAAATGGTATAAAATCTGTTTTTTCCAAAATTTCAAAATTTTTCATAAGTACTGGCCTATCAATATGGGAATCAAGTTCAGTCCTTCCTATTCCAGGAAAATGTTTTGCACAGGCCATAACTTTATGTTTTTGCATTTCATTAATAACATAACACCCAAGCTCTGCTATTTTTTTAGGCGTACCTTTAAAAACTCTATTTTTCATTATACTGTTAAATCCCATTGGTACATAGTCCATAACAGGTGCCATATTCATATTTATATGAACATTTTTAAGCAGTTGAGCAGTTGTTTTTGCAAAATCAATTGCATGTTTTTTATTTTTTATTCCTGGATTTCCTGGAAAAGATTTAACAAATGGATTTTTAAGCCTTGCAACTTCACCGCCTTCTTGATCAATGGAGATAAAAACAGGAGGAATATCAGAATAAGCTGCATATTCCTGAATTGACAAACAAAGATTTTTTATTTGTTTAGGGGATTCAATATTTCTGGAAAAAAGAATTAAGCCTCCTATTTTAAAATCCTTAATCAATTCTTTAATATCATTATTTAAGCTTGTACCATTAAAGCCTGCCATAAGTCTTTGGCCAGCTAAATTTTCAATATTATATTTTGTCATTTAATGGTTTTTGTTATTTTTTTTTAATCTTATTAATTTTTAAATAATTTTCTAAAAAAGAAGTTTTTCTTAAATTTCAGCACTAGCATTTTTTACTCATGGGAAATTTTATATTTTATCTTTATCAAAAAAAGCATTTAAAAAAGAATCTGCCCACCAAAAAACATCTTGCTCTTTAACATTTTCCTGCAAATTCTGCATTCGCTGTTTTTTTTCTTCTATTGTCATATTAAATGCATTATGAATTTTTATAGCAGCATCTTTTATATTATATGGATTTATTAAAATCACATCTTTATAAAATTGATGAACAACACCTGTAAATTCACTTAATATTAAAACTCCCTGTTCATCAACATTGCATGCACAATACTCTTTTGCTACAAGATTCATACCATCTTTTAATGAAGTAATAATAAGAATATCACATGTTTTATATAGTGGTATAAGTTCATCTCTATCCAGATTTTGAAATATATATTGAACAGGTACCCAATTCCCCTTCCTAAACATATTATTAATTTCTTTTACAAGATTTTCTATTTCAAATTTTATCTTGGCATAATCTTGAATTTTGTTACGACTTGGTACTACTACCTGAACAAAATGTATTTTTTCATGTAAGTCAGGAAAAAGTGTTAAAAATTTTTTAAAAATTTTTAATTTTTCAGGAATACCTTTTGTATAATCCAGACGATCAACTCCCAGTATTTTTTTAGTGCCGGGAAATTTATCATTTATTTTACAAGCTTTTATATTTTGAGCTGGAATAGAAAATTCATTATAATCAATACTAATAGGAAATACTCCAATCTTTACTATTCTATTGTTAATTTTAAATTGACTTATATTTTTATCAAACTCTTTTTTAATATCAATTTTAGTATGTAAACTATTAATACATTCAATAAAATTACGTTTGTATTCAATTGTATGAAAACCTAGAAGATCATATTCCAACAGAGCAAAAATAATTTCAAGATACCATGGACATTGCATAAAAATATCAATACTTGGAAAGGGAATATGAAGGAAGAAACCTATTGAGTTTATGGATTTCATCTTTCTAAGCTCTGATCCAACAAGTATTAATTGATAATCATGTACCCAGATAAAATCTAGGGGTTTTGATTTATTATAAACAGTTAATGCAAAATTTTTATTAATCTTTTGATAGCCCCTCCAATATTCTAGAGAAAAATTGCATTTATCAATAAAATCATGAAAAAGAGGCCATAAAATTGAATTTGAAAAACCTTCATAATAATTTTCAAAATCTTCCTGGTCAAGCATAACTGATTTAATAGAATACCCAAGTTGAATTGATTTTATTTTTACTAGTAGATTATCATTAATATCTTTTTTTTCTGCATCACCTAAGCAGCCTATCCAAATCCCATTTTTATTTTTTAATATTGGCACCATTGCTGTTATTAATCCTCCTGCCCCTCTTTTTATTTCTATTTTCCCATCTTTATTTTTTTTCAAACTTATAGGCAGTCTATTCGAAACTACAATAATGCGATTTTTTTGTTGATTTATTTTATTCATATTTATTCTTGTTTTTAGATTAAATTTTTTGTTTATTCCTTAAATTATAAACTAAAAATAGGAAAATAATAAAAGGCACATAAATATAAAGCCCTTTTCCCTGAAATTTAGTTCTTTTGCGGTGTAAAGGGTTACACATTTTGATGATACTATTAAATATTCATATCTATTGATTGCCCAGGATATAAATTAATGATTTCATCTTTAATCATTATTGTAATAGGTTTTGTTTCAGGGGTTAAACTTTTAATTTTAACTCTGTTTTGACTAATATCTAGATCAAGCCAGTGCTTTCTATATCTAATATGAAAGCAAACTTTTTTTACAAATTGGGGAAATAAAGGATTTATAATAAGTATATTACTTCGTGCTTCCAATCCAGTATAGCTTCTTTGAAGTATATCAATACATCCTGCCATGGCTGCCAGATGGATACCTTCCATTGTAGTCCCTTCTTGAATATCATCAATATCTGTTTTAAGTGCTTTTTTAAATAATTTCCAAGAATTTAATTTATTTCGTTTTGTTTCAATCCAAGCATGAATAGCCCAAGCAAGGGATGAACCATTAGAAGTTCTATTAAGATAATATTTTATATTTTCAGGTATAGTATTACGATCAAAATTATAACCCAGACGATGAAAAATTTTTTTTAGTTGTTTGTCACTAAAAAGATAAAAAAGCATTAAAACATCTGCTTGTTTACATATTTTATAATTATTAGAACTATTATTTTCTTTTTCTAAAATTCTATCTAATCGCTGGATATTTTTATGCTTATTTTTATAATTTTCCCAATCAAATTCTTTTAAATTTTCGTATTCTTCAAATTGACTGATAATTTCATTGTTATCTTTATCTTTATGAAATATTATTTTCATTTTGCAACTCATTTCCCTCCATTTTTCAAGCTCTATCTCTAGTAAATCAAGTTTTTTTTTTAGAGCTTCCCAATCCTGTTCAGGAATAACATAGCGTAGTTTAAGGGCTTGATCCATAACAAAAGCTACCATCATATTAGTATAGGCATTATTGTCTATACCCGGATTATTTTTTAAGGGATATTTATCATGATACTCATCTGGCCCCATTACTTGTAATATTTCATATCTGTCATTTTTTTTATTATATTTTGCCAGACTTGCCCAAAATCTGGCAATTTCTATTATAATTTCGCCTCCATAAAAGGATAAAAATTCTAGATCTCCAGATATTTGATGATATTGCCAGATATTATAAACAATAGCAGTATTTACATGGCGTTGGAGATAAGTGTTGTCCGGAAGCCAACGACCTGATTCAGGATTAAGATGCATCTTTTGAGTCTCCTCTCTCCCGCTACTTCCACTTTGCCAGGGGTACATTGCACCATTACAACCTATTTTTTTTGCTGCACGAGTTGCTTCTTTAAGACGACGATAGCGATACATTAGCAGAGTTTTTGTAATTTGCGGTGCTCTGTAATTTAGAAAAGGAAAAATAATTATTTCATCCCAGAAAATATGCCCTCGGTAAGCTTCACCATGCCAACCCCGTGCTGGCATTCCAACATCAATATCTAATGAATGCATAGAAAAACTTTGTAACAGATGAAAAATATACAATCTAATAGTTTTTTGTATGTTTTGAGTAATATCAGTGTCAATATTGTTTAACTCTAATCTACAGTCAAATTTACGCCATAAAAGTTCCCATGCAGTAATATGAGATTTTAATAAATAGGAAAACCTAGTAAAATCTTTTATAATTGTTTTTTCTACTTCAAGAAAACTCTCAGATATGCCAGTATCTCTAGATGTATATAAACAAATAAGTTTTTCTATACCAAGAGTTTCTCCTTTACCTATATTTATTGTAAAATTTTGGGCAATATAATCAGATTCCTGGATTTGCACAGATTTAAGTGCAACAATTCTATTTTCTAAAAATATTTCCGTTCTTGCTCCTATTGCTATATCTATACGTGACTGATTTGTTTGCATTTTTAAAATCATGCTTTTTTTATCAATATGTCTGGATTCAACTTGTTCAAGATGTTTATTATTTAATTTATAATAACGCTTAACTCCTAGATTTCTTACTCTTCCATCAATGGCAGAACATATTTCTATTCTACCTTTCCAGTTTAATGGAGTAATAAAAGTCATTAAACCAGCATTATGTTTTTCCTGTGCATGAACAAATGATTTTTGAAGAATTATTGTATGCCTATTTTTTTTATCTCTAAAGCGTATGGTACGATTAAGTACTCCTTTTTTAATATCTAATGACTGTTTATAAAAAAGAATTTTTACATCTTTTAACTGAAACCAATCTCCATCTAAAATACGAAATTTAAGACAAAGCCAGTTTGGCATATTAACTAGATCTTCATTTTCAATAATTTTGTTATTAAGTTTTGTTTTAACACGATTATATCCTCCAGCAAGATAAGTACCTGGATAATGAATATTACATTCTGTTATAGACTTTGTTTTTCTTGTCTCTGCTTCAGGTGCTGCTCCTCTTGTAACAAAATAACCATTTCCCAGGGCACAAAGAGATTCTCTAATTCCTTCTTTTTCAGGAGAAAAATTTCCATAGATATGGCTCCAGCCAATTCCATTATTAAGTGCATGTATAAGTTTTAAAAGAAATTGCTCAACCTGTTTTCCAGAGTTTAGTCTAAATAAAGCTTTTGAAAATTCTAATTTATTATTAGTTATAATACTAACACCATTTTGAATAATTTTTTTAAAAATACTTTCATCTCTTATACCATCTCCTATATAAATAGGAAAAATACATTGGCTTTTAATATTTAATTTTTCCAGAATCCATAAAACATCTCTATTATAATCCTTTATATAATGGATATTATTAGTTGGTATAATTTTTTTTATATGTTTAAATTTTTCTTCAATAAAAATACAAACTGTATATTTTTTTGCAAAGATAGTAAGTATTTTTTTCATATTTTGAGAGATTAAAGGTTTTTGAGAACCAGAAACAACAGAAGATATGATGACATTATAATTTAAAAATATCATAACCTCTTTATTTTCTATTAAATTAATAACTTTATTAAAAGAATTAAGAGCATGGGGAAGATTTTTTGTTTTTCCAACCATGTTAATCTCTGATAAATCATTAACTACTATATGTGCTCCTTTTTGTTTAAGCATTTTTCTTTGCTTTGCTCGATCAACCCCAATGACAAGTCCAAATTTCCCTTTTTTCCCAGCTTCAACACCAACAACAGCATCTTCTACTACTATGCACTTTTTTACACTTACATTTAATTTTTTAGCCGCCTCTAGAAAAATATAAGGTTCAGGCTTTCCTTTAATATTAAGTTTTTCAGAAGAGATACCATCTACTTTAGCATCAAACAAATCAGTAATATTTGCTATTTTAAGAATTCTAGCACAATTCTTACTTGAACTTACAATAGCTGTTTTAAGCCCTTTTTTCCTTATCTCAAGAATAAAATTAATAGTTGATTGATAAACTTCCACCCCATTTTTTTCTAGAAGATTTAAAAAAAAATCATTTTTTCTATTACAAAGCCCACAAATAGTTTCTTTATTAGAAGCGTCATCAATAAATCCATATTCAATATTAATATTTCGTGAAACAATAAAATCCTGGATTGCTTTATAACGCGGTTTTCCATCTATATACTTATTATAATCTTTTTTAATATCAAAAGGAATATAGTTTTGAGTACTAGTATTTTTTTGTAAATACTCATCAAAAAGCATTTTCCATGCATTTGCATGAATACTTGCTGTTTTTGTAACAACACCATCAAGATCAAACAAAATAGCATTGTATAAATCTATAAAAATTATATTTTTCTTAGATTTCATAAATACACACCTTGTAATTTATTAACCCTAGAACCTTATTTATAAAATATAGTTATGGCATAATATATAATTTATATATACTATTTCACAAATAGTTTGCACGAATTCTATTTTTAAAATGTTTGTTATAATTAATTTTTTTACTTTTATTTTTTGCAAACAATTTTTGGATGAGTATATACTATATAGTATTACAAAATTATAAATTGTACTATAGGATTAAGCGCTGTGAAAAGTTTTTATTCATTCATAAGGATCTGGGAATCTGGGAATCTGGGAATCTGGGAATCTGGGAATCTGGGAATCTGGGAATCTGGGAATAGAGCTAATCATTAGATAAAAATTTTTATTATTATAGCATAAAGAAATATATTTGAACTATTTTTTTATATAGATATCAAAATATGCATTCATAAATAACACATTGCAATATATTGCGCATAGTAAAAATCATTAATACTTTATATTGTAGAAAAATTTTTTATGGGGGATTTTTCTATAAATTTATTAAAATATAGTTACCAAAAAAATATTTTATTTTTAATAAATCAATTGAATTAAAGTATGATTTTGTGTAAACGAAATAACATAAAGTAAAAAAATAATTTAATAGGAGATAAAATAAAATGAATAAAAGCGATTTAATTAATGAGGTGGCGAAAGTTTTAGGGACTAAAAAAAATGCAAAATTAGCAGTAGATTGTGTTTTTCAAAGTATTACAAAAACTTTGAAAAAAAATGAAGAATGCAGGTTTGTTGGGTTTGGAACATTTAAAATAGTTAGAAGAAAACAAAGAATAGGAATAAATCCTCAAACTGGTAAAAAAATACAAATAAAAGCTAAAAATGCTCCCAAATTTATTGCAGGAAAAGCCCTAAAAGATGCTGTAAAATAAATTATTAAAATAGTTTTTATATTTCAACATCATAACACAAAGGGTATAAAATTAAGGATACAAGAACAGGGCAAGGCAATACAAAACTATAGAAAGCAAAATATTCTAATTTAATGGAGCAATCTTGGTGAGTCTTTTTTATTAGACAAATTAATTGTTTCTATTAACCCTATAATGTAATTTATATAGATTAAGCTTATAATAATTGCATAGCCTGATCTACTACTCCAAAACAAACTTTAAAAGCTATGCTGTCAGCATACAATTATTAGGGGCATTATTTTTCAGTGCCATATATGATATTAATAAAAATGGGCATTGCTAATCTTGTATAGATTTAAGCTCTTATTATCGAATAAAAACAAATTGTTATAATTTAAAAACCATATTAAATTAACAATGCCCTGTTAGAGTATATATTTTTTTTTTTATAAATTTACATAAAATTTTTGCAATGGCATAAAAAATGGGGATGGAATGTTTGAATTAAAAGTAAAAAATAGATTTGCTGCAGCTCACAACCTTACTATGGTAGGAGAAAAATGTGAAAATCTACATGGACATAATTGGAATATTGAAGTTTGTATTCTAGGCAATGAACTTAATCAAGCAGGTGTACTTATTGATTTTGGAATTATAAAAAAAGCTGTAAAAAAAATAATAAAGACCTTTGATCATAAATATCTGAATGAAATTAAGGAATTTAAAAATATTCAACCATCTTCTGAACAAATTGCCATATATATTGCAAAGCAACTTAAAATATTCTTAAGTAATACAGATCCCAATATAAAAGTTTCAAAAGTATCTGCCTGGGAATCAGAAAATGCTTGCGCCACATATATTCCTTAAAGGAAATATCTGGGTAGCAAAAATTTATTAGTATCTTTTATTAAAAAAGAAAAACTAAAAAAAGTATAAATCAGTAACCAAAATCCATAATCAAAAATTCTGAAAGCTGGTCTGATTGTCCCCAGACAAATATCAAATCCTATTTTTGTATAAAAATCCTTTATATTACTACAAAAATCTTGTGTTTTAGTATCAAAGCATTCCTTTTTATTTCGCTGTTATTTATATAATTGGGTGACCCAACTGTAAAAATCAACGAAGTTGATGATAAAATTTATAAAAAAAGGGTTTGTTAAGCACCCTCTTTCTAAAAAAAATAAGGAAGTTTTTTTTCGTTACAAACCAATCATTTTCATGACCTAATTCGTTACCCATTTCTATTCTTTATTCTTTGCATAAAAAAAAGGTTGCGAATTAATCGCAACCTTTTAAGTTTATTGGTCGGAGTGGCTGGATTTGAACCAGCGACCACTTGTCCCCCAGACAAGTGCGCTACCAGACTGCGCTACACCCCGTTACATCTTGATTTTTTAAATAATAAGGAGGTCTTGAAGAAATACTAGAACAAAATACTTAAGAATTTTTAGAACACTATTAGATATATATCATTCTTTATTATATTCAGTCAACTATATCCTCATTCACTAAATCCATCACCTAATTTTTATTAGATCTATTTATAAGGATAATTTAGACATTATTTTTACTTTTCAAACCAGTTTTGATAATATCAAACTATTTTAAAAATTAATTTATCTCAAATCTTTAACTGCTTTTATATCAACCACTTATATTTTTAATTCTTAATTTCAAAGGTGTTATATCTATCATGTACCTTGTAACAGCAAAAGAAATGCAAAAAATTGATAATAAAACCATTAAATCCTTTGGCATGGCAGGTGAGATTTTAATGGAGAATGCAGGAAGAGGTGCCTTTGACATGCTGGTTGATTTGTTCCCAGAAATTGCTTTAAAAAAAGTATGTATTCTTGCAGGCAGAGGAAATAATGGAGGGGATGGTTTTGTTATTGCCAGATATTTAATTGAAAAAAAAGTTAAAACAGGAATTTTTATTCTTTGTGAAAGGGGAAAAATTAAGGGGGATGCCAAAACCAACCTAACTCTTCTAGAAAAACTCTGTGAAAAAACAAAACTTGGTTATATTAAAGAAATTCCTGATAAAGATACTTTTTTAAAATATAAAAACAAAATTCTTCATTATAATATTTTTGTTGATGCAATACTTGGAACAGGCTTAAACTCTGATGTAAGAGGATTTTTTAGAGATGTTATTGAAACTTGTAATTCTTCTTCTAATCCAATATTTAGTATAGATATTCCATCTGGTCTTAATGCAAATACAGGAAAACCCCTGGGAGTATGTATAAAAGCAAATTCTACTGCAACTTTTGCCTTTGCAAAAATAGGACATATTTTATATCCTGGCAATGAATTCACAGGAAAACTTAAAATAATAAATATTGGTATTCCAGGATTTATTGTTAAAAATACCCCGCCCTTAGTTCATCTCCTGGATAAAAAAATGATAAAACTTTTGTTTGTCCCACGAAATTCACAGTCTCATAAGGGAGATTTTGGACACCTTTTTGTTATTGCAGGCTCCATTGGAAAAACAGGAGCAGCAGCACTTACCTGTAATGCTGCCATGGCATGTGGAGCAGGTCTTGTAACACTTGGAATTCCCAAAAGTCTTAATTCTACTTTAGAACCACAAGTTATAGAAACAATGACATTGCCTTTACCTGAAGAAAAAAAAGGATATCTGTCAGATATAGCTTTTAATAAAATTCAAAAATTTATTATTAAAAAAAATGTTCTTGCTTTAGGACCTGGGCTGGGAACAGAAAAAAGTACAAAAAAACTTGTACAAAAACTCATTGAAAACATTGAAATTCCTATCATTATTGATGCTGATGCATTAAATTTAATTGCAGGCAAACCTGAAATATTAAAAAAAAGAAAAGCACCTGTTATTTTAACTCCCCATCCCGGAGAAATGGCAAGGCTCAGTAATAAATCAATAAAACAAATTCAGGAAAATAGAACTGAGTCAGCAAGAGAATTTGCAGCAAAATTTAATGTAATTGTTGTGCTTAAGGGAGCTCAAACTATTATTGCCCTTCCAGATAACAAAATATTTATTTGTACCTGGGGAAATTCTGGTATGGCTTCCGGAGGAATGGGAGATGTTCTTACCGGCATAATTGCAAGTCTTATAGCCCAGAATTTTTCCTGTTTAAATGCTGCCATTGCAGGAGTTTATATACATGGTATGTGCGGTGATATTCTTGCCAAAACGATAGGAAGCTTTGGTTTTCTAGCATCAGATATGATAAATACTATTCCTAGAGCAATAAATAATATTTTAAAATGAAAATTAAGATGACTACTAAATCAGATAATAAGACAAAAGAGCTTGGCAAAAAAATCGGTTCCATTATATCATCTAAAATATCCATTGCTTTGTCAGGAGACCTTGGAGCTGGTAAAACAACATTTGTGCAGGGCATTGCAAAGGGATTAGATGTTTCTAGTAAATATTATGTAACAAGTCCAACATATAATATTATTAATGAATATCCAGGAAGAGTAAATTTATGCCACATGGATTTATATCGTATTAACACAAGTGAAGAATTGGAACATATTGGGTTTGAAGAAATTATTACTTCTGATTCTGTAATTATTATTGAGTGGCCTGAAATAATTAATAAAAATTTTATGTGTTTTGATCTTATAATTAATTTTATAATAAAAAATAATTTTAACAGGGAAATATCAATATTTGCATCTGGGCTCAAAGGTCTTAATTTATTAAAAATTCTTAAGAATAGTTGATAATTTTATAGGAGAAATTATGGCACTAAAAGTACAAAAATATGGTGGCTCTTCGGTTGCTGATATTGACCATATTAAAAATGTTGCCCTAAAAGTTGCAAAAGCTTATGACAATAAAAATGATATTGTAGTTGTTCTTTCTGCTATGGCAGGCATTACAGATCATTTAATTTCCATGGCCAGAAAAGCTGCAAAATCTCCCAGTAACAGAGAGCTTGATGTTCTTCTTGCTACAGGAGAACAAACAACAGCAGCTTTGCTTGCCATGACCCTTAAAGATATGGGATATCCTGCAAAATCACTTCTTGGTTTTCAAGCAGGTATTATTACTGATGAAAGTTCAGGAAAGGCACGAATTATAGATATTAAGGCAGATAGAATAAAAAGATTATTAAATAAAAAAAATATTGTTGTTATAGCAGGATTTCAGGGCAATACTTTAAATGGTGATATAACAACACTTGGCAGGGGAGGTTCTGATACTTCAGCCGTTGCTATTGCATATGCTGTTAATGCTGATATATGTGAAATATATACAGATGTAAATGGAGTTTATACCACAGACCCAAGAATATGTAATAAAGCAAAAAAAATTGACACAATATCCTATGAAGAAATGCTTGAAATGTCAGTTCTGGGAGCTAAAGTTTTACAAATTCGATCTGTTGAATTTGCAAAAAAATTTAATGTGCCAATTCATGTAAAATCGTCATTTAACGAGGAGAAGGGAACAATGATTGTCAATGAAAGCTCTTACATGGAAAGTGTAGTTATATCAGGAGTTACCTGTGATAAAAATGAAACAAGAATCACACTTAAAAAAGTTCCTGATCATCCAGGTATTTCAGCCAAGATATTTACACCCCTTGCAGATGCAAAAATCATGGTTGATATGATTATTCAAAATACTAGATCAGATGGAAGAACAGATTTAACATTTACTGTTCCAACCTATGATTTTAAAAAAGCAAAGGAAATATCTGAGAAAGTATGTAAAGAAATTGGAGCAACAGAAATTCTAACAGCAGATAATATTGCCAAGGTATCTGTTATTGGAATAGGAATGAAAAGCCATTCAGGTGTTGCAGCGACAATGTTTAAAGCTCTTGCATCTGAAAACATTAATATAAGACTTATAAGTACATCGGAAATAAGAATTTCATGTGTTATAAAAGCTAAATATGCTGAACTTGCAGTAAGAACTCTCCACACCGCCTTTGGACTTGATAGTAAAAAAACTATTGATGCCTAGAATTGATGGCTAGAAATTAAGTTAAAATAATTTATATATTATTTGAGAGCTTTACATAAACGCATTTTTTATAAAAATACTTTAAAAAAATAAAATACTTTTTTCTAATTTTTAATCTAGAAAATATTTATAAATGCCTATAAACAAAACTTGCTCTTTATTTGTCCAAGAAAAAATTATAAATATCAACTCAAAAAGCTATAAGTTATTCTTACTTTTTTTTATTCTAAATTCCCCGGGCTAATTTTTTGTTACATAAAAATCATTTGTTATTTCATACCACTTCTCTTAATTCTTAAAATAATGTTGCAACCCAATGCACACATCTTTAAGAGCTTTCCATAACTAATATTAATGGTGTTCATAAAATTCTTCATATCCTTTTCTATGAAAGATATAACTCATTAAGGTTCAAGACAACTTGAGCGGTTTTTTTCTAAATATTTTTAACAAAATTTTGTGTTCTATTATTAAATTTAAATTCACATTCTTTTAAATGCAAATAAAAAGT